>JAIDTO010000007.1 GCA_029060625.1 Muribaculaceae bacterium | reverse complement strand
TTGACATATGAAAGGCGTTTACTCGCTTTATCTCTTGGCTCTGAGAAACTACCACATTCTTAAGATATAGTCAAGGATGAAGCAATTGTAGATGCCCCTTGGGTACGTATATGTATGGCTGTCTCAATCCTCCGGGATTGAGCAGATATTTCCACATATCCATGCTTCGCGGGGTCATTTACCATTGCTCATTCCACTATATCGGGCTGTGGTAGGCCTCTTGGAGCGGGGTGAGCATGTAAGTGGCTCCCGTCTTTCTTTTTATCCAAGACAGCCATCAGGAGACAGTGGCCCAAGACGATGACACATGACCAGTCGAAACGCCCCACTCTCAATACTCGCCTTTAATGAAGGAACGCTTCATGCAGCATTTTCAGATTGCGTCAAACGACCGGGAATATACGGCACGTTAATGAATCCGATAGAGCTGCTTGATACCCTTATAATAAAGGATGGAGTTAATACTGAAACCGTGAGGTTTGCAGCTCAATTCAAGTGGAATCAAACTGCCCTTAACGGTTATATAAAGGCAGGGATGAAAATTATGCTTTCAGAAAACCTTTCCTTTTCCTTTTAATAGGGCATCCGAGGAAACAAGCCTGGATGCAAAGTGTTATATATTCAAAGACATAGGAAAATGGAAAATAATGAGAATATTATAATAGAGACACATCCTTTCCCCCCTTTCCTTCCTGAGGGGGCTCGGGTGCTGATGATGGGTACTTTCCCTCCGGGTGAGCATCGATGGAGCATGAATTTCTACTACCCTAACCCTATCAATGATTACTGGCGGATCTGCGGGATGCTCTTCTTAGGAGACAAGAATGCCCTGTATGATGCAGCTACCAAAAGTTTCCGCGAAGATGAATGCCGCAAGCTTATGGCACAACATCATATCGCCATGCATGACACAGCACGCGAGGTGCGCAGACTAAAAGGGAATGCCTCCGACAAGTTTCTGGAAATACTGAAACCTGTACCGCTTTATGAACTACTCAAGGATCTCCCGGAGTGCCATACGATAGCCACCACTGGCGAAAAAGCAGCCGACGTAATAGCGGAACTGACAGGAACCCAAAGACCCAAAATGGGAGAAATGACAGAATCGAGCGACGGCCTGCGGATATGGCGAATGCCATCCACAAGCCGTGCGTATCCAATGAAAATCGAAAAGAAGGCCGAATACTATGGAGAGCTATTCCGCTCGGTCGGTATCCTCTGATTAATGCATAATGCATAATTCATAATGCATAATCAATGTCGCTCTAAAAATCATCAATTATTTTTGATTTTTTGGAGGAATTCATCTTCGGAGATGATGGGGATTCCAAGTTTTTGGCACTTCTCGAGCTTGGAGGGACCCATGTTTTCGCCGGCAAGAACAAAGGAGGTTTTCTTGGATATGCTTCCTACATTCTTTCCTCCATTAGCTTCAATCATATCCTTATATTCCTCACGGCTATGATGGGCAAATGTGCCGGAAATCACGATTGACTGTCCTTCGAGAGCATTACCGGCAGGTTGCATTTTTTCCTCGCTGAGCTGCATCTGCAGTCCGGCTGCCTTGAGCCGCTCTATATTCTCTACGTTGACAGGATCACGAAGATAGTCGAATATGCCCTGAGCAACAATCGGACCTACATCAGGAATTGCCTGCAGTTCCTCGACACTCATCGCTTGCATGCGCTCCATGCTCTTTACGCTCTTAGCCACGCGTTTAGATGTAGTCTCGCCTACATTTGGAATAGAAAGGGCATACACTACTCTCTCAAAAGGCACTTGCTTGGAGGCTTCAAGTCCGTTGAGTATTCTTTCAGCACTCTTGTCGCCGAAACGGTCGAGGATAGAGAGCTGCTCCTTAGTGAGGTCGTAAAGGTCGGCAGAGGTGCTGACGAGACCCTTGTCATACAGAAGATCTGCGGTCTCCTCTCCCACTCCGTCGATATTCATCATGCGGCGCGCACAGAAATGCTCGATTCGACCGGTGATCTGTGGACGACATCCATATTTATTAGGACAAATCCACGCGGCATCCCCTTCCTTCTTGACAAGCGCAGTTCCACACACAGGGCAGTGAGAAACAAATTCTATCGGTTTGCTATCGGGATTACGACGCTCTTTATCAACTCCTGTAATCTTAGGAATGATCTCTCCCCCTTTCTCTACGTAGAGCCAATCATTCTCATGGATATCGAGTTCCTTCATAATGTCGGCATTATGCAGGGAAGCGCGTTTTACAATGGTCCCTGATAGCAAAACAGGATCAAGATTGGCCACGGGGGTGACGATTCCCATTCGTCCTGTCTCGAAACTTACGAAACGCAATTGAGTGCAAGCATTCTCCGGATTGAACTTGAAAGCCACAGCCCACCGGGGCGACTTCGCAGTATAACCAAGATTGAGCTGCTGACGCAGAGAATTGACCTTGAAAACAAGGCCATCGGTTGCCACAGGGAGTTCCTTGCGAGCGATATCCCAATAATCAATGAACGCATCCACTTCCTCCACTGTATGGAGAATCTGCATATCCGAAACCTTGAATCCCCACCGGCGAGCAGCCATCATATTGGCATAGTGGGTATCATGAGGAAGATCGTCAGACAAGAGATAATAGAAAATGGCATCAAGCTTGCGCTTGGAAACCTCACGAGGATCCTGGGTCTTCAAGGTGCCGCTTGCAGCGTTGCGTGGATTGGCAAAGAGAGGCTCCTCATTGTACTCCCGCTCCTTGTTAAGCTCATCAAACACCTTCCAGGGCATCAGAATCTCGCCACGGATCTCAAACTTCTTAGGCCAGTCGCCGGGCTGAAGGACCAGAGGAATACTGCGGATAGTCTTGACATTGGCTGTCACGTCGTCGCCTTGAGTGCCGTCACCACGAGTGACAGCCCTCACAAGGCGACCATTCTCATATGTGAGAGAAATGGAAGTGCCGTCATACTTCATTTCTCCAGTTATCTCAAAGGATTCTCCCTCAAGACCTTTTCTCACACGATCAAACCACTCGTCGACCTCACCTACCGTGTAGGTATTGGCAAGCGAAAGCATCGGACGCTCATGCACAATGTGCTCAAAACCTTTTGTAAGGTCAGAGCCCACACGCTGTGTCGGCGACAATGGGTCATGGAGTTCGGGATGCTCCTTTTCAAGAGCCTCGAGTTCCTTCATCAACATGTCAAACTCCTTATCGCTGATCTCAGGAGCGTTAAGCACATAATAATTGTGATTATGTCTGTTAAGCTCATTGCGGAGCTCTAAGATTCTTTCTTCAGGTGTCATATTCTTACTTATATATAGTGATATTTGATGTCCCAGAGGAAGAGGGCCTCGCCGGGCATGGACTGCCCGGCTGCACACCTGTCTTTTTTCTCAATAATATCCTTGAAATCATCGACAGTCATCTTCCCACGGCCTACATCAACGAGTGTGCCAACAACAGCCCTGACCATATTGCGCAGAAATCTGTCGGCGCTAATAGTGAAAACTGCCATATCACCTTCCATAGTCCATTCAGCCCGAGTCACCTTGCATATATTGGTCTTGGCATCGCTATGAAGTTTTGCAAAAGAAGTGAAGTCTTCCGTTTCGAGCAGCAGTAGCGCCGCTTCGTTCATCCTTTCAATGTCAAGGCCATTGGGACAGTGCCAACTCAACTGATATAAAAAAGGATTTTTTTGGAATGTCACGAAGTACTTATATGTACGCTCCACGGCATCGAAACGAGCATGGGCATCATCAGCCACCGGAATCAAATCATATATTGCGATATCTTTGCCGACAAGGCGATTGAGGGAGACAAGCAATCTTCCCTTTTCAGGAAGCAGCCCGTCATAATCAAAATGGGCATACATCATGCGGGCATTTACGCCGGTGTCAGTGCGTCCGGCACCTACAATCGGCACCGGAGCGCGGAGCATAGTGGAAAGAGCCCTTTCCACTTCCTCCTGCACACTGACTGCGTTAGGCTGAATCTGCCATCCATGAAAAGGGGCACCCCGATAGCCCAGCCTGATGAAATATCGGCCCATCAGTATCTCTCAAGATATGTTATGCCGTAAAGGCCGGATTTATAGATATTGAGGAACTGTCTTCCCTCCTCAGCCGTAATTTTCCCGGCTTTCATAGACTTCGAAACCCAAGTCTCAAGATTTCTAACCAGTTTCTTGGGATTGTATTCCACATAATCGAGTACATCAGCCACAGGCTCTCCATCAATCACCTGCTCAATCTCATAGCCTTCCTTATCGCATGTGATATGAACAGCTGCCGTATCGCCAAACAAATTATGAAGGTCGCCAAGAATTTCCTGATAAGCTCCTACAAGGAACACACCTATATAGTAAGGTTCGCCGGGTTTCAACTGATGGACAGGAAGAGAGTGGCTTACACCTTGCGGAGCAACAAAACGATTGATCTTGCCATCAGAGTCACAAGTCACATCCTGAATTGTGCATTCATGAGAAGGCTTTTCATCCAATCTGCTTATAGGCATCGTGGGGAACATCTGATCGATTGCCCACGTATCAGGAAGAGACTGGAAAAGAGAGAAATTGCAGAAATATTTCTCGGGGAGCATACGAGCCACCTTACGCAATTCTTCGGGCGGATGCTTCATGCTCTTGGTAATGTCGTGGACATCACGCGCCACACTCCAAAAGAGTTTCTCAATCTGAGCCCTTGTAGTGAGGTCAAGGAGCCCGAGACTGAAGAGCTCAAGGGCCTCCTCGCGAATTTGAAGAGCATCATGCCAATCCTCAAACACACGGGAAGAGTCTATCTTGTCCCAAATATTATAGAGTTCACGGGTAAGTTCATGAGCACCTTCAGGAAGCTCATCATTGTCATTCCAAATGGGAAGCTGGGTAGTCTCCAATGTCTCGATGATCAAGACAGAGTGATGAGCAGTCATCGAACGTCCTGATTCCGTGATTATATTGGGCTGGTGGAGATTATTTTTCTTGCATACATCCACAAGAGCTGACACAGCATCGTTGGCATACTCCTGAATAGAATAGTTCATGGAGTTTTCTCCGGATGAAGAGCGAGTACCGTCATAATCGACACCAAGTCCGCCACCAATATCAACGAAATCGATCTTGAATCCTGCCTTTGAAAGCTGCACATAGAATTGCATAGCTTCCCTGAGTGCATTCTTGATGCGACGTATCTTAGTGATCTGGCTGCCAATATGAAAATGAATCAGCTTCAGACACTCTTTCATTTTATTTTTTTCGAGAAATTCGAGAGCATCAAGAAGTTCGCTTGAGTTGAGTCCGAATTTGCTGACGTCTCCACCGGATTCCTCCCATTTGCCGCTGCCGGCAGAAGTAAGCTTGATACGTATACCGATATTAGGATCTACCTTCAGTCGCTTGGCAACCTTCATGATAAGTTTGAGTTCGTTGAGTTTCTCAACCACAAGATATATTCTTCTACCCATCTTCTGAGCAAGAAGAGCCAACTCGACATAATCCTCATCCTTATATCCATTGCATACCACGAGAGAATTCTCATGGGTATTGACAGCAAGGACAGCATGAAGCTCAGGCTTGGAACCGGCCTCCAGACCAATATTATATTTATTGCCGTGGCTAACAATTTCCTCTACCACCTGACGCATCTGATTGACCTTGATGGGATATACCAGATAACTCTGGCCTTCAAACTGGTATTCCTTACTTGCTGTCTTAAAGCAACTCGTGATCTTACGAATCCTGTCGTCAAGGATATCGGGAAATCTCAGTAGCATCGGTGCAGAAATATCACGCAGCTTCAACTCGTCGAGAACCTGACGTATATCCACGGGGGCATAGCCGGCTTTAGGAGTCACCTGGACATGCCCCTTTTCGTTTATACTGAAATAACTGAGTCCCCAACCTTGAATGTTATAGAGCTCACTTGAGTCCTCGATTCTCCATTTCCTCATTTCTATCTTAATTTGGGGTTAAGGGTTTAAAGGGTTTAAGTAGTTTAAATGTTTAATTGTTTAAACGTTTAAGGTATTGGGTAAAAAATCATTGGGGGCGACCCAGAATCTCGAAGATCTGGGCATAAATCTCTGTGCGCTTCCTTGCGATGTTGAATTTATCGGTGTATTGGCGCGTACGTATGGATCCCTCCACGTAGATCTTCATCCCTTTTCTTATATAACGCTCAGCATAACGAGCCTGCTCGCCTGTCATGACTATATTATGCCACTCTGTGACCTCTGTATTCCCTCGCAACTCATTTGTGGCAAGTGAGAAATATGCAACAGGGAAGTCTTTCTCCGGGTATCTTACATCAGGATCACCACCAACGTTTCCTATAAGTATGGCCTTATTTACACTCATGACGTATCAATATTTATGTGCCTTAAGATACAGACCTGTGCGTTCATGCAATCCAAAGAGAAGATTCATGATATGAACGGCATCACCGGCACCTCCACGCATACGGCAGTCAGCCACCACAGTTACAGTCAATCGGTCGGGATTAAGTTTCTGAAGAGTCACGAGGGTCTTCTGAGTCCCTTCCACTTCATATCCGGGCATTGAATTAGGGACCATAAACGTGAAATTATGATCGTCGTAGCAATCATCAAAAATCCGGAATACTTCATTAATATCAAGGGAGCAGGGAATATCTACCACGACCTTCAGTCCTCTTTCAGACACTTCTTCATCAAGATGAGTGAGTTTTATTTCTCCATTGAATGAATTCTGAGTGGATCGAAGCACGTGAAGAATCTCCTGACGCGCCATATTGATCTTTTCTTCGGTGTCAATGTCGGGCGGGCAGGCATATTCCACTGCGATGTCTCCTTTCAACAGAAGATGCCTTGCAAGAGGATACAACCCGATTATTGCGGCCGCCGCCACTGACCGGGGCACAACAGCCCTCTTACATCCTCGCACAAGCTTTTTCCGATTGATCTCGGGCAATCCATATGCCATGTCTAAAGCTTCGAAATCAAGAGAAGGGCAATGCGACATATCAATTATGCGAAGTTCCGGCCATCGGTCGGTATTCATCCTGAATCGATCAGCCACGTCAGAGTGCGCATCGATAAAAATCACGTCAAGTTCATTCGGGTTGATGTCGGGTGAGAAATCAAGATCACACTCCCCTGCCAATCCATGATGAACAGATGACACCTTTCTGCCAACCTTGCCGGGAGCAAACGCGCTCTCGAGCAAGACATCAGGATGATTGATAAGGATCCTTATCAATTCACCTGCCATCGCCGTGTCGGCACCAGCTATTCCTACTCTTATCATATTGTTGAGAAAAAAAATCTGTATTATAATTTATTGACAGGAAGAATCATAGATAGCACTTCAGTGGCTTTCTCATGAGTAACCCCTTCGCGAAGCACGATGAAGACAGTATTTGCCCCGGCTATCGTGCCGGCGATTTCAGGAGCATTCAGCATGTCGATGTCGTATGCTATCCCCGAGGCATAGCCGTTTCGCGTGAGCATGACACCTATATTATTGGAGAATTCAAGAGATATGAACCCATTGCTGACATGACGGGAGAAATCGACCGCCCTTCTGCCTCCCGCATTCATTTTTGCAATCGAAGCATCGGGGAGCATATAGGCATAAGAACCATGCTCAAGGGGCACTTTCGTGGTCCTCAACATCTTTAAATCACGTGAAAGCGTAGCTTGTGTGACAAAGATACCCTTATCAGCAAGCATTTTGAGAAGTTCTTCCTGGCTGCCAACATTATTATTCTTAATTATTTCAATCAGCTGCTCAATTCTGTCGTTTTTCCTACTCATGTCTACCGGTATTAATCTGTATTTTTCTGTCGGCGCTCTATTTCCGATTTAATCTCTCCCGCCTTTTCATAATCTTCATTCTTGACAGCCTTATCCATCATCCTCTTAAGGCTTTCAAGACTTTCGTCGGAATATGGAGTAGCATTTGGATTCTTCACCCTCTCTATGGCATTCCTGACAGGAATAGACTGACGCGAGGAAGCATGAAGGTGTCTTGAAGCAAAAGAATCTCTTTCAATGCCGCACTTGTCGATCAGAGCCCGAGAAGTGAAGACAGGGGCTCCCGCACGCATTGCCAAAGCAATGGCATCGCTCGAGCGAGCATCAAGCACATGAAATTCTTCTCCTTTTCTCAAAGCAACATCTGCAGTGAAAATTCCATTTTCAAGCTGCTTAATCACAACAGATTCAATACCAATCCCAAAAGAGTCGAGAATTTCAGATGTAAGCTCATGAGTGAGAGGCCGCGGAGTCTTTATCTTTTGAAGGAGGCATTCGATAGATTGAGCCTCATTATAGCCTATGATGATGGGGAGGCGGTGATTGCCGTCTTCTTCCTCCAGCACCATTGCATACATGCCGTTTTCTATCTGGTTGTATGTGATTCCGACTACCTTGAGCCTTACCAATTCATTTTCCATCTTACGAAAAAATTATATCCTGTCATGTCATTTCTTAGAAATCATACCCGAGCCCAGACAAATTTTCCTATCCGGTGTGTAGATTATGGCATACTGTCCCGGGGCAATGCCTTGCACATCCCGATCTGATTCTATTACATATCGATTATCATATGTGCGATGCAATGTGCCTTCGAAAAATTCGGGGGTATGGCGAGTCTTGAATGATATCTTGATCGAACCTTCTTCTTTTTCGAACATATCCGATTCAAAGGGATTGACCGTGATCCAATGCATTTCATCCATGTAGATCACCTTGCCATACTGGAGTTTAGTATCGTAGCCATGACTTACATAGACCACATTGTCGCGAATGTTTTTCTTGACTACAAACCATGGTCCTCCGCCAAGGCCAAGACCCTTTCTCTGACCGATTGTATAAAACCAATATCCTTTATGCTCACCAATTTTTTTTCCAGTCTCTATCTCGATGACCGGACCTTTCTTTGTGCCAAGCTTACGCTCAAGAAAGTCACGATAATCAATCTTTCCGAGGAAGCATATTCCCTGACTGTCTTTTCGAGTGGCATTTGGAAGATTGGCCTCACGAGCAGCGTTGCGCACCTCCTCCTTTGTCATATCTCCGAGAGGGAAGAGGAGATGGCTCAATTGGTCATAGCTGATCTGAGCAAGAAAATCAGTCTGGTCTTTCACCGCATCGGGGGCTGTGGCAAGCCAGTACTTTCCATCTTTCTCAATGACCTTAGCATAATGCCCGGTGGCAGTCTTGTCGAATTCATGACCCCAGCGGTCTTCGAAAAAGCCAAACTTTATTATCTTATTGCACATCATATCGGGATGAGGGGTCAGACCCTCCTTCACGGTATGCAGAGCATACTCCATGACGTATTCCCAATATTCTTCATGCAGTGAGACGACTTTAAATGGGAGTCCATATTTCTTTGCAATCAACGTGCACATCTCAATGTCTTCTTCAGCTGTGCACTCCCCTTCTCCATTGTCCATGCTGATACGGATATAGAAAAGGTGCAGGTCATGCCCCTGCTTATACAGACGGTCGACCGTCACCGCGCTGTCGACGCCACCTGAGATTAAAACAGCTATCTTCATCACACTTCCTCAAGTTCATCCTCGCTGTGGTCTGACGAATGCAGGAGATGCAGCGACAGGAAATAATCAACAGATATCTTGCCGGGGCCAACAAGAATCAAAAAGAAAAATATACCCAAGAACATTATGGGAAGATAAGCAGGCTGCTCCCAACTTAACTGATAGGAAGCTTTGGTAGCCACATCATGAAGGAGATGATATTCAGCCATTACCATGGCAATGAAAGGGGGCAGAATCATTATTCTTGTCAGGAATCCCGCCATAATAAATATGCTGCACCCAATCTCAATGTAGATCATCGTCCATAATGAAGCCTCAGAACTCATCCCAAGCACAGCAGGGAACGTGTCGGCAAGCACTTGCGCATCACCAATCTGACGAATGCCAAACTGCAGCAGCATAATGCCAACAAAAAGACGCAGGAACAGACGCCCAAGATGGGTGTAGCTGTAGCCGGTAGTGGTCACATAAATCTTCTTGGGAAGACCGAGAACTTTTTTCCTATACATAGCATCATTTATTGATCAAAGACAGGGCTGTAGACATGGCGTTGACAACCCCTATATGCTTATTCACGACCTTACCATCAGAATCTATCACATATATTTCCGGCACTTCACGAATGTCATAAATATCCGCTACAGTTTCAGAAGCGCCAACAGTCCAATTTTGAGGGAAATCGGCAATTTTATCTTGCCATCCTGATTCGGCATCCGGAATGATAAATAGCACATTGATCTTTCCGGCAGCCACAGCCTTGCTAAATTCGACGTTTGATTGCATTCTCAATTTACCCATGCGGCATTCATCGCACTCCGGATCCCCGAATATTATGATGGTAGGAGTAGCCATAGGGAAATATTGGGCAGACTCGCCATTCGCACGCACAAAATCAAATCGGGCAGGAGTCTTCCCGATCATGGAATTCTCGAGTTGCTTAAGCTGCAGCTCATATTTTGCACGCTTGCCATTAGGAAACTTCTTGTTTGCCAATGCAGAGCTTAAGATATGCGCATAAAGCTCATCAATCCAAAACTCAGCCCGAGGGCCATAGACATTCTCCTCCGCCGCCTTGGTCATCTGAAAAAGGAGGATAGGATTTTTCTGCAAGCTTTTCATGAGCTTGTCTATAGCAGATGTCACTTTATCCTTAGTTGCATACTGGCAAGTGGTGGCATAGACCTTGAAGGCATCATTAAGTTTATTTTGGTCAACGGCATCCTTATTCTTAATATCAAGAGGATTCCAGAAGTTTTCAGCAAGCCAGTCGCATTTTTCGGTGAAGCCTGACAATTCTTCCGGAGCTATAGGATATTCAAAAAGAGGTTCGACATAGAGGATGCCTGGCTCAATGAGCTCTGTGGAATCGTTAGGAGTCTGAGAGAATGACACCTGAGCACCGCTCAGAAGCGCCACAGTCAGGAGCCATAACTTTATATGCTTCATGAATTATATTTTATTGAAGTTGTTTAAACTGAACGATAAGAGAATCAAGAGGTCGCCTTACAATATTCCGCAACTTCCATCCGCGACGATCCATGGCAGCCTCAATGAAGGATTTAAGCGCAACAGCCACAGAGCCTACGAATCCTATCCCTTCTTCCTTAAGTTCAGCCTCAGGATAAGAACAGAACTCCCTGTCAAAAAACAGGTCAATCTGAGACTCTACAAGAGCACGAACATACGGATGACTGAGATTGTCGACTATAAAGGGCATAAAACCTGAGATCCATCTGTTAGGAGAAGGCCTTCTGTAAAGATTTTCCACTACCTCACTGACAGACAAGGAGTATCTTTTCTCGAACTCTTCAATAATATCCTTTGGTGCAATTTTTTTATAGACATCAGCAATAAGTCTGCGGCTGAAAGACACGCCTCCACCTTCATCATCAAGAAGATATCCAAGAGATGCCGACTTTCGGTCGATCTCCTCACCGTTGTAATGACAGGAATTGCTTCCTGTGCCCATTATACATGCTATCCCGGACCCGGAGCCAAGCAAAGCTTTAGCTGCTCCTGCCATATCACTGTCAGCCTTAATATCCCGGCAAGTAAACATCTCTGACAGAATGGCCTCCATTTTCCCAGCAATAAGCGGGGAACCGATGCCGGCTCCAAAAAAACAGATCTTATCGAAAGTCTCTCCAAGAGCTGCGCGCACGAGTCGAAGTTCCTCTTCGATCATGTCAGTGTCGTTGTGAAGCGGACTAATTCCGATACCAGTATGAAATTCTTCCTCAATCCCGGATGAGTGTCCAAGGGTGAGTTTAACCCAATCAGTCTTGGTGGCGCCTGCGTCGGCTATGAGTATTTTCATTCTCTAAAAAAGTATGTGTATATTATTCCACAAAATTAATAAAATCGCGTTAAATATACAAATATTATAAATTGAACTTTGCTAACTTTTACGATTAATGTATATTATTTACATTTTTTAATGTATTTTCATTGTGAATGTCTATTTTTTTGTTAATTTTGCATTCAGCAAAAGATAAAAAGTCAGATAATTTGGGCTTTTCAACAATAACCTTAGATTTAATATAGATGCAAACAAAACAACTTTTCAAGTGGGGCACATTATATGCCCTTCTGACATGTGGCATCGCGACAGCTCCATTTTATGCCTCGGGCAAAGGACCTTCAGACAGCGATCTGGCTCCATACTTCTCAAGCCCGGTGACAAAAAGCGCTACTCCAAATGCCGATGGATTCATAGGCAGATGGCTGATGCTCGAACCTATTGACAAACCCAACAGGAGCAACACTGTATTCACAGACAGCTATCTGAGAGAAACATTCAATAGAGAATATTTCCCGGGGCAATTTACCATTTGGCCCAAAGCGGGACAAAAAGTGAAAGTGGGCAAACAAACCTTGAAATGGCATTCTCTCGACAGCAATCTTTTTAATGTAAAGCTTTTCAGATTTGCCACGGGTCTGGAAAAGCAGTATTATGGTGTGCTTTTCTGGGTGGTCACAGCTATCGACTGCGAGGAGGATATACCCGATGTGAGGATGTCGGTTGGCTCCAATTCGGCATCCATGTGGTGGCTCAACGGAGAGGAAGCCGTGATTCTTTCCGGCGACCGAAGAATGGTGATGGACGATTGCATGTCGAAACGGCTCACGCTGAAGAAAGGACGCAATATTATAAGAGGCGCCATTATAAATGGCCCCGGAATGAGTGACTTCTGCCTTCGATTCATCAATGATGAAGGAAAACCTGTAACTAACTTTACTATCAGCAATCTTTAACCATGAAACCAAACAAATTTATCATATTGCCTGCAACGCTATTGTGCATGACAGCTGCAAGCATGAATGCTCAGACCGGAGAGCCATATATCCATGATCCATCCACCATAATGAAATGTGACGGGAAATACTATACCTTCGGCACAGGAGGTGGTGGTCTTATATCAGAAGACGGCTATCACTGGCACGGAGGCGGAGTTCGCCCGGGACGTGGAGCGGCGCCGGATGTAGTAAAGATCGGAGACAGGTATCTTGTGGCATACAGTGCCACAGGAGGTGGGCTTGGAGGTGGCCATAGTGGCAAGGTTCTCACTATGTGGAACAAGACCCTCGACCCTGATTCTCCCGACTTTGAATATACCGAACCTATAGAGGTGGCATATTCGGAAGAAAACGAGGATTGCGACGCAATTGACCCGGGACTACTCTTAGATCCTACCACCGGAAGACTTTGGCTTTCTTACGGGACATACTTCGGCTTCATACGCCTCGTAGAGCTTGATCCTGAAACGGGAGCCCGGAAAGAAGGGAATGAGCCGATCAATATTGCCATCGACTGCGAGGCAACAGACCTGCTATATCGCAATGGATGGTATTATCTTCTGGGCACTCACGGGACATGCTGCGATGGTCCGAACTCCACTTATAATATAGTGGTAGGAAGATCACGCAATATCGAAGGACCGTATATCGACAATATGGGTCGCGATATGCTTGAAGGAGGAGGAAAGATGGTGGCAAGTTCAGGCCACCGTAAGACTGGAGCTGGGCATTTCGGAAGATATATTGAGGATGACGGAGTGGAAAAGATGTCGCTTCATTTTGAGGCAGACTTTGACCAAGGGGGAAGAAGTGTGCTTGCCGTATTGCCATTACTATGGAAAAATGACTGGCCGGTTGCGGGAGACCCATTTATAGAGGACACTTACGAAATAGAGTCTGAACGCAGAGGCTATGGATTGGAACTGGCCGTTGATTTCGTGAGAATGCAAGGGGGACTCCACAGATTCTGGGAGCCACAGACCGAACCAATAGAACCCCTACCCGACCAGAAGCTTGAAGACGTGATCGACACATGGCCATCGGGAAACATTGATGTAAGAATCGGCGACTACATGTTTCGCCCTCACCAGAAATGGACAGTAACTGCAGTGCCTGACGCAGGAGGATATCTTGGAGCCCCATACTACAAGATCACTATAGAGGGAACTGACCGTGCACTTGCTGCGACAGCTGACAAGGAGGTGTCGACCGTAGAACATTTCACAGGAGCCGACGAGCAACTCTGGCGCATAGAGCAACTAATCGACGGCACCTATAGGATCATGCCCAAAGCTGTGCCGGGATGTGACGAAGAACTCGCGCTCATATCTATAGCAGACAGCACACCTTCATTAGGAAAGTTTGACTTCTCGAGTGACAATTCAAAGTGGAACTTCAGAAAACGGTAAATTAAATGCATTCATGACCATGAAAAGAATCATATCTTGCGGGCTTGGGGCGTTTGCCGCAAGCCTGTTGGCACAGAATCCGATTATACACGACCAATTCACCGCTGACCCCACAGCGAGGGTATTCAACGGGAGGATGTACCTCTATCCCTCGCACGACATCGAGAGTCCTATAGAGAGCCTCGCCGACTGGTTTTGCATGGCTGATTATCATGTGTTTTCCTCCGATAACCTTGTAGACTGGACTGACCATGGAGTGATTCTGACCCAAAATGCAATCCCATGGGTAAAACCGGACTCCTATGCCATGTGGGCACCGGACTGCGTGGAGAAGGACGGGAGATATTATTTCTACTTTCCTGCATCCCCGAAAGATATGGAAAGAGGATTCGGAATAGGTATGGCCGTTGCCAATGCGCCTGAGGGACCCTTTATGGCTATGCCCCGACCCATCAAAGGGGTGATGGGAATAGACCCTTGCGTGCTCGTGGATGAAGATGGCGAAAGCTACATCTATTGGAGCGGAATGGGATTGTCGGTAGCAAAACTTAAAGACAATATGATGGAACTCGATTCCGAACCTGTAAAAATTCAGGGGCTGCCGGAAGGATTCAAAGAGGGTCCATTTGCCTTTAAACGCAACGGGATTTATTACCTGACTTTCCCCTGGGTAAGGGATAAGACAGAGACACTCGCTTA
>JAIDTO010000069.1 GCA_029060625.1 Muribaculaceae bacterium | reverse complement strand
TCATGCGTTTGGAGTTACAATAATATTTTATTTACTTTGCGTATAAATTCTAAATCATGATCCGAAGAATTCTACTGCCGATAGCCTCCATTTTGCTTATCGTCACAATGGCTTCCGCACAATCTGAAGACCTCTTGCTGCGACATGTCAGCCAGACAAAAGGACTTCCTAACAATCATATCACCGAGCTATTCAAGGATTCCAGGGGTTTCCTCTGGATAGGATCGGCAGCCGGACTTTTCAGATATGACGGCTACACAACCCGAAAGGTGACAGACATGGTGGGAAAACGCACCGGGGTACTGAGTGAACAGATACTACGCATTCAAGAGGATGCCGCAGGCAAGCTATGGGTGCAAAGCGAATCATACTATGCCATCTACGACCCTGAGACCAATACACTCACCGACTGGATATCCGAGTATGTCAAAGACGTTGGAATAGACGGATATGTGACAGCCGTTTTTTCTGATGATAATGGCGATATCTGGCTTTCTACCAAACAGGATGCGCTATATCGTATCCGTATCAAAGAAAACAAAGCTGAGAAAGTTTCCGGTGTGTCACTGACCGACAAGACCATTTGTAGCCTTGCAATGAGCGGGGGAAAAATCATTGGGGTCACATCTACCGGAGATCTTTTGGAAACAGACCCGGCCACTATGAAGATGCGGCTTATATCCAAGGGGCCATCCGATACAAAGTGGGAACCATCCCACCACTTGATCTATGCCGACAAATCGGGAAGACTATGGATCACCAACAACGAGCGAATGCTTCTCTATGACCTTAAAAGCAACACTTGGCAAAACGACCTTCTACCCGACCTGGGTTTCTTAGGTGTTGTAAAGAAAATATACAATGACTCGAAGGATAATCTATGGATAGCCCGTGACCATCATGGAATAGAAAAACTGGAATTCATCGATGGAAAATATAAGATCTCACAAGTCGCCACAGGAGGGGATTTTATTCCGCAATCTACCATAGCTTCCATTCTCGAGGATGAAAAAGGCACTCTTTTGTTTGGCACTTACAAACTCGGGCTCTATTCCTACAATGAAAGCGTAAATAAATTCCACACAAAAGGGATCCCGGGGCTTGACAAGAGACCCGATGTCAATTGTATGGTCACCTCTCCTGATGGATCCGTATGGATTGGCACCGACAACTCCGGTCTATGGAGATGGATGCCTACAAGCAATCGATATGACTACATCGGGGATGCCTCCGAAAACACGCCATGCGCCATCACAGCTCTCGCGTCATCGGCAGAGGGCGACATTTTCATCGGCAAGTTTGCCAAGGGACTCTATTGCTATAAAGAGGGAAAAGTGATGCTTCATCAGACCGACAGTGAAATCGACCGGTCATACGTATGGAGCATGGACTTTGACAAAAAAGGGACTCTTTGGATTGGCACACTTGGCAACGGGGTATTCAAATATGATCTGAAGAAAGGCAGCATTGAACATTTCAACAATGCCAACTCTTTGCTGAAAAGCGACTATGTTCTCTCGATATTGCCATCTAAAGACGGCAATGTATATATCGGTTCATCCGGTGGCGTATGCTGTTATGATTCTGCAGCCAGGGAGCTGACGGATGTCAGTTTGGACGATGACCGGAGTCTGAGCGACAGCAAGATCATGCAGATCATCGAAGACTCCCGTGGTCTTTTATGGATATCCACAACTTCAGGACTAAAGGTGCTTGACAGGAAAAAAGGCAAGGTCCACAATATACCGAATGGAGCATCCTCGTATGGAGCAGATGTGCTGGGTATTATCGAAGACAATAATGGCGGCATTTGGATCAGCAACAGCTCAAGGCTATCCAACTTTAAGGTGAACTATGATGAAGCATCGGGAAGCTTGAATGTGACGAAGATGGAATATGACCGTCAGTCCGGACTCCCGGAATGTGACTTCAACCAAAGATCATTTGCAAAACTAATGGATGGCAGCATAGCTGTAGGAGACCCTTTTGGCATAATACATTTCAATCCCAACGACATCCGGATGAATGTCAGCAAGCCCAAGGTAATATTTACTGACCTGTATATGGACAATAATCCCGTCAATCCTGGCGAAATGATTGATGGGCGTGTGGCATTGAAGAAAGCCATATTCTCAGGCGAACGAATTGAATTCAACCATAATCCGAAGGAATTCACGATATTCTTCACATCCGACAATTATGCGCTTCCCGAGAAGACAAGGTTTAAATATAAACTTGAAGGATATTCCGAACAATGGACGGAATGCCCGGAAGGAATCAACTCAGTGACCTATACCAACCTCTCCCCGGGCAACTACAAGCTTAATGTGATTGCCATCAACGAAGATGGATATGAAAGTGAGTCTCCGGCTACTCTCGACATCAAGATACACAACTCGTTCTGGGGCACCCCCTGGGCTTGGATAATCTACGCCTTGATTGCGGCAGCCTGCGTATGGATGATAGTCAGGATTGCAGGAAGACGCGAACGCCGCCTGCTGGAGCAGAATACCCAAAAAGAGAACCAACGAAAGCAGGAAGAACTAAATCAACTCAAATTCAAGTTCTTCACTAATGTCAGCCATGACCTGAGGACTCCTCTTACCCTGATCGTATCCCCTTTGGAAGACATGATAAAGGAATCTACTGATGAAAGGCAGACCAAACGTCTCAACCAGATGCGCAATAATGCGATACGCCTGTTGTCGCTCGTCAATCAATTGCTCGATTTCAGGAAATCAGAAGAGGCTGACCTGCACCTCACCCCCTCTGAAGGCGACATCGTGGCATTCGCACGAAATGTCTGCACCTCTTTCGTCAGCCTCTCAGACCGGAAGCACATCAATCTTACTTTCTATTCATCCTCACCTCGCATCGAACTCCTCTTCGACGAAGACAAGATGGAGAAAATCTTCATGAATTTGCTCGGCAATGCCTTTAAGTTCACACCGACCGGAGGACGAATCGACGTGTCGATCGAACTGGCAGGAGAAGATAAGTCTATGCTCCGCATTCAGGTGGCTGACACGGGGATAGGGATTAAAGACAAGGACAAGAAGCATATCTTCGAACGCTTCTATCAAGTGGATGATGACGGAGACTCACATCCGGGCACCGGCAGTGGCATCGGGCTCAGTATGGTCAGCGAATACGTCAAGCTTCACGATGGCACTATCCGTGTGGCTGACAATGTAGAACGAGGAAGCGTATTCATAATTGAGATTCCGATACGCCACACTGACGCTCTGCATCCGGACTCTGCGGAACGTGTCGCAAAGGCTTTGGAAAATGCCGGGACAGCATCTGTCACTCCCTCTGTCACGGAAAGCAATGCCACAATCCAAAGCAAACGCAAAACGGTTCTTGTGGTCGATGACAGCCCCGACATGACCGAAATGCTGAAAGATAGCCTCGAGAACATCTATGAGGTGCTGACTGCCTCCGATGGGGTTGAGGCTCTTAAGAAAGCGGCTGTGTCAAGACCTGACATAATCCTGACCGACCTTATGATGCCCAACATGAACGGCATGGAACTGTGCAGGGCTTTGAAAGAGAATCCTGAGACTGTCAATATTCCTATTATCATACTCACGGCTAAACACGACCTTGGAGTCAAGCTGGAGGGTCTGACACTCGGAGCAGATGATTATATCACAAAGCCGTTTAATCTTGATGTATTGCGTCTTAGGATGCGGCGCCTTATAGAACTCAACTCAAAGGGTGCTCGGCGAACACTGATCGAGCCTGAGCCCGACAACATAAAGAACACTCCCCTTGATGAGAAATTGATTGAGAAAGCGATGAAATATGTGTCTCAAAACATCAGCAATGCCGACCTGTCGGTGGAGGAACTGAGTGAAGCTCTCGGGATGAGCCGAGTAAGTCTCTATAAGAAGATCAAGCAGATCACGGGGAAAAGCCCTATTGAGTTCATACGTATCATCAGGCTGAAGAGGGCCGCTCAACTACTGCGTGAGAGCCAGCTCAATATCTCTGAGATTGCATACCAGACGGGGTTCAACAATCCTAAAATGTTCAGTCGCTATTTCAAGGAAGAATTTGGCATTCTCCCTTCAATATATCAAAATCAGGAAGGATGAAGGGTTAAGAGTTAAGAGTCAAGGGTTAAGAGTCAAGAGTCAAGGGTTAAGAGTCAAGGGTTAAGAGTCAAGGGTTAAGAGTCAAGGGTTAAGAGTTAAGGGTTTAGGGTGGAGGCGATGTCGGATGGGAGGAAGGAGACGGGGACTGTGCCAAGGTCGGGGACGTTGTATGATTTGAGGTTATTGTCATAGAAGGAGGGGTATTCCTGCGGAAGCACAAATGGCTTGGAGACACTCCCATCCTCCGCGACATGGACAAAATATGGTTTGCCGTAAAGTCCGTCGTCACGCTTGCTGGCGAAGACAAACCAGCGTCCCGTTGATGACCATGTGTGATATGTATCGCTCATGGGGCTGTTTACGATTTCCAAGGAGTCGATCTCCCCACTCCTCAGATCCATCATACGGAGATCTGCCTCGCGATGCCAAATCGGGAATGTACCGAAATCCGAGACTGTATAAAGCAATCTCTTTCCGTCGGGCGACACCCTCGGATGACTGACACTACTCCCCCATCTTCCACTTATGATCGTATCTGTGACAGTTCCAAACATCCCCTTCTCAGGATCAAAATCTATACAGCAAAGACTATAGAAAAGACTGTCAAGGCCCGAAGGGCGTGCCGGCCCCTCTGCCACGCAATAATAGATGCTCTTGCCGTCGGCGGAGAAGGTAGGGAATGTCTCCAGGCGGGCTGAGTCGGCAAGCAATGGGGTGCGCACCACTTCCCCACGTTTCAAGTCATAGACATAGACATCCGATTTCGTATCAAACACCTCCAGACGCTTGTCTGGACGGGAATGGAAAGAGGGGATTATGGCATTGGTGGAAAACACTATGTATCTCCCTGTCGGGTCAAACTGTGCATAGACCGGACCGGAGACCATATCCGGAGTCTTCGCATCGAGCTTGCGCAGTTTCCCTCCCTCATTTACTACCATTCCGCCCCCGTCGCCACGCACATACAAAAACGACAGGTCTCTCCCCCCGGGCGCATGTGTATGGCAATTCATGCAGCGGTTGCCAACATTGTTATAGTCGCAGAGCACACGCTCCGAGAAATCCTCAACGTTGCGCTCCATGATCTGGAGACGGGAAAACACCTCATAATCAGGCTCGATAAGACGATAGGTCAGGTATGAATCAATTTTATCGGGAGAAACAGTTATGTCAAATGGACGGTATTTTATCCATTTCCCATCCTGAAGGGCTGTGACGGTCACCTTTACATCCTTTCCTGAAACCTTCTCCATCAGTTTTTTCCAATCCTTGAGATTAAAAACGGCTTCATTTCCTTTTCGGTGTGACTTTATTTCGAGATCCCCGGAAGAGACTGTGACATAAAGAGCCTCGCAGCTGTCGCGAAGCAAAAAATTGAGGGGTGCTATGTTTTCCGGGACAGTCACCCCAATATAGTCAGGATAGATATTAGGCAATGTCTCCACCCCCCCCACATCCTTAGGAGAAGGCGTGCAGCCTTCTAACATGCAAATTATCAAAAGAATATATATATAATATTTACACATTTTAATTTCTTCAGATCATTTAATTATGCATTATGAATTATTATAACGGTCAAAATAATACCAGTAAGTGTTTCCAAACGAGGGATCACCGCGACGTGCACTGTAGGCACGGAAGGCCTGAAGCTGAGCACCCGGGACAATATATCTCTCCCATTCTTCCTGAGGAGCGTCTGTCCCGGCGAGATAGATCATCAGGGCCTGCTGGTAAAGGTCCTTGTATCTTGGCTGCCCCTTTGCCATGCAATAGGTGTCATAATCCATCTTGAACGTATCCATGTCTTTCAGGAGGAGATCGGTGCATAGGAGATAGTCGAGAGCCACTGTATTGCCGGGATTTGACTCAAGGAGCTCAAGGATTATGTTGCGGCAGTTGTCGCCAAGGCGGATATTATCCTTGGCGTTCGACCTTATACGGCGACTAAGGATATCCGACTCCACTTCGGGAGCCATGGAGCCCGGCCTATGGCTTTGGCTCCATTTGCCATATGCATAGGTGCGGTCGAGTATCCGGAGGTATTTCATCGCGGCGGCAGTGTCCCCGCTCACGAGATTTATTTCTGCAAGCCGCCTGATCATGCGCACGTTGCGGTTGCGGGGAGAGAAGACATTGCGCATCATTGCTGCCCGCTCGGCATATGTCATGTCGCCGAGCTCGTAATAGAGGTCGTTCATCATGTTGATGATGATAGGTGGTGTGGTCTCTCCGATTGTTGTGAGCGTCCCGAGGCTCTTCACAGGATATTTCAAGAGGTTATCGGGCAACGAGTCTTGTACTGCGCTTGAAAGATAATAATAGAATGCAGAGATTTCGTCAGGATTTTCATCTCTCTCGACAAGCTGCTTTGCTACAGTATAATCTCTCCTGTAGAATGCATCCGAGATGGCAAGTCTACGCTCATATTTCATCTGAGGTAGCTCCGGTTTGGCTATTCCCGGATAAAGAAGAGCCTTGGCGTAAGGTAAGGCGTATCCCTTGCAGAGAATTGCAGGAAGACCCATACTGATAGCCGTAGCGCATGCAGCTGTAATCCACCATGTCCTCACATCCTGCTTCGACACAAGTCTTTTCACAGCCAAAAGAATTATTATGGATGCCGTCAGCAACGCGCCAAAGCCAAACATCCAATATGCCACTCCCACTAACAAGGGGGAAAGGTCAATATTAACCGTTTCTTTCCAATACAACCTGAACTCTGCCAGCCCAAGTCCGATTCCCCCCGCCACACAAAGGAAGAATGAGAGCTGTGTAGTCGCCGGCATGGAACATCCTACAAGAAGAACGGCACACAGCGCCGTCAGTATCCACGCTACAGCTTTTGGCAGCAATCTAAGCAATACGGCAGCCAAACCTGCCACACACAATGCAATAGCAAGCGTAAGAATAGCAGCTCCGACCCAGGTATAAAGGTAAAACTGTGTAAGCCAGTCGCCAAGAAGGCAACCGAGCCATGCCGGCTTGTCGAAATAATTCGATATCCAATCCCGGCTGTTGAGAAATACCTGGTTCTGCTCCTGCCATAGCAGATGCGCCGGATATGCCGTTGCGTAGAACACGGCGAGCGCAACGCAGGATATCAAGCCTAAGCCGACGAATATTGTATTTTTATATTTCTGAATCATTCCGTCATTTTTTTACACTTACATTCGTGAGTTCACCTTTTTTGACCATTGAGCGGACTTTCGGCATGTCAAGGCTGATCTTATCTGCGATGAAGTCGGGAGCGTTGAAGGAATGCAGAGCCTCATCATAATACTTTCGCGGATTGCGCTGGGGCAGCAGGAATGGCTTGGTGGCCTTGCCATCGGGTCCCACGCATGAGAGATAGAGGTTTCCATACATACCGTCGCGCCGCTTGCTATTGAAGAGAAACCATCCGTTGCCCCCGGTGCTCCAGTTGTGGTAGGCATCGCTGTAACCGCTGTTCAACTCATCCATCTGGCGAGACTCACCTGTAGCAAGATCCATTATCCAGAGGTCGGCATCAGCGTGATGGATAGGAGAAGTGCCATGGTCGGTGACATTATACATCAGATAGCGGCCATCGTATGAGGGTCTTGGAAGGCTGACACTCTTTTCTATGTCAGCAGCGCATATCAAGGTGTCTATCTTTTCTCCTAACTTTCCTGCCTCCGCATCGAAGTCAATGCTGCAGAGGCTATATTTAAGCCTTTCATACCCACCGGGCATATCCACTGAGTCAGCAAGGCAGAAATATATCTTCTTGCCGTCGGGTGAAAATGCAGGTGTTGTCTCGCAACGCGGAGTGGCAACTATAGGTGATGTGATGAGCTGATCTGTTTCAGTATCAAGCACAATCAGGTCGGAAAATACATCCCATGGCTCTATGTTATGCTCCTTGTCAAGATAGAAGTTCTGCACTATCTTGTTGACAGAATAAGCTATATATCTTCCATCCGGATGCCAATAGCCGTAGGTGGCGTTTCCTTGAGTCTCCGGAGCTTTTGTATTGAGATACGCAAGGCGGTCGCCGTTGCAAAGGATAGTGCCTCCGTTTTTGCCTCGGACATGAATTGAGAATTGATCGGCTCGTCCACGGTTGCCATAATGGCAGTTCATGCATTTTCCTTCTACGGCAGTCTCCTCAAGCACCGGCACCTCTTCAAACGACCCTAATTCCCGCTGGTAGATACCAATCTTGCTGAAGGTCTGGTATCCTGGAGCAATCTTGCGGTATACAACACCGTAATCATCCAAAGGGAGATCGCTGACATGCATCACAAACGGTGCATAGCGATGCCACTCTCCATCTTTATCCTTGACGCTGACATCAAACGCAAGCTCTCCACCTACGTTTTGGGCAGTCAACTCATGCCATTTCTTTTCATCAAACTCAGCGGTCTTGCCGCTTGTCTCCATCCCACCCTCTTTAGAGCCTGTCACTTTGACAAACACCTGCTCTGCATCAGGATAATTGACATCAAAATTCATGGGGGCAATCTGCGCAGGTATAGTCACGTCCCTATAATCGGGGAATATATCGGGAAGTTCAGCAGACGGAGCCATTTCCGGCGCTCTTCCCCCGGAGCAAGCCGCAACCACCGTACACAGGCATACCAATAAATACTTATACGATTTCATATACATCATTCATGTGTAGGTTGATAATCGGGAGTCGATATATCCTGTTTCGTGTTAGAATGATTCAGGAAATAGACGCCATACGACCCGGGCGCGGCATTCTGCCAGGCCGTCGGGTTATTCTTATTGGCCATCACCGCTTTGGCAAGGATCTCCGTCTCGCGCTTCACTTCATTGCTTATCGGAAACGGCATCCCCTCGAATGAAGGATGGCTAAAAGTCCAATACATGGCAAGAGCCTCCTGCACATGACACGGAAGGGGTTGCGGACCAAAGCGCTCCGTATGGAAATTGCATACCCCTGCCAGTGTGGCAAGATCACCCTTCAGCATTGTTGTGGCGCAAAAATAGTCCCAAGCAAGCCGGTTATTGCCATTGCCGTCAAGCACAAGCATGGCAAGTATCTTGTCGAGCAGGGAGTGGTAGTAGAATCCTTCTTTCGTAAATGCGTTCCGGCGAAGAGGGCCATAGATGGGATGCGCTTCCACTGCATTGTCGTTGTCAAGAAGTTTCTCAGCCTGTTGTGCCCAGTCACGGTAGAAGAGACTGTTGCGGAGAAACCCGATATATTTGGCAGCAACATCGTATTTGCCGTTTATTAGCATGCATTCAGCGAGTCGTTTCATATGGCGCCCACTCTTGCGGTCGTTCATGATTGCCTCCTGAAGGTCGAAAGTAGTAGAGAAAGCTATGTTGGTCAGTCCCAGACGGTAGAGGGCCTCCGCCGAGATAAGCTGTGATGTATTGTCAAGACGGTCAACCCCTACAAGCCCTTCTACTCCGTTTTGGTTGAAGCTGAACATGGTCTCCGTCAGCTGTCCGGTCATGCCGAGAGCAAGATTGAGGGCTTGAAGGGAGAAGTGGTCGGAAGGCTGCTCTTCACGTGCTCTTTCAATGATATCTGTCCATCTTCCTTGCCTGACGAGTGATTCATAGGCAAGAATCCGGCTTTTGTCCTCATTGAAGGATACGGGGACATATATAACCGAAAAAATCACCACAGCAACCGCCGTGGCATAAGGAATCCATCCTTTCCCCTCAGTCTTGAGGCATGTGATCAGGGGCACAGCAGCCATGACCCCGACAATTATGAAGAAGAGCTTAGGGTACACTTCAGGAATCCTGTAGTAGTTGATTCCAAGCGTGAGTGCGCTTAACGGATATTGCCCAAACCACAGCCAATGGACAGCGTAGACGGCAAGCAGGGCGAGTAGCAGGGGCATAACAGCCGACCTGCGGCGAAGTATGCACCATGATGATATGAAGATAAAGGCTACCGGACCGGCAAGCCAATAAAGGACACAAAAACCCACCGCAAGAGCCGGAATATCTGTAGACGCGGAAGCCCTTGCAGTGAGTGTGGCAAGATATATGAAAAGGGCGGTGAGCATAATCGCCACCCCAAACGACATCAGCATGTTCTCATCTCCCATAGCTCCAAGATAAAGCACCGATGGAACGGATGCCAGCACATAGGCTGTATCCGGCAAAGAGCCCCGCCGGCATGCAAGCCCGAGGAATACCTGCGAAAGCGTCAGCACAATAGCTGCCAGAAGCGCACCGTAGAGAGGCACGTAGTAGAACTGGACGACGAATTCCGAAATATAGTCGGCAAATCCGCCGGGCACCTCTATGGCATGGGCGAAATAGCTCCATGTGAAGAGGAAAAGCTGGTTTTGCTCATGATAGAGAAGATATTGCGGACATCCGATCCATAGAAACAGGAAGATACCGATAAATAGCACCGCCGTAAATATGCTGTTGAATATGATCCTGCGTTTCATGTTATCTTACTTTAGTGGGTACCCGCTCATCCGAGAGGATGGCGCCTACAGCTGCCCGTGAGTTGAAATCAACCTTCGCCTTTGTAAAGTCAGGGGTATTGAATGAGAAAAGGGATTGCGTGTAATATTCCTCCGGATTTTTCTGTGGCAGGAGGAAAGGCTTTGTGAAGTGGCCTTTGTCGTCGATGCCGGTCAAGTAGAGATGTGAGTAGAGTCCATCGTTGCGGCGTGAGGTGAACACGACCCATCGGCTGTTGTCGCTCCAGTTGTGAAAACTGTCGGCTTCATCACTGTTGATTTCCTCGACAGGACGTGCTTCGCCGCTCCGCAGGTCGAGCAGCCACTGGTCAGACTCCTTGTGCCAGATACTGAAATAACCATAGTCGCTGAGGGTGAATAGGATGTATCTCCCATCATACGACGGTCGTGGCCATGTCACGCTTTTGCCAAGCTCGACAGCATTGAAAAGTGTATCAACCTGCTCTCCGAAACGCCCTGTATTTGCATCAAAGGCTATTCGGCAAAGGTTATATTTCTCATCCTTGTGCTCCAATGGGTAATTCTTTTGAAGGCAAGTTGTGAAGTAGAGCCATTTTCCATCGGGAGAGAATGATGGGGTATTTTCCGACCAGGCTTTTGTGTTCAAGAGAGTGTCGGTCAGTATCTCGTTTTTCTCGGTGTCGTAGACGATTACGTCGGAGGAAAGGTCGAACACTTCAAGTCTCTTCTCGCCTGAGATGTGGAATCCCTGACGGGTCTGGTTGGTAGAGAAGGCGCAGTAGCGTCCGGATGGATGCCAGTAGGGGTAGACCATCGAGCCTCCGAGAGTATCGTTCGATGCCTTAAGCCACGTGCATTCCCCACTCTTCGATACCATAGTAGCTCCGTGCTCACCACGCACGTGAAATACGAAATCCTTTGGATTTGTCTTGTTTGCCGTATGGCAATTATAGCATTGGCCATCCGTCATGGTATTTTCGATGATTGCGTATTCATCGAAATTGCTCAGGTCGCGCTGGTAGATGCCCATCTTGCTGTAGACCTCATATCCGGGGGCGATCCGACGGTAAGTCAAGCCGTATTCGTCAAGAGGATTTTGGCTTATATTGATCTTGAAGTCATTATATTGAGACCATTCGCCATCTATCTTGGCTATCACAGAGACTGTCAACGCCTTCCCTTTATTCGCTTCGGTGAGCTTATGCCATTTTTCTATGTTGAAATCTGCATATTTGCCATTTGTATGAATCTCCTCGCCGTTTGCCCCCTTGACTGTCACATCGACACGCTCTGCTCCGGGCACCGAGAAATTCAATGGTGCTATGTCGGCAGGCACAGCTACGTCTATGTAATCGGGGAAGATCGCCGGAAGTTGCTGCACTGTCCTGACATCCTTCGGACTCCCCCCACACCCTACAAGCATAAAAAAAATGATAAATAGCAGTGACTGTATGATAAAGCGCCTCTCCGAGGCTACTGAATGCCTCTTCTTACCCCAGGCTAAAGCCTGGGGTTCTGGCATAATATCAGCTCTCCGAGCTGAGAAGCCCCGGGCAGCCCTCCGAGATCCTAAGCCCCGAGCAGGTCGGAGACCTGCTGATTGTGCAGCAACCCCAGACTGAAGTCTGGGGTTATCAAATGATAATGGCAGTAGCCTCGGAGAGGCGCTTTGTGGTTTAATAAAATGTATAAATCGTCTCATAGAATTATCATTCGTTGGAGATTAGGTAATAGTAAAGTGTATGGCGGTGGGGCTCTATAAGCTCGGGATTTTTTGATGTCCATGCCTGAGCGAAACCACGCAGTGACTGCTCCACTGCCGGCGACACCATATTCTGAGGTATAGGCTGCCCGTTTTTCATCGATATGAAAGCAAGAGCCTGCTGCGCCAAGAGAGGATTGTATTGCGGATGCGATTCTGCTACCACGCCCATATACTGCACAAACTTATTAAGGTCTCGCTGCAACAGAGGATATAGTATAAGATATTGACGGGCAAGATCATTGCTTGGGTCTTTGATGAAGAGTTGTCCCAATGTCTTGTCAACTTCACCTTCGCTGAAAAAATAATCTTCATCTACCATCCTTTGACGAAGCTGACCATAGAGAGGAGGAGCAATCGAAGTCAGATCTTTTATCTGCTGGAGGTTGCGCTGCGCCCATTTCCTGTAGAATGTAGTGTTTTCAAGCATATGCAGGTATTTTTCCGCGAGCTTGTAATCACAGCGGATCATAGCAGTCTCGGCAAGGCGTTTTACAGCCCGGCTGCTCTTGTTGTAGTTTGGGATAGCCTCCATCCCTTCGAAATAGAATCGTTGCGCACTGTTGATCATTCCGAGCTGAAAGAATATTTCTCCGGTGGTCCAGGAGGAGATTGCCTCCTTGGTAAATGATGGGATTAGACCTTCTGTCCCATTCTGATAGTAGTCGAAAGCACGGGAATCGAGCTGTCCGGTCATTCCCAAGGCAAGGTTTGTGGCGCTGACGCTGAGCGGTAGATTCGGAGTGTGGGCATCGGAGTATCTGAGAATACCGTCCCAGTCATTGGCCCGAACCATATAGTCATAGTCAATCAGTCGGTAGGTAGCCTTGTCGTATGCTTTGGGATAAAGTATTACCGCCGGGACAACAATGATAGCTGCCAGAACCGGAAGGATTATTTTCTTAGATACATTTCCCCGGGCTATAAGATACGCTGCAATGGGGACTATTATGCACAACGCTTCGATTATCAACTGGTCTGCCTTTAATACGTCCGGAGTCAACAGATAGCCTATGCCAATCAATTGATACGAGAAAGGATAAGTGATTGTAAAATCCCACGCAAGGATATTGGCGACGAGAGTGATTAACGACACTATGACAAGGCATGCCTTGTTCGCTATAGAGCTTTGCCCTGTCACGCATGTGTATGTAATGATGAGAAGGGTAAAGACTATCGTTATGGGACCCGCAAGCCAATATAGCAACGAGGTAGCCACAATCATTCTTAGGTATTTTTCTGCGATTGGATACCAATCATCCGTGGAGATATAGAAATAAGCTCCTAAAGTGACTACCAGAAGGGCTGTGACAAAACCGAGTGTGACATCCTGGTTACCCAGGAACAGCCAGAGGAATATGAGGGGAAAGATCGAGAGCATGAGATTGACAATCTTTTGGTCCTTTTTCGTCAATGCTCTGCAAATCAGATAGCAAGACAATCCAAACATCACCAGCAGCAGACTCATCACAGCCGCCCCAATCCAATAATTATTGAAAAACTGGGTCAGGAACTCCCCGATGTATATTGCGATCCCGGCTGGAAGCAAGGCAAGCTCGGCAAAATATTTGCCGGTAGTCTGAAATAGCTGCATCTCCTCCCGGTAGCCGAGGGCTGCCCGATACGGGAATGCCCAGAATAAGTACAGGGCGGCGGCAATCACCGCAAAGGCTACCGCAACAATATATTTTGAAGATGACTTTTGGATTTCTTTCGTCATGATGTCTGATCAGTCAATTGGATAGCAAAGATAATGATAATCCGCGACCTATGCAAGAATTTGCATAAAAAATCAGCGCCAAATGCGGCGCTGATAAATATTTATTCAGGTTCGCCGTAGCGTTGGCGAAGGAGGTCGTAAGCGATGCCCGGACCAGTCGTGCGCATCAGGTCGTGGATCAGCTTAAGGTAGCTTTCGTTGTAGACGCGGAGGGAGTCGGCAAGGGCGTTGGCATATACGGTGTCACCCTGCTCACGAAGATACTTGATGTGTTGGGATTGATTCCAATGCACCTTGTCATGATCCTGTTTCAAGACTTTCCATGCCTGAAGAAGATCGTTCTGTGGCGTTCCTTTGCCGGAAGATATGCTGTCTATGACAACGGTGATCTCACCCGGTTCGGTGACGATAAGAAGGTCCTGCGTTCCATAGCGTACACGCTTGTCCATTGTCACTCGGGCAAGAAACTCCCCCTTATGTCCCCGGAACTCAAATTTCCCGTTCTTTATTACGACAGAGTCGACACCGATACTGTCCTCATATGCCTTCGTACCATAAGGGACAAGGAATACCCTCTCTCCATCGAGACGCGACTGGGAGGTTGAGCCCTTTATTATGTATTCGTCTTTTGTATCAGTACAGCAGACAATACCGCTGCATACAAATGCAATTAAAAGATAAAACAGTTTTCTCATATCATTTATGTAGCTTATATTTTAGCTTATTCATCTATCTTCCAACCATCTATACTGCGAGTCTCCGAGGAAAAGCTTACTCCTATCTTGAAGAGCCTGCGCCCATCAGTTGTAAATTTTCGGGCATACCCCTTTTCCTCTATCTGACGCAATGCCTCCTCCGGGGTAGCATCGTATTTCAGTTCTATGACATAGATGAATTTCGGAGTCTCAATCAGAAGATCGATACGGCCGTCGGAGGTATGCACCTCCGCCTTCGCGTCGATACCTATCAGCGTAGTCAGGATGTAGAAGGCGTTATGAAAGTTATTCTCGTTGTCGAGCTTAAGGTCATATGGTATCCCCGCGAAATACGCGGCAAGTTCCTTCATCATCATCTCCGGATCACCGTTGCGGATACCTTTCTTCAGCTTAAACACCACTTCTTCTGCCCATCCCTCCTTTCCTTTCATATAGACTGGCAGCAGATCGTTGAAAAGACCTTCCCTCACTTCATCGTTGGGCACCTTGAGGCGTACCTCGTCATACTCGAAGTCATAGTCCGCTATGGTCAGGTAGCCTGTCTGATATAGCAAGGCCGTGGGGTTGGCGTTGCGCAAGTCAAGTCCGGCCAGCCTGTTCAGCTTCCATTCGGAGTTGAGAATCTCCTCAACATCTACATCTGCCTCATAAAGAGCTTCCGCGATGACACTTGGAGCACCCGTATCGTTCCAATAAGTTCCAATCCGGCCTTTATCCATACAGTTGAGAACCGACCATGGATTGTAGATATCACTACCCTCCGGTGCGAAACGGTAGCCGTCGTAGTTCTTTTTCAGCGTTGCGCAGGCCGTAGCGAAATCTTCTTTCCTTTTGGCCGCAAGGGCTGAGATACCCGTAGTGAAGTTTTCGATCAATTCCTTCTCTGTGATGCCGCATATGTCAGCGTAACCATCTTCAAAAGAAATGTCATTCAAATTATTGAGATCCGAGAACACACTCAGCTTGCTGAAACGGCTCACACCTGTCAGGAATACAAGGCGGATATGCTCAGCCGAACTCTTGAAATTTGAATATATGCTTGCGAGCTTCAGGCGGTAATGCTCGAAGTTATCGTCTCTATTGAGGTTGCCTACGAGCGGCTTGTCGTATTCGTCAACGAGGATCACCACCTGTTTTCCCGTTTTCTCATGGGCTGCCTTAATTATATTGCGGAAACGCGACGAAAGGGTTTCAGCCTTATCCTCTACCCCGTATTCCCTCTCCCACTCTCGGAAAAGGTTGTCAAGCACACCATCAAGCATTCCTGTTTCGGCATACCTGTCCGTGTTGAGGTCAAGATGAAGCACCGGATAAGGCTCCCAGTCCCATTCCATGGAGTCTATGCAGAGTCCCTTGAAGAGCTCCCGTCTCCCCTCGAAGAAATATCTCAGCGCGGACAGGAAAAGGCTCTTCCCGAAGCGACGAGGTCGGGCAAGGAAATAGTATTTGGTTTGGCTATTTACTATCTTCCCAATAAATGCAGTCTTGTCTATGTATAGCGCGTTGCCTTCACGTAGTGTCTTGAAGTCCTGCTGGCCTATGGCATATCTCTCCTTATCTTCCATAATCTTCCATTTTCTCACAAAGTTAACCTTTTTCCGCGTCTTTTGCAAATAGATGTGTCAGATTGTACAAAAAAAGGATGCGTGCCACCAAGACACGCATCCTTTAGAATATTAGTTATCTGAGATCTTTACTTACCGAACGACCACCATGTGCACTCGCTCCAACCACCACCGCCTTTACCGGCGTAAATAAGGATCAGAGCATCTCCTCCAAGGTAACCAATCTCAAATTGAGTAGGTTGCTGGTCTCCTACGAATTCTGCATCACTAGCATTAATCGCAAACGGCCACAAAATGGTACCTGCTGAGGTATTAAGGTTGCCAAGACTAAAATGATCTGGGTTGGGAGTCATATCTAATGAGAATGAACCTGAACGAAGCTCATTGCCATCCCTACCAAATACTGTTATTGAGGCTTCGTCTTCGTTGAAGACCATCTTTGAAGTAGAATATTCTTCACCTTCAATATATGCAGGACCGGCATGTCCCATTTGACTTGCAAAGGTGTCCGGACAGTCACCGTCATTGACACCACAGCCCCACCAAGCACCGTTGATGGCACCTGTGCCGTCTTGAGAACCTGCTAAGTAACCGCCATTACCCCAAACAGCACCACCATTTACTTGAGTAGGTTTCCAGTGCCAGTCATGTGAAGCAAGAATACCGGAAGCATCATCATCACTCATAAATGACCACCAGGTACATTCGCTCCAGCCACCTCCGCCTTTTCCCGAATATAGCAATATCATACGAGCCGGATCAAGGTAGCCAATTTCAAAACTTGTCGGCTGTGCCTGTCCAACGAACTCGGCATCTGTACTATTAATAGCGAAAGGCCAGAGGATAGCTCCTTCAGAAGTCTCAAGAATGCCCCTTGAGAACTTATCAGCATTGGTAATCTCATTGTTGTTGTAGTCCTTGATTGCGAATGAACCTTCGTTGATCAATACGCCTTCATTGCTATATGCATTTAGAGAGCCATCTTCATTGAATTCCATATATGAAAGAGCATAACACTCACCCTTAATTTCATCATATTTGCCAATGGCGTGCTGTGTCTGACTTGCAAATGTGTCTGCACAATCACCATCATTGACACCACAGCCCCACCAGGCACCGTTGATGTTGAGGCTTCCGTCCTGCTCTCCTGCAAGATAGCCACCGTTGCCCCAGACAGCACCGCCGTTAACGTCAGTAGGCATCCATTTCCATTTCTTAACGCCGTTATTAGAAACGAGCACCTTAGTAGCCGGATCAAGAGCCTGAGCTACATTGAGAGTGAACTGCTTCTCAGCTACCACTTCAGTACCGTCGGCATTCAGATAGGAGAAATAGACAGTCTGCAATGGATCGCTACCGCGTGAAGGCATGTAATAAACTATACCTCCTGAACGACCATAAGCAAGAGTCTTCTTATCGCCATTCTTCATGTAGTAGACATTGACAGCCGCTACTCCAGGGAAGTTGTACTGAATATAGTTACCGGTCTCAGAAGGAACATACTTCCCATCAACCAAATCAAACTGGCCGAAAGTAGCTCCATTCATAAGGGATTCCGATGTCATTGTAGAAGATACGAAATCGCCTTCAGCCTTCTGAGGGTCGCATGATGTGAGGAACACGCCACCGGTCAAGGCCAATATCATTAAAGTCTTTTTCATTTCTTGTTGTTTTTAGAGGATTAGTAAACCGGTGTACTTGCCATGTTCCAGTCCTGTGCATCAGTACCCCAGCCAGCATTCTGCTTCAGCACTTCAGGATCGTTCACAATGTTGATCTGACCCGGAGGAATTGGGAGGAATCCGTTAGTCTCAGCATAACGCTGAGCCCATGAAGAGGATGCGTGCTTCATCACGGTCCAACGACCGGTATAGTTTACAGCAGATCCATTCTGCTTCTCAAGAGAAACTGCAGCAAGACAGTTGGTGCCGCCATCGATTCCTGACCAACGACGCAAGTCGTTGAAGCGGATACCTTCGCCAAAGAGCTCCCAACGACGTTCGTTCTTGATGTTTTCCCAAGAATATCCTGTCTTTGCAACTCCTGCACGTTCTTGCACACGATTCATCATATCAGCTGTTCCTGTCAGCTCAGAATGCATAAGCATCACGTCAGCAAGACGAAGCAGTACGAGATCGTTGAAGTGGTCACCCTGGAAAGAGTTACCGTTAGTATTAGCGACTGTGGTATTTGCAGCGCGATATACGCCCCACCATGTGTAAGCACTTGCATGGTCAGACCATGAAGAACCACTGCAGGTAACAGCAATCCACTTCTTGTTGTACTTACCGGTTTCTTCTGAGCACGAAGTAGTGTACGCAAACTGCTGAAGCTCTGTATCGCAGTCAAGGACAGTAGCTTTCTTACGAGGGTCGCTTGCCGGCCATTCGTTGACAGCATTCATATTGAACACACCTTGTCCCCAGCCCTGGGCGAAGGGAAGAGTCTCAGGACCACCGTTCTCCTGACCATTTTCGTTAGCATCGCAACGGAGACCAAGATAAAGGGATGTCATATTAGTGAAGCCCATTGCAGTAGTACCGTTCCATGTGGCAATATTGGAGAACTGCACCTGGAAGAGCTGTTCCTTATTGCCATTGCCGGCCCAATACTGACCCGCTTCAGCAAGATCCTGCACATAAGAGTAGTCCGGAGCTGTAAGCTCATTGGTGTATTGCCAAAGCTGACGGAAGTCAGGTATAAGCTGTGCACCTGAATTGTTGATACAATCTTCAAGATAAGACACCACCTGGGCTTTTGACAAAGATCCGGTCACACCCTCCTGCTCTGGAAGCTCAACATCAGCGAGGTTGGCAGTAGCAAGCTCACCGGCCTTATTGTAGAATCCCTGATAGAACATATAGGCACGAGCGAGGTAACCTTCGGCAGCACCCTTCATTGCATGTCCGTCACCCCATGTGGTAGCACCATTGGTCATAAGATTGGAAGCGGAAACGAAGTCTGCGAGAATATGGGGGAAGATTACATCCTTGGCGCTTGCCTGAGGACAAGGATCAGGAGCAGCAGCCCCCCAGTAAGCGGGGATATCACCCCAGAACTGAGTTCCCCATAGGTAGAATAGACCGCGCATAAAGTATGCCTCTCCGAGAAGCTGGTTGCGAGTAACCTCGTTACCGGTCCAGTCAAAGGCATCCACTGAGTAGATGATCGCGTTGGCACGTGCGATACCTACATATGTATTGTGCCATGCCAAACTATAAAGTTCATCCTTATTGGTCATAAGGTGTCCAATAGCATGAGCCTCAATATCACCTGTACCACCGGCACCGTTGGTATCATCAGACATTATGTTCCAAACGAGCCAAGGAGTCTGCAAAGGATCTTTACAAAATTGATTCATTACTCCGTAGAGTGCAGCCAACTCCTTGTTGAGGTCGGCTGGCGCTGCGGGGTAGTTGCTTGAGTTTGCCTGTGTATAGTTGGTTGAGTCAAGGAAATCCTCACAGGAGGTGAGGGAGAGCATCCCAACTGCAGCCAATGCAATCAAAAGATGTTTTTTCATATCTATATATAGTTTCTCTTGATGTTAAGAATTAAAATTTGACGGTCACACCGACAACGAATGAACGAGCTGAAGGATAGAGACCTGTGTCGAGACCACGTATCCAGCTGTAAGCAGTACCACCATTAGAACCGATTTCAGGGTCAACACCTGTATACTTGGTGATAGTGCAGAGGTTCTGGAGCTGTGCATAGAGACGGAGCTGCTGGAACGGAGTCTTGAACTGGCTTGCAAAATCATAACCGACGGTTATGTTCTGAAGCTTGAAGTAGTCTGCATTCTGCATATAGTAAGTAGATACCCACTGGTTGTTTTCGCTACCTACTACGAGACGTGGAACGGTGTTGCTTGTTCCGGCACCATGCCAACGGTCAAGGACTTCTGTAGTATAGTTTACATACTGATTGGCAAGAAGTGCTGTGCGGTAGCACTGCATAGCCTGCATTCCGAATGCACCTGATCCTGCCATGCTGAAATCAAAGCCCTTCCAGCTGAATCCGAGGTTGATACCGAGAGTCCAGTCAGGGTTTGGATCACCTATTTCGTGACGGTCACCATCAAGAGTAATTACGCCATCGTTATTATAGTCATCCCAAATGAAGTCGCCTGGCTGAGCTGTAGCGAGGACAGCCTGACCAGCTGCACGAGCTGCGTCAATCTGGTCCTGAGTCTGCCAGATTCCGCTGTGGCTCATACCGCTGAAGTAACCGATCGGGTGGCCAACCTCTACAAGAGACACATATGATGAGTTCTGGAAGAGTGAGTTGCTGATGTTATCACCAATCTTACCTGAAGAAGTTGCAAGACGAGTGACCTTGTTCTTATTATAAGCTGCGTTGACATTGATGTGATAGAGGAATTCGCCACCGATGTTGTCGCTCCAAGAAAGTGCGAGCTCGACACCTTCGTTCTTCACGTCACCGCCATTGATCATGGCAGCCTCTTCATATCCAAGCACATCGTTGAGAGGAGCCTGTACGAGCCAGTCCTTGGTGGTCTTGCGATACCAGTCAAAAGTAACAGCTAAGCGGCTCTGGAGGAAGCGAGCATCGAAGCCAAGGTCAATCTGCTCTGAAGTTTCCCATGTAAGATCTTCATTGGGCACATTCTTAGCATAAGCACCATCCTGATATACACCTTCTACAGTCTGATCCAAGTTGCTGTTGAACTTATAGCCGTAATCAGCATAGTCTGTCGGGGAGAAACCAATATTTGAAAGATAATAGAAGTTACCAACCTGGCAGTTACCATTCTGGCCCCAGCTTGCACGGATCTTGAAGAAGTCCATCACGTTGACTGCATTCTCCATAAAGCTTTCGTTAGTCATAACCCAACCTGCAGATACCGAAGGATATGTATGCCAGCGGTGACCACGTGCGAAGTTGTTAGAACCGTCGCGACGTACGATTGCAGTCAAAAGATACTTTTCGTCGTAATTGTAGTTAAGACGACCGAAGAACGAAGCAATGCTACCAGCCTTAGGATTATCATAGCCACTGTAGCCGGTCATATTAGACATGTTCGATGGAATAGTGAAGTCCCAACCGTTAAGCACGAGAGAATTGAGGTTGTCAGCACCATCGCTGAATGCCATGCTCATGCCTGTCGACCAATTTGACTTCTCGATCGACTGACCGATCATCACATCGATGTTGTTGTTACCAAAAGATGGAAGCACATATGAGATAGTGTTCTCGATCGACATGCTTGAGCTTTGGTAAGCGCTTTGGCTCAAGCCATAGTTAGAGCTGGCAGATGTAGAGCTTGATGAATACGGTTTAGACGTGCTGCGGCTGTTGCTTGCGCTATAGCCTGTATTGATCTGTCCACGATATTTGAGGTTCTTGATAGGCTCTACAATCCAGTAGAAAGTAGCTCCCACTCCGAAATCTCTGTTACGGTTGAGTGAATTGTATTGGCCGTTGAGGAATCCTTCGTAAGGATTGCTGAAAATCATTGAGCTCCATCCCGCACCGTTATCCCTGAAGTTTGTCGGGGTGCCATCCTCGTTGAATGCGGGCACGAGGGGTGAGTTTGCATATACCGGCTGCATGATATTCCAGTATCCGTTGCCTTCAGCGAGGTCGTGGCTTGAGTGATACCAATATGATAAGTTTTCACCCAATGTAATTATACTGTGGCTGTCATTTTTCAGAAGGATATGCTCTGAATTGATACGCCCGCCATAGCGCTTGTAATCAGAAGCGTTATCACGGCCGAGGATACCTTCCTGATCGCTGTAGTTGACAGAGATAGAGAATTTGCTGCGCTCGTTACCACCGGCGAGAGTCACAGCATGGCTCTGCTGGAAAGCATTCTTGTTGCGATAGATATCAAACCAATCTTCACCCTGCCAGCCATTGTTTACTCTATCAAGTATGGCCTGAGGAACAAGGGAAGCCCAGTTTGTAGCTGTGCCATACGTATTATAGTTGGTCTCATTAATCACCTGCATATATTGCTGGGCGTTGAGAGTACCCGGCTGACGATACGGATTTGACCAACCTACAAAACCGTCATATGTAACGGAGATCTTGCCTTCCTTACCCTGCTTGGTGGTGACGAGGATTACGCCGTTGGCTGCACGCGCACCGTAGATTGCAGCGGAAGCGGCGTCTTTCAGCACGTCGATGCTCTCGATGTCGTTCGGGTTAAGACCGTTGAGGCCATCGTTGGCAGTACCTGAGACGATACCATCTATTACAAGGAGTGGAGAAGACTCACCGATAGTACCCATACCACGGATATTTACCTTAAAGCCCTTGCCCGGCTGGGTAGAAGACTGTGTGATCTGCACACCGGGAGCAGTAGACTGCATAGCGGTAAGAGCGTTGGAGGTATTCATGGAAGCAATCTGCTCTCCGGATACCTGGAAAGTAGCACCGGTGACGAGTTTCTTCTTCTGAGTACCATAACCTACTACGACGAGTTCGTCGAGGTTGTTGTTGTTTTCCTGAAGCATGACGTCAACGACAGGATCATTGCCGACTTTCACTTCCGATGGAAGATAGCCAACATAGCTGACTACAAGCACGTCGCCCGGGCGCGCGTTGATTGAATAGTTACCATCAAGGTCAGTGGCTGTACCTTTCGATGTACCCTTCACCATAATGGTGGCACCGATTAGCGGCTCTCCATCTGGATCCGTGACTGTTCCTCGAATCTTGCTCTCGGCCTGGGCATTTGCCGACTGTGGGGCGGCAGCAGCATAAGCCTGAGGCACACTACATGCAAGCGCAGATAACACCGCGCCTGTCAAGAGTACTGCATTTTTCTTTTTTAGGTTCATAGATGTCTATTATGGTTATACATTAATGAATTCTGGTAGGCATGGAATGATTTAAGTCATTGAACCAAAGCAAATGAAGAGCAAAAAATCTAATAAAAAACAGTCTAAGGATGTAGAGAGTTTTTCCGTTACTTAAAGTATCAAATTTTATGTTAACAAATGCAAACACAAAATTAGTGGTTAAAATATAGACATACTAATACCTTTTTATCCGATAATGATACTATTTTGACATTGGCATTTATTAGCTATCGAATAGTATGTCAGTTCTATGTTCCCTCTCCATCTACATCAAAGGGGTATCACACGGAGACACGACACTATATCTTCACATCGACAGGGGCAAAATGTTAACAAAGCCTATCAAAAATGTTATTTTTCAATACACCATATATCTTAAAACCAAATATTTACAATAAAAGGTCTAAAATTTTCTATCAAAAAAAACTTGCACAAATGAATAAGTTTCGTTTATTTTGCAGATTAAATCGGAGAATACAACGCCATGTTATTAAAAAAACTCATATATAGCATAGCCGCAACCGTAATTATCGGGATATGCTCAAACCCTGCGGAGGGCGCAACCCCAAAGCGTCATTTTGAGGCGATTCCGGGTAACTACAACCACGAGATAACGGCAATACACCAACACAGCAACGGACTGCTCTGGATTGGCACCGGCAATGGCCTGTGCACATACGATGGATACCGCATAGCACCGGTCCACACCCAGAATCCTGACTCAACTACTTTCATCAACGACCATATCATCAAGATCTGCGAAGACTCAAAAGGGCGCCTGTGGATCAGGGCGGAGAGCCAATTCGGCATCTACGACCCCAAGACCCAAATTGCAGACGGTGACATCAAGAGGATATTGAACGATGCCGGTATTGAAGAGGGCCTCATCAACGACATTGAGGCTGACAAAGACGGATCGATATGGATGGCTATAGCCGGACAAGGTCTATTCAAGATTCCTTACGGCACAGGCAAGGCACAGAAATCTTCATTCCAAACTGAGAAGGGAATCGACATTTCACATATCATTTTCAACAAATACGGATCTCCAGTAATAGTCGACCAGACAGGCGCATTGACATGGATTGACCCTAACACATTGAAAATGACCGAACACGTCGCCCCAGGATCCCTGCTCCTCGAGAATGGGAAAGACAATTATCATATTTTTTCTGTTGAAAAACACAACCGATATTGGGTGCTTTCCCCAACAGTGATTGAAATCTACGACCTCAACAAGGGAAAGTGGGTAACCGGCAACCTGCCTGAAAATGAGAAAAGAGGCACCATAAAATCCATCTATCAAGACAGAAAAGGAGATGTCTGGATAGCCAGAGACAACAAAGGGCTTGAAAAAATCATAAAGAAAGGAGAAATACCCTATTTTGTAAGGGAAGACAATCCCGGCGATATCACCTACGGAAACACCATAACGCAGTTTTTCGAAGATAATACAGGCACTGTATGGCTGGGCACACAAAAGAAAGGATTGCTGATCCACAACGACTGTGTACGCAAATTCGGACTTGAGGAGCTTCCTGACGTCAACTGCATGCTGGCTTCAACAGACAACTGGGTGTGGGTTGGCACAGACAGGTCGGGACTCTGGAGATGGAACACTGTGACGGGGGAAAAGCATCCTGTGTATGATCCCTCAGAGGGGAATTCCCCTTCTGCCATCACAAGCCTTGTGTCCACCAAAGAGGGTACCCTTTATGTGGGAGCCTTCGCACGTGGCATAAGGAAAGTAAAAAATGGAAAGTTTGAGAAAGTGAAGACCGGGACAGAACTCGACACGAGCTATGCATGGTCGATCACCGACGACGGAAACGATGGGCTATGGATAGCCACCCTCGGTGCCGGCATATTCCACTACGACCCTGCAACAGGGGAGGTGAAGCAGTTCAACCAAGAAAACAGTGGATTGAAATCAAACTATTTCAACACAGGGATACGGTCGAAAGACGGACGTATATATTTTGGGCACTCCGACGGAATATATTACTACGAACCTTCTGATGGGCAGATCCATGACATAGAAGACCTTAATAAAAAATTCAAGACCGCCGGATGGAAAACAACCCAGCTATACGAAGACTCAAGGGGAATCTTATGGGCGGCCACCACAAGTGGCCTCAAGGCCATCGACCGGACTCACGGCATTGTGACACATGTGAAGACATTGGGAGGTACTAATAATAATATTTCCGGAATAATAGAAGACAACGGTGGTTCTATCTGGATCACTGAAGGAAGAACCCTCACCCACATCAAGATAAACTATACTGAAAAGACCGGAAACATGGAGCTGACACAGAAGCACTATGATATCTCGGATGGCTTGATGGACAGTGAATTCAACCAACGATCACTCGCCAAGACTCCATCGGGAGAAATTCTGGCAGGCGGACTATATGGCGCCAACCGGTTTATGCCAACTGAAGTCAAATACAACTCCATCAATCCAAAGGTAATCTTCACAGACCTTTACATAAGCAACCAGAGGATAAAACCGGGAGAGGTGGTGAAAGGGGAACCCATCCTGAACTACGCCCTCTACGACGGAGGAGAAATAAACCTGCCGCACGGCACAAAAGACTTCACCATCTTCTTCACTACCGACAACTTTGCACAGTCTGACAAGACTACATACCTCTACAAGCTCGAAGGCTACGACGACAAATGGCTTGAACTCCCGGAAGGAATCCACAGTGTGACCTACACCAACATCCCGACTGGACATTACAGGCTGATGGTGAGCGGCATCAACAACGACGGTTATGAAAGCGAGCTCCCCGGTATAGTCAACATCACAGTGCGCCCATCGTTCTGGACTTCTATATGGGCAATCATCATCTACGCAATAGTATTCCTTATTATCGTATGGGTGATAATCGTGATACTGAAACACGTGGAGAAGAAACGCATGCAGATGAGGATGAAGGAACAGGAACGAAAAAAACAGGAGGAAATCAACCAACTGAAATTCCAGTTCTTCACAAACATCAGCCACGACCTCCGCACTCCCCTCACTCTCATCGTGTCGCCGCTCGACGAGATGATAAAGGAAACCCCTGACGGAAGGCAGAAGAAGCGTCTGAGGCTGCTTAAGGACAATGCCAGCAGATTGCTGACACTCGTCAATCAACTGCTCGACTTCCGCAAAAACGAAGTGGCAGGGCTCAACTTCCATCCGGTAGAAAGCGACATCGTCGAGTTCAGCAAGCAAGTGTGCGACTCCTTCACAGCAATGTCAGAGAGAAAGAAAGTGAACTTCTCATTCTATTCCGACCGAAAGGAAATCGTGATGGCTTTCGACGAGGACAAAATCGAGAAAATATTCATGAACCTGCTCGGCAACGCCTTTAAGTTCACCCCATCCTACGGGCGCGTTGACGTCTCGCTGGAGCAAATCGGCGACGATAGCCCGATGCTGCGGATCAAGGTGGCTGATTCCGGACCTGGCATCCCTGATAAAGATAAGGAGCTGATATTCGACCAGTTCTACCAGGCTAATGAAAAGAGCGGATCGCAAGTGCAGATGGGAAGTGGCATAGGGCTGAGCATGGTGAAGGAATACGTCAGGCTCCATGACGGCACTGTAAGAGTCACCGACAATGTGGAATACGGAAGCGTGTTCATCATCGAGATGCCTATCACCCACATCTCACCCGACAAGCCGGAAAAAGAGCATACAGACGAAAAGAAGGAGGATGCCACTGTGCCATCTGAAGTGGACGACACGCCGGAAGACACTGCTTCAGAGGAAAAGGAGCCGGGGCTCCCGTTGGCTCTCGTGGTCGATGACAATCCTGACATGACGGAGATGCTGAAATTCGAGCTTGAAAAGGAATTCAACGTGATTATCGCCGGCGACGGCAAGGAGGCTCTTGAAAAAATAAAGACCGACAAACCTGCGATCATTGTCACCGACCTCATGATGCCTGTGATGGATGGCATCGAACTTTGCCGAAAGTTGAAATCAGACCCTGAGACTGTCGGTATACCTCTCATAATACTTACTGCAAAGCACGACTTGGGAATAAAGATAGAGGGTCTGACATTGGGAGCCGATGACTACATCACTAAGCCTTTCAATCTTGACGTGCTGAGGCTCAGGATGAAACGTCTTATACAGCTGACCGACAAGGGCGCGACACGCACTCTCATAGATCCGGAACCGGAAACTATAAAGGTGACCCCTCTTGATGAGAAGCTGATAGGAAACGCTGTGAAATTCGTCTCTGACAATATCGACAGCCCAAGGCTGTCGGTAGAAGAATTGAGCGAACACTTGGGGATGAGCCGCGTGAAGCTCTACAAAAAGATCAAGCAAATCACCGGAAAGACCCCGATTGAGTTCATTCGTATCATCAGGCTGAAAAGGGCTGCCCAACTGCTTAGGGAAAGCCAGCTCAATGTCTCTGAAGTGGCTTACCGCACAGGATTCAACAGCCCGAAGGCTTTCAGCAAATACTTCAAGGAGGAATTCGGAATCCTCCCATCAGCCTATCAGGACAAGGAAGGACAGGAACCAAACATGGAGTATGAAATATAAAGGATGGAGTATGAAGGAATCCTTCATACTCCATCCTTTATCCCTCATCCTTCATACTTTTGAAAGTATGAAATACTTTCAAAAAGGATATTTCCCGGTGGCTGCTCCTTCAAGCACACCCTGCATCTGATAGAAACGTAGCACCGTTCCGTCTACGCGGTTGATATCCTGACCTATTTCCCAATAAAATGGCACCAGACCTGCATTCTTAGCCTCTTCTGTCACCACCTTGTTCCATAGCCTTACAGAAGCACGCCACTTATCCTTGTCTATGCCTGGGTCATCCTCCCTCATAGCGATCACACTGTACTCACCTAAGATGCCGGGATAACCTTTGTCGGTAAAGCTATTCTTCATCGACTGGAATTGGTCTCTGACCCATTCTTCCTCTCCCCATGTACTGTTACGCTCAGAGCCCTCCACATGGTTCTCCTTACCCCAGTACCATGCATACTTGCCCCAATCCTCATCCTTTGTCATCATATTGAAGTTGTAGGGGCCATAGAAATGTACCTCCACCATCAGGCGGTCCGCCACCTTGTCTTCTGGCATATGGAAGTAGCCATCGGTAGCCTTCTCTATATCAGTGACGGGCGCCGGCATCACGAGGACACGGTCAAGATTATTCCCCCCTGTAGAGCGCACGGCATCAAGCATAGTCTGCTCATACTTCATAATGGCGTCTATACTGCGTCTTTTCGTGGCATCATCAGTATTATCCACCTGTGGCTCGTTAAGAGCTGCAAAAAGCAGACGCTGATCGTAATGGTTGAGTTTATCGGCTATCTGGGTCCAATAATTACGGAACTTGGCGTCAGCATCACTGTCGTATCCTTTCAGACAAGGGTCTACTTCTATCCAGCCGCCATCCCAATGCACGTTGAGGATGGCATACATCCCGGCGTCGAGCACCCAGCCGATCACTTCATCCACGCGGTCGAGCCAATCCTGGTCAATCACGCCGTCGGCGGCATGCGAATCCCAGGCGCAAGGGATGCGCACAGCATTAAAGCCCAATGCTGCAAGGGTCTTCACATATGCCTTGTTGACAGGCATGGTCCAGTCTCCCTCCCCTTCAGGACACTCCATCGTGTTGCCGATATTGACTCCGGCATGCATCAACGAGGCAATCTCTTTCGCAGTGCGACCGCTAAGCTTCTCCTTATCGCCAGCCACCTTTGCCTCTTTATCTCCAAAGGAACACAATCCAACTACGGCTGCAAGAGCCAACGTAAAAAACAAAAACTTTATTTTCATGAAGTCAGAATTTAGGCTGCAAAATTAGAATAAAAAATCCATACAGGAAAAGTATTATGCTAATTTTATTAGAAGAATTTGTTTCTATTGAGTACCTAATCATAAAAATAAACAAATCATACCATCCGAATTAACAATTCTACCCTACGTCGCTAAATAAACATAACCCATAATATATAGCCGACAACCAATCTTACGGGATTTTTTATTAATTTTGCAACATATAAACTAAACTACCAAAATTATGAAGCTATCTGCAATCACGGGCCTACTACTGGCTGGGACGATTCTCTCATCTTG
>JAIDTO010000068.1 GCA_029060625.1 Muribaculaceae bacterium | reverse complement strand
AACAGCATGCAGGCTCTCCGCGACCGCGGAATCGAGCCCTATCCCGCAGCTGAATATGTGGTGACAGGACATAGCGAGGAAATCAAGGAGAACTTCAAGGATGACGATCCGGAACGACGCGAAGTGTGCGTGGCAGGCCGAATCATGAGCCGCCGCATCATGGGTAAGGCTTCATTCGTGAGCCTTCAGGATGCAGAAGGACGCATCCAGATCTACGTAAGCCGCGACGATCTCTGCCCCGGCGAAGACAAGGACATGTATAACGTGGTCTTCAAGAAATTACTCGACATTGGTGACTTCATCGGCGTAAAGGGATACGTATTCCGCACTCAGACAGGAGAAATATCCGTACACGCACAGGAAATCACAGTGCTTAGCAAGAGCCTGCGTCCTCTCCCCATGGTGAAGATGAAGGATGGCAAGGCCTATGATGCATTCACCGATCCCGAACAGCGCTACCGTCAGCGATACGTTGACCTTGTCGTAAACCCCGGCATCAAGGAGATATTCCTCAAGCGCAACAAAATCTTCAACTCCATGCGCCAATACTTCAACGACCATGGCATCATGGAAGTGGAGACCCCGATTCTTCAGTCAATCCCCGGCGGAGCTGCAGCACGTCCCTTCATCACCCACCACAATGCACTTGACATACCTCTATATCTGCGCATCGCCAACGAGCTTTACCTGAAGCGACTCATTGTAGGTGGCTTCGACGGTGTGTATGAGTTCGCCAAAGACTTCCGTAACGAAGGCATGGACCGCACCCACAATCCGGAGTTCACCTGTATGGAGGTATATGTTGCCTACAAAGACTATAATTGGATGATGCGCTTCGTTGAGAACATGCTCGAAAAGATTTGTCTTGACGTCAACGGCACAACTGATGTGCAGATCGGCGACAATGTAGTGTCTTTCAAAGCCCCATTCCGCCGCGTGACGATGACCGACGCCATCAAAGAGCATACAGGGTTCGACATCACCGGCAAGACTGAAGAAGAACTCCGCGCATTCTGCAAGCAGGAGAACATTGAAGTCGATCCAAGCTGGGGCAAAGGTAAGCTCATCGACGAGATTTTCGGCGAGAAGTGCGAAGGAACATATATCCAGCCCACCTTCATCACCGACTATCCTATCGAGATGTCGCCGCTCACAAAGAAGCACCGCGACAATCCGGAACTCACCGAACGTTTCGAGCTTATGGTCAACGGCAAGGAACTCTGCAACGCATACTCTGAGCTTAACGACCCTATCGACCAGTACGAGCGTTTCGTAGACCAGATGAACCTCGCCGACAAGGGAGATGACGAAGCAATGATCATCGACCACGACTTCATCCGTGCCCTCGAATACGGCATGCCACCGACATCCGGCCTTGGAATCGGAATGGACCGCCTGACAATGCTAATGACCGGACAGACTGCAATACAAGAGGTACTCTTCTTCCCGCAGATGCGCCCCGAAAAGAAGCAAGTGAAGGCTGAAGCCGAGGAAGAGAAAGAAGAAGAAAAATAATCATGGAAAGCGTAGACCACATATCGAAAGTAGCCGTTCTCGGAAGTGGAAGCTGGGCCACAGCATTGGCAAAGCTTCTGCTCAAGAACTGCGACCGCATAGGCTGGTATTTCCGTAGCGAAGAAAAGATTGAGGAGTTCAGGAAATACGGCCACAACCCCTCATACCTGACCGATGTCAGTTTCGACACTGACCGTATCGACTTCTCCGCCGACATCAATGAGGTTGCTGCCGGGGCTGACACCCTTGTAGTGGCAATGCCCTCTCCATATTTCCTGCCGGAGATAAGCAAACTCACCATTGACATCAAAGGGAAGAATATCGTGTCGGCTGTCAAAGGCATTGTTCCGGACCGCAATATGATCATAACCGACTACTTCGAGCAAGTGTGCGGTGTGCCTCGTGGCAATATGCTTGTGATCGGCGGTCCATGCCATGCAGAAGAAGTGGCTCTTGAGCGTCTGAGCTATCTTACCATTGGATGTCTCGACACAGACAAGGCCCGGCAGTTTGCCTCCCGTCTTGCTTCCGCCAAGATGAAGACAATCATCTCAGATGATGTTGACGGCATTGAATATGCGGCAGTGCTGAAGAATGTCTACGCTATTGCAGCCGGCATGGTCAACGGAATGAAGGCCGGCGACAACTTCATGGCAATGCTCGTCAGCAACGCCATAAGGGAGATGCGTAAGTTTGTAGACACAATCTCACCAATGCCTCGCGACATTGACCGATCTGCTTACCTTGGCGACCTGCTCGTGACAGCCTACAGCAAGTTCTCACGAAATCACAACTTTGGCTCGATGCTCGGCAAAGGCTATAGCGTAAAGGTAGCAAAAATGGAGATGAGCATGGTGGCAGAAGGATACTATGGCACCAAGTGTATGTATGACATCAATGAGCGCCAAGACCTTCAGGTGGAGATGCCAATACTTGATATGGTGCATGCTGTGCTCTATGAAGGAGTCAACGTGCGCCGCGCCATGAAAGAACTTGCCGACACCTTCTCATAGCATCCCGACTCTTCTGATCATCCGGACTTTAAAGACTTTAAAGACCTTAAACACCTTATATAGATATAGGCAAAATCAAATAACCCAAAACTATAAAAAACTATGAAAGCAGTAAGTATTGATATTCAGCATGCAGTATATTTTGCTGAAAAAGAATTCAACGCCAATGCAGGAGCCGCAAATGAGGCAATCATTGACGTCAATACCGGACGCGCAGCCGGAAATGATTTCCTCGGTTGGGTGAAACTCCCCTCCGAGACCGACCCGAAACTTATTGAAAGAATCAACGCAACAGCCGACCGCCTTAAAGAAAAATGCGACTACGTGGTTTGCATTGGCATCGGCGGCAGCTATCTCGGTGCTAAGGCTGTGATCAGCGCACTCAGCAATAATTTCGCTGACTTTATCCATAATCCTGAGCCAAAGCATGCAAAGGTGCTCTACGCCGGACAGAACATCGGCGAGGAATACACTGCAGAACTCCAGGATTTCCTCAAGGATAAGAAATTCGGTATCGTGGTAATCTCAAAGTCTGGCACCACTACCGAACCTGCAATTGCATTCCGCCTTCTCAAGGCTCAGCTCGAAGAGCAGGCCGGCAAGGAAGCTGCCAAAGATCTTATCGTGGCAATCACCGACGAGAAGAAGGGTGCCCTCCGCACTCTCGCCACTCAGGAAGGTTATGAGACATACGTAATTCCTGATAATGTTGGTGGCCGCTTCTCAGTGCTCACTCCGGTAGGTCTTCTTCCTATCGCCGTTGCAGGCTTCGACATCACCAAGCTTATTGCCGGTGCAGCTGAAATGGAAAAAGACACCACCGAACCCGGTGGCGACAACATCGCAGAAACGTACGCACGTGTCCGCAACGCCCTCTATCAGAGCGGCAAGAAGATTGAGATACTCGCCAACTTCAACCCAAAACTCCACTACTTCGCAGAATGGTGGAAACAGCTCTACGGAGAAAGCGAAGGCAAAGACGGAAAGGGTATCTTCCCGGCAGCTGTAGACTTCACTACCGACCTTCACTCAATGGGTCAGTGGATCCAGGATGGCGAACGCACCATCTTTGAGACAGTGATCTCTGTCAAGGAACCGCTGCTACACAAATATATTCCTACCGACGACCAGAACCTCGACGGACTGAACTTCCTCGGTGGCAAGAAAGTAGACGACGTCAACAAGATGGCAGAACTTGGCACAATGCTCGCACACGTTGACGGCGGTGTGCCTAACATCAAGATTGAAATCAACAAGCTTGATGAATACACACTTGGTGCACTCATCTATTTCTTCGAGAAAGCATGCGGCATCTCAGGATATATGCTTGGCGTGAATCCTTTCAACCAGCCAGGTGTAGAGGCTTACAAGAAGAACATGTTCGCTCTTCTCGGCAAACCCGGCTACGAAAAGGAAACCGCCGAAATCCAGGCACGACTCAGCAAGTAATATTCTTTGTTTAATCGTTTATATGTTTAACCGTTTAGTCAGTTGGAAACCTCAAATTAAAATATCAAATAAACTAAACGATTAAACAATTAAACGATTAAACATCCCGGATGTTGCAAACATGTTACATATGTTAAATAAAAGTTAATTAGGAACTTTATCATCGATTCAAATGAACCTTCGACCTTTCAGGCGTGTTTAATATACGTAACTCGGACAGAAAGACGGGATGCAAGACAAAGAGTCTGAATCGCTCCCTCGAGTTACACTGAAATTGATTAGATTGATTAGTTTAATTGCTATAAGCGTTCTGAAAAAGTTGTTATTGTTGTTTGAATTAAAGGAATTAGGTCGACGTGAGTCGACCTATTTTCTTTTTGCATATTCGCGTTTTTTTTATTAATTTTGCGCATTATGTTTAAAGAGACTCCAACTCTACAAAACAAATGGCAATATCTGTACTTATCGGGACATATAATTCAGCGAGATACTTGCGGAAAGTGATCGAAAACGTCAAAGACTACGACGAAGTCATGATCTATGACATGGGTAGCACCGACGACACTGTAGAAATTGCACGCAAAGAGGGCTGCAATGTGATTCACACTGTCGACAATGTCGAAGAGAACTTCCAAGCGCACAACCATGCCATAAACCAAGCAAAAAACGATTGGATCCTCTTTCTTCGCCCCAATGAATTGGCGCCACGCGAACTCAAGGACTATCTTGAAAGATTTATCAAGGATGCAAAAGAGATACACGGTCTTTTCATACCCCGCAGAAATTTCCTGATGAATAAGGAAGACACCAACAATTATCCTGACTTCCAATTAAGGTTCTTCCACAGGGCTGGCACCATATGGAACGACGATGAAGCTGAGCTTCCTTCTGTATATGGCCGCACGGAACGTATATCCGCCCATAAAAAGAAGCTCGCCATCATCCGCATTCCCGGAAGCATCAACGACTCTATAGGGCATCTGGAAGACAGCTGCACTGATGCCCAGACCACACCCCGAAAAGTCACCCTTATGGAAATCCTTTCCACCACCATGGGTACTTTCACAAGAGAATATATCCTAAAGGGGAAGTTCAAATATGGCACAATAGGATACATAGATGCGGTCAATGCCACCATGAAGGAATATTTCAAGCTCGCCAAGCGACACGAGAAATGCGTAATGGAAGAAATCAACGAGAAACTGAAATGAGCAGAACCGGAATAATTAAAACAGCTGCAACAGCAGCCACTATCTTGACTCTGCTTCTTTCATGCGGAGCAAGCAAAAAGAGCTCCTCTGCTGAAGGAAACGAGAGTGTAACTGCCTCAGAAGAGACATCTACTCTTTTTTCCGCCGACAGTGCCTACTCCTATGTGGCGCGCCAGGTTGAGTTCGGACCTCGTGTGCCGGGCACAGAAGCACACCGGCAGTGTGGCAACTGGCTTACTGAAAAACTAAAGTCATTCGGGGCAGAAGTCACAGAACAAACTGCGACCCTGACCACCTTCGATGGCACACGGATACCAATGCGCAACATATTCGCACGCATCAACCCAAATGCAGAAAAGCGCATACTCCTGCTTGCCCACTGGGATTGCCGTCCTTGGGCTGACAATGACCCCAACCCGGAAAAGCATTCATCGCCTGTAGACGGTGCCAATGATGGCGCAAGCGGCACCGGAGTGCTCCTTGAACTTGCACGGACACTTACAGCCACAGGGAGCGGCACCGGAGTAGACATTCTGCTTTGTGACGCTGAAGACTGGGGGGAAGAGAGCAACGACGAAAGCTGGGCTCTCGGAGCAAGACATTTCGCACATAATCTTCCCGTGGAAGGATATATGCCATCGGCAGCCATACTTCTTGACATGGTTGGGGCTGCAGATGCCACATTCATGAGGGAATATTTCTCTCAACTTGCCAACCCTGCTCTTGCCGACCAAATATGGAGCATCGCAAAGAGTCTCGGGCACGAAGGAATGTTCGTCAACCGTATGGGCTCTGCTGTCAACGACGACCATGTAGAGCTCATCAAAGCAGGGATACCCACCATCGACATAATAGACTACCGTGAGGGAACAGGATTCTTCAGCGGTTGGCACACAGCTTCCGACAACATGGAGTGCATCTCGAAAGAGACTCTCGGAGCGGTAGGAAGCATACTTGAGACATATGTGAAGAAACAATAAGCGACAAGCATTCAACAATCAAATATATACAAGACATGAATTTCATTGAAGAACTTACCTGGCGCGGCATGATCCACACCATGATGCCGGGCACAGAAGAGCAGCTAAATAAGGAAATGACAACCGCCTACCTTGGCATTGACCCCACTGCAGACTCACTCCACATCGGTCACCTCTGCGGAGTGATGATGCTGCGCCACTTCCAACGTTGCGGCCACAAGCCAATAGCACTCGTAGGGGGTGCCACCGGTATGATCGGCGACCCTTCCGGCAAAAGCGCTGAGCGCAACCTACTTGATGAGGCTACCCTTCGCCACAATCAGGAAGCCATCAAGGCACAGCTTTCCCGCTTCCTCGACTTCGAGAGCGATGCACCCAACAAAGCTGAGCTCGTCAACAACTATGACTGGATGAAAGACTTCTCTTTCCTTGATTTCGCACGTGAGATTGGAAAGCACATCACCGTCAACTACATGATGGCGAAGGAATCCGTACAGAAACGCCTCAACGGAGAGGCTCGCGACGGCTTGAGCTTCACGGAATTCACCTACCAGCTACTCCAAGGCTACGACTTCCTCCATCTTTATGAGACAAAGGGCTGCAAGCTACAGCTCGGTGGGTCCGACCAATGGGGTAATATCACCACAGGCGGTGAACTCATTCGCCGCAAGCTTGGCGGAGAGGTATTCGCGCTCACATGCCCTCTCATCACCAAAGCAGATGGTGGAAAATTCGGCAAGACAGAAAGCGGTAATGTATGGCTCGATGCTAAATATACGTCTCCTTACAAGTTCTATCAGTTCTGGCTCAATGTCGGCGATGCCGAGGCTGAGAAATACCTGAAGATATTCACATTCCTCTCCAAAGAGGAAATCGAAGCCCTTGTAGAGGAACATGCAAAGGATCCGGGCATGCGTCCGTTGCAGAAGAAACTTGCAGAGGAAGTTACTGTGATGGTACATGGTCGTGAAGCTTACGATGCCGCTGTTTCCGCAAGCAAGATACTCTTCAGCAACAGCGCAGTAGATGAACTTCACAAACTCGACGAGCAGACACTTCTCGATATCTTCGAAGGTGTCCCCATATTTGAAATTTCCCGTGCCGACATAGAGGCTGGAGTCCCGGCTCTTGAATTCCTGGCAGAAAAGACTTCAGTTTTCCCATCTAAAGGTGAGGCTCGAAAGATGATCCAGGGCAATGGCGTGAGCATCAACAAAGAGAAACTCACCGACCCCGCTGCAGTGATCGGCACCAGCCATCTTCTCGGAGGCAAATATATCCTTGCCCAGAGAGGTAAGAAAAACTACTATCTCATCACCGTCAAAGACTGATGCCTGAATTCGATATACACGGAAGCCAGACCACCCCTAAGGGAAGCGACCGCGACATAGAAAAAGCCTTGCGTCCGCTGAGTTTCGATGATTTCAGCGGACAAGACAAGATTGTGGCAAACCTGCGCGTCTTCGTGCAGGCTGCCCGTATGCGCGGAGAAGCCCTCGACCACACCTTGCTGCATGGTCCTCCCGGACTCGGGAAAACCACTTTGAGCAATATCGTGGCAAATGAGCTGAATGTCGGATTCAAGGTGACGAGCGGCCCGGTACTCGACAAACCCGGTGATCTTGCCGGTATCCTAATGAGTCTTGAGCCACATGATGTACTCTTCATCGACGAAATCCACCGATTGCATCCGATCGTAGAGGAATATCTCTACTCAGCAATGGAAGACTACCGCATCGATATCCTCCTGGACAAAGGTCCGGGAGCGAAGTCGGTGCAACTCACCATTTCCCCCTTTACTTTGATTGGAGCCACTACACGAAGCGGACTCCTGACGGCGCCCCTACGTGCCCGATTTGGCATAAACTGCCATCTCGAATACTACGACCATGAAGTGTTGAAGGGAATTGTCAAACGTTCTGCCCGCCTCCTCAATACATCCATAATCGACGATGCTGCCCTTGAAATCGCAGTAAGAAGCCGAGGCACGCCGCGAATAGCAAACGCCCTACTTCGCCGCGTCCGTGACTTCGCTATGGTCAGGGGGAATGGCACCATCGATCTTCCTACGGCAAAAATGTCGCTTGAAGCATTGAATATCGACACTCACGGGCTTGATGAGATCGACAACCGCATCCTTACCACGATTATTGATAAATTCGGAGGGGGGCCTGTAGGACTGACCACAATAGCAACCGCTCTTGGAGAAGACAGCGGGACAATCGAGGAAGTCTACGAGCCTTTCCTTATAAAGGAAGGTTTTCTGAAGCGCACTCCGCGTGGACGCGAAGTGACAGAACTTGCTTTCAGGCACCTCGGACGCTATCCAAAGACAACCGAAGCTTCCCTCTTCGACTAACTACGCAAAACGGACAACGCAATACGCAATACGCAACATGGCCGGAATAAAATCACTCGTCAAAGACACCGCCGTCTACGGACTGAGCAGCATCATAGGCAGATTTCTCAACTGGGGGCTCGTGCCTTTATATACTTATCTATTCTCGGAAGCTGACTATGGAATAGTCAGCTATCTCTATGCTATCGTGGCAGTGATTATAGTGATCCTCAACTATGGCATGGAGACAGGGTTCTTCCGCTATGCCAATAAGGAAGAAGACTACGAAAAGGTATATAGTACGGCTATGATATCGGTTGCATCCACATCCTTGCTCTTCATAGCTCTTATCAGTATCTTTCTGCAGCCCATTTCTTCCGCACTCACCCTGCCTCATCATCCTGACTTCGTATGGATGATGGGCTTCACCGTAGCAGTCGATGCCTTTACCAACCTTCCGTTTGCCTACTTGAGATTTAAGCGCAAGGCATGGACATTTGCCGGCATAAAGCTTCTAAATATTGGAGTCAATATCGGCCTTAATCTATTCTTCTTGTTAGGTTGCCCAAAGATCAACGAGGCTGCCCCCCAGCTCATCTCATGGTTTTATTCGCCGCTTGGCGGCGAGTCGTTTGGGGTAGGATGGATCTTCCTCGCCAATGTCATCAGCACTCTTGTGGTGCTCCTATGCCTCCTTCCGCAAATGAAAGTGAAGCATATAGTATGCGACACTGCCCTACTGAAAAAGATGCTCAATTATTCTTGGCCTCTACTTGTGCTTGGAGTTGCCGGCAACCTTAGCCAGGGTATGGGACAAATCATAATCCCATACATCTTCCCCAATGATCCTGAAGGAGCAAAGGCAATGGTGGGGCTTTACGGAGCCAACATCAAGATAGCTGTGGTGATGATGATGTTCACGCAGGCTTTCCGCTATGCCTACGAGCCATTCATTTTCTCCAAGGCGGCCCGGCAAGGGGAAGACAAGACCCAGGCTTATTGCGACGCCATGAAATATTTTATCATTTTCGCTCTCGCAATCTTCCTTGGAGTGATGTATTTCCTTCCTGTGCTGAAGCACTTCATATCTCCGGACTACTGGGCAGGCCTAAGAGTAGTGCCGATTATGATGATTGCCGACATATGTTTTGGTGTTTATTTCAACCTGTCTCTTTGGTATAAGCTTACCGACCGCACCAAATGGGGAATGTATCTTTCGCTGCTCGGATTTGTGCTCATGCTGGGAGGCAACCTTATATTCGTGCCTGCAATCGGCATGCCCGACGGCTATATCGGTTCTGCATGGGCTGCCCTCATATCTTATGGAGGAATCATGACGGTCAGCTATCTCCTCGGCAGGAAATATTATCCCATCCCATATGAAGTGAAACGCATTGGGGTGTACACCCTTCTTGCCGCTATCCTTTGGGGCATAGGCTCAGCCTGCGATTTCCCATATGCCATGTGGAGCACTTATATTATCAGGGGACTGATCTTATGTCTATACGTCTTGATAGTGGCATATTTTGAGAATATACCCGTGCTTTCCTCCCAACTGCATAAACTTCTTGGAGCAATAGATAAAAAAACGAGAAAACCATAACATTTCCTTAAAATTATTTTGTTATACACAAATAATCTATTAACTTTGCATAATAATTAATAAGCATTAGGATTTTTATGGCTTCAGATAAATATGACCTTTCCACCGTCAAAGGGCGGCTTCTGACATATTTAAAGGAAAACCGCATACCGCAGACTGAATTTTGCAAGCGTCTCGGCGTGGCGCCAACCTACATTGGAGTGATCCGCAAGTCGATTCCGGCAGAAAAGATCAACCGCATAGCTACGCTTTATCCCGACCTCAACCGCGAATGGCTGCTATATGGAGAAGGAGAGATGTATAGCAAGGAGGCCAACGACCCTAAGAAACTGCTTCAGGAAGCGGGCTATCTCGTGCCGCTATTGCCTGTCACCGCATTTGCCGGAAACATAACTGCATGGTCGCAATCGATCAATGCAAGCGAATGTGAGAAAGTGATAAGCCCGGTGCAGGGAGTGGACTTCGCAATACGCATATCAGGCGACAGCATGGAGCCGGACTTCCACGACGGTTCGATAATATTTATCAAAAAGATCGACGACAAAGCTTTTATTCCATGGGGGCACCCAATGATAGTGGATTCTTCCAACGGAGTTTTTTTCAAAGACGTATATCCATCAAGCAGGGGGAAAAAATACATCGAGGCAAAAAGTATCAACCAGAAATACCCTCCTCTTGAGATACCTCTTGACTGCGTATACGGTCTCTACAGGGTAGTGACAATGCTCAATACTTTTTCCTCTTATTGAAAATTATAATAAACTACGACATACAATGGCAGACTACAATCACAACGACATCGAATATCGCTGGCAACAATACTGGCGCGACAACGAAGTCTTCAAGACAGAAATCAATAAGGACAAGCCAAAATACTATGTGCTTGACATGTTTCCCTACCCATCCGGTGCCGGCCTTCACGTTGGCCACCCGCTTGGCTACATTGCAAGCGACATCTATTCCCGCTATAAAAGGCAGCAGGGCTTCAATGTGCTTCACCCGATGGGCTACGATGCTTACGGTCTTCCTGCGGAACAATATGCCATCCAAACCGGACAGCACCCCGAAAAGACCACAACTGATAACATCGCACGCTATCGCTCCCAGCTTGACAAGATAGGATTCTCATTCGACTGGAGCCGTGAGGTACGCACCTGCGATCCGAAATACTACAAATGGACACAGTGGGCATTCATGCAGATGTTCAATCATTATTATGACACAGAACTTGGCAAAGCACGTCCGATATCAGAGCTTATAGCCCATCTCGAGAAGCATGGCACCGAAGGACTCCATGCTGCAGAGACGAAGGAGATTTCTCTGACTGCCGACCAATGGAACGCAATGACAGAAAAGGAGCAGCGCGAAACCCTCATGAACTGGCGCATTGCATTCCAAGGAGAGACGATGGTGAACTGGTGTCCCGAACTCGGCACCGTACTCGCCAACGACGAGGTGTCAGAAGGACTAAGCGTGCGCGGTGGCTATCCAGTGGAGCAGAAGCTCATGCGCCAATGGTGCCTGCGCGTATCGGCTTATGCCCCCCGTCTGCTCGACGACCTTGAGACACTCGCCTGGAGCGACTCTCTTAAGGAGACACAGCGCAACTGGATCGGACGCAGCGAAGGAGCCGAGATGAGATTCCCGGTTAAAGATTCCGACCTCGAATTAGAGATCTTTACTACCCGCGCTGATACAGTATTCGGTGTCACATTCATGGTGCTTGCTCCTGAATCAGAATATGTGAAGCTTCTGACCACTCCTGAACAAAAGGAGGCTGTTGAGGCATACCTCAACGAAGTGAAACATAAGACCGAGAGGGAACGCCAGATCGACAAGAAAGTCACAGGAGTATTCACCGGTTCCTATGCTATAAACCCACTTAGCGGAAAGGAAATACCCATTTGGGTGAGTGATTATGTACTTGCGGGCTATGGAACGGGAGCCATCATGGCTGTTCCGGCACATGACTCACGCGACTATGCTTTTGCAAAGAAATTCAATCTTCCTATCATTCCCCTGATTGAAGGTGCCGATGTCTCAGAAGAAAGCTTCGATGCCAAGGAAGGTATCGTTTGCAATTCCTGCGGACCGGATCTTGACCTCAATGGCCTTACCGTGAAGGAAGCGATTGCAAAGACAAAACAGCACATATCAGAAAAGGGAATCGGACGCGTAAAAGTCAACTACCGACTCCGCGATGCCATATTCTCACGCCAGCGCTATTGGGGAGAGCCATTCCCTGTCTACTACAAAGATGGCATTGCATACCTGATGGATGAATCAGCGCTCCCGCTTCTTCTACCTGAAGTAAGCAGCTACCTGCCAACTGCCGATGGTGAGCCACCACTCGGACGTGCTGAAAACTGGAAGACACCTGAAGGATACCCGATCGAGCTCTGCACTATGCCTGGCTTCGCCGGAAGCTCTGCCTATTATCTGCGCTATATGGATCCACACAACGACGAAGCTCTTGTGAGCCCTGAGGCTGATGAATATTGGCGTGACGTAGACCTCTATGTAGGAGGAGCGGAGCATGCAACAGGTCACTTGATCTACAGCCGTTTCTGGAATAAGTTCCTCTATGACCTCGGGCTCGTAGTGAGTCCTGAGCCCTTCAAGAAGCTCGTCAACCAGGGAATGATCCAGGGACGCACCAATTTCGTATATCGTATAAAAGGCACCAACACATTCGTAAGCAAAGGTCTTGTAGACCAATACGACACTATGCCCATTCGCGTTGATGTGAATATCGTAAGCAACGACATTCTTGACCAAGAGGCATTCAAGGCTTGGCGTCCTGACTTTGCTGATGCAGAGTTCATCCTCGAGGATGGCAAATACGTATGCGGCTATGCAGTGGAAAAGATGTCGAAGTCAATGTTCAACGTCGTCAATCCTGACGTAATCGTAGAGAAATATGGTGCTGACACTCTGAGGCTCTACGAGATGTTCCTCGGTCCGGTGGAGCAGTCAAAGCCATGGGATACCAACGGCATCGACGGAGTCAACCGATTCCTCCGCAAGCTCTGGAACATCTTTGTAAAACGCACTGACAGCGAACGCACCCCGAAGGAGAAGAAAATCATGCATACACTCATAAAGAAAGTGAGCCAAGACATCGAGAACTTCTCATTCAACACATCTGTAGCTGCCTTTATGATTGCCGTCAACGAACTTGGTAAGCTCCCGACTGTCAGCACAGAATCCATGGACGAATTCGCTCGACTCATTGCGCCATTCGCACCGCATATTGCAGAGGAATTCTGGCATCAGCTCGGACATGAGGGCAGTGTATCCGACAGCCAGTGGCCGAAGTGGGATGAAGAGGCATTGAAGGAAGACACCGTTAAATATCCGGTTCAGTTCAACGGCAAGATGCGATTCAACATCGAAGTGCCAGCCGACAGCGACAAGGCTGCGGTAGAAGCGGCTGCCCTTGCAGATCCGGCTGCCGAGAAATGGCTTGAAGGCAAGACCCCGAAGAAAGTCATAGTAGTGCCCGGCCGAATAGTCAATATCGTAATCTGATTATAACTTCTATTGGAAGCGAACAACAACAAAAGGAGGCGTGCCCATAAAAGTCACGCCTCCAACCTTTCAATATCTTATTATCCCAATATGGATTTGATGCGCTATGTTCTTTCCATAGCGGTCATCATAGCTCATGTAGATTATCTTACAGGCTATTCCCTTTACTTTCCACTTTCATCCTTTGAGGCAGTAGGAGGCTTTTTTGCCATAAGTGGGTTTCTAATGTATCCTAACTATGTCAGACATGGCGATACTCTGAAATATACCCGTCAACGAGCCAGGCGAATCCTTCCTCCTTATATTTTCATTGTAATTGCATGCGCATTGGGATTAAGCATGACTTCAAATCTGCCTGCCTTCTCTTATTTTCAATCTGAAGGAGTGGCAGCTTATCTCGGTGCCAATATTTCTTTTCTAAATTGGCTCCATCCTGATCTTCCCGGGGTCTTTGAAGGAGACTCCTATGTCACACAGGCTGTCAACGGCTCACTCTGGACAATGAAAGTGGAGTGGTGCCTATATTTTTCAGTGCCTATTTTCATTTGGATTTCATCTTTTTTTAAGCGTATACCACATCATTGGATGGCTTTATTAGTGATCTTGATATCCATAATCTACAGGCAAATTTTCACCTATCTGTACATATCCACGGGCAATGAAATCTACGACATATTACGCCGCCAGATTTTTGGTCAATTAGCATTCTTTTACGCGGGTATGCTAATTTTCTTCGTAAAGGATTTCTTCATTAGAAACATATGGGCAATATTGATAGTCGGGATATTATTTAAACTCTTACTTCCTCTGGCTTCAATCACACTGCAGATAATAATTGAGCCGTTTGCCATTTCCGCGATAATCTTGGCCCTATCGCTACTGCCTTACGACATCAAGCGGCTACGCCATCGCAACAATATATCCTACGAGATGTATCTTTTTCATTTCCCGGTCATTCAACTTGGCATCTGGTTCGGTATATGTGGCTTTGGGAAAATCACTTTTTGGGCATATGTATTCATTGCGACCTCTCTTCTTTCTTTAGCCGTACATCTCTGCAATGAAAGATGGTTATCCTTCAACAGACATTAACATTCTATAAGTAATAAAGCCGTTCGATGTCCGTTATTTTAAGAAGAGTATCTACTCATTCTAAATTACACAGGAAACGATATGACAAAAAAACGAAAACTTGTGATGGCCACCAACAACGCAGCCAAGCTACGCGAAGCGAGAGCCATTGCGGGCGATAGACTTGAGATACTAAGTCTTGACGATATAGGATTTCACCATGACATAGAAGAAACCGCCGACACTCTTGAAGGTAACGCACTGATCAAAGTGCGTGCCATCAAGGAAGCGAGTGGTCTTGACTGCTTTGCTGACGATACCGGTCTTATGGTTGATGCCCTTGGAGGAGCACCGGGAGTGCACACCGCGAGATATGCCGGAGAGGACTGCAATCCTGACAAGAATATCGACCTTCTGCTCAAAAACTTGGAGGGCACAGAAGATCGCAGTGCTCATTTCTGCACATGCGTGGCATTGTCACTTGACGGTAAGGAGCATGTATTTGAGGGCTCTGTAGAAGGGGAAATCGCTAAAGAAAGGCATGGATCGCACGGTTTTGGCTACGACCCTATCTTCATACCAAAAGAGACGGGCGTGTGCTTTGCAGAAATGTCAGAAGAAGCAAAAAACAAGATCTCTCACCGCGGACGTGCCATAACAGCTATGATGAAATGGCTGTCGGCTCTTTGTGCCTGCTTCCTTATAGCACTTTCGGCACAAGCTGCCTCCAACTCCAATGACTGGAGACTTTTCAACACATTCGACGACAACGTTGAGAACATCTTTGACACTCCCAACAAAACTTATATTCTTGCACAAGCACAACTATACAACGCAAGCTCTTCTGACAATAATGAAAAACTGCTGTTTCTTTTCGGCATAGACAAAGAATCAGGAGAAATACGCCCATATAATGCCCAGAATTTTCTTTCCGGTTCGCTCATTAGGATGGCCAACTATAACGCATTCAGAAACTATCTGCTAATTGTATACCACGACTATACAATTGATATTCTGCAAGATGATGGCACCGTGAGAACCATCACTGATTTAAAGAGTTTCAATACATCAGAATCAAAAGAAGTGCGCTCCATTTCTTTTGACCCTGAACTTAATCGTGCATATCTTTCTACAGATTTCGGATACTTGATAATTGATGATAAAAAAATTGAGGTATCATCAAGTGGTATCTACAATGAGCCTATTGATAAAGCTATTCGGGTCGCTGACCAATTTGTAATAGCACGCAATGGCAACCTCTATGCAAATAAAGCAGATTCAAAACTTCTTTCCATATCTGACTTCAAGGAAGTAGACTGGGCAGGGGCTGGGGAAGTAAACGATCTTTTGCCATTGACCTCAGACTCATTTGTGCTCTCAAGAAAAGTAGACCGGGAGACAACCCATTATATAGTCAGTTTTGAATCTGAAAATGAGACGCCAAATATAAAATCCCTAAGGAATCTGGATAATTCTTATATTTCGTATAATAAAGAGGGTATATTATTTGCGCGTTTAGGTTCACTATTCCAGATAGACAAAAACACCAAATCCATAACTGCCATCCTACGCCGTGAGGAAGACCGTAATCTTGTCTGTGGAAGCTGGGATCTAAAGAATGTGTATTATGCAAAACCACGTGAAGGGATATATTCAGTGCGCCATGAAGAAGACGACTCATGGACCCTTACAAGCCAAATTACCCGACCAAACGCACCCGCAGTATTCCGCTCAAACAATCTTAAGTACACCCCGCAGCATGGTATGCTTGTGAATACTCATGGCAACGACCAAAATTTTGCGGCTATTAGCACACGCAATCCTATTCTACTGTCAGGTCTCAAGGATCAGACATGGACAATGTACGGATTACCTTATCTAAATCCGGAGACTCCAACAAGGCTGATAAATCCTGATGGAATAGCACAAGATCCGGACAATCCCAATATTTTCTATATCGGATCTATCTATAATGGTCTTCTTCGCTATGATATATCCGACATGTCGTCATTGCTACATATGACAAAAAGTAATGATACACCTGATGCTCCGGGACACGTATCCGTGCAGGAACCATATTCCACTTGGAGTAATACCTTAATGCTTCTCAGTCCCTCATTCGACAGCCGTGGCAATCTGGTGGTGGTGCATATCAATACGGAAACTTTAGATGAATACTTTCCTGAAATATGGATATGGACTCCTGAGAAACGTCGTGCCAGTATGTCGCCTGAGACATTCCAACCCTTCACTCGGCTAAAAATCAATGATATATTTGTCAGCTGCTATAATCAAATACTTCCTCTCTCCTATCAAGGCAATGAGAATATGATAGTTTATTTCCCAATCAGCTTTTATCAAAAGCCATTCGTGGTTTATGATCACAACGGCACTATTGACACAGATATTGATGACCGTCAGGTGCTTATGAAAACCACAGAATTAGAGGATTCTGATGGGAAACTTGACTGTACCGATATTTACTGTGCAATAGAGGATCCATCCACCGGTCTTGTTTGGGTAGGAACTAACAACGGAGTTTTTACTTTCAATCCTAAAGAATCCTTTTCTAATCCCAATACTGTATCCAGGATAAAAGTGAGTAGAAATGATGGCACATCTTTAGCCGACTATCTGCTTGCCGGAACCTCTGTCAATAACATATCAATTGATGGTATGGGACGTAAATGGTTTTCGCTTTCAGGAGGAGGACTCGTCTGCACTTCATCTGACGGAAGGACTATCCTCCAGGAGTTAAACACTGACAACTCAGCAATACCATCTGATTTGGTATATGCCACTTGCTATAATCCGGACAACAACTCCTTAATGGTGGCAACTTCAACCGGACTTTGTGAGCTCTACCTGAACGGACAGTCAAATGAGGCCGGAGCTTCGTCAGCAAGGGCATACCCGAATCCGGTCAGAGATGACTACTACGGCTGGGTGACTATTGATGGCCTTGAAGAAGACTGCATAGTGAAGATTGCAGATTCTGCCGGCAACATTGTCAGGGAGCTTGGACCCGCATCTGCCGGGAAAGTGCAATGGGACGTGTGCGGCATGGATCTTTATAGGGTTCCGAGCGGTGTCTACTTCGTACTTGCTTCATCCGGTCCCGGAGGGGGGTCTTATACTGAAGTCACAAAGATACTTGTCATAAATAGATAAGCAGATTAAAATCACCTTTAAATTCATCCATGGGAAAGAATAAACTGCAGAAATTTTCCGATATGGAGACATTTGGATGTGTTCTCCAGTATCCGAGACATATACTGATAGAGAAAGGATTCCCTTTTAAAGGGAAATGGAACAGCGAGTTTTTCTCTCGCTCCAATCCCATCACGCTGGAGCTCGGTTGCGGCAAGGGAGAATACACAGTAGGCCTTGCCGAAGCAAACCACGACCGAAACTATATTGGGGTTGATATCAAGGGAGCCAGGATGTGGAAAGGAGCCAAAAGCGTAGAGGAAAAAGGCATGGACAACGCAGCATTCCTACGCACTGAAATCGAGCAGATTTCTGAGTTCTTTGCGCCGGAAGAAGTGGATGAAATCTGGATTACATTTCCTGACCCGCAAATGCAAAAGGCAAGGAAACGACTTACTTCTTCAAGATTCCTTACCAATTATCGCAGTTTTTTGCGTCCCGGAGGAATAGTCAACCTAAAGACCGATTCTCCCTTCCTTTATGAATATACAAGGCGACTCGTAGAGCTGAATGGGTTTGATGTCATAGCCAACACCGATGATCTCTATGGAAGCGGCCTTGCTGATCCTGTGACATCTATCAAGACATTCTATGAGCAGCAATGGCTTTCTCGAGGAAAGACCATCAAGCTCATATCTTTCCGCATTGGAGATGGAGAAATCAAGGAGCCGGACTGCAGCGACCTCGCGAAAGACGACTATCACAGTGAATTTGGTCGTCACTCAAGACCTATAACTGACAACTTATAACTGACAACTTAATAATGGCTATATACCCAAAACTTATACTTGACGCGCTGACAAATGTCAAGTATCCCGGCAACGGGAAGAATATCGTGGAACTCGGCATGGTGGAAGACGATATCCGCATTGACGGCAATAAAGTGTCGTTCTCACTTATCTTCGACCGGCCCACCGATCCTTTCATCAAATCTGTTGTACGCGCCGCAGAAGCGACTCTTCCGGTCTTTGCTGATCCGGATATCGACGTCAAGGGGCGCATCTCGATAAAATATCGCCAGACTGAAACTCCTAAACCGGAGACACCGCTCCCAGGAGTGAAGAATATCATAGGCATTAGCTCCGGTAAGGGAGGTGTAGGAAAATCCACGGTATCCGCCAATCTCGCGATTGCGCTTGCAGCCAAAGGATATAAGGTAGGCTTGCTTGATGCTGATATATTTGGGCCTTCAATGCCTAAGATGTTTGGAGTTGAAGACGAAAAGCTCTATATGGTGACCCAAGAAGGAAAAGACTGGATTGACCCCATAGAGAAATTCGGAGTTAAAATGCTCAGCATTGGATTTGTAGTAGACAGGAACAGTCCTGTGCTGTGGCGTGGAGGCATGGCCTCGAATGCCTTGAAGCAACTTATATCGGAAGCATGGTGGGGAGACCTTGACTATTTCCTGATAGATATGCCTCCCGGCACAAGCGACATACATCTGACCTTAGTACAGACTCTTCCTATCACCGGTGTGATAGTGGTGAGTACACCTCAGGAGGTTGCGCTTGCCGATGCCCGAAAAGGGATCGGTATGTTCCGCAGCGAGAAAATCAATGTGCCTATTCTGGGCCTTGTGGAAAATATGGCATGGTTTACTCCGGCACCCCATCCGGAAGAAAAATACTACATTTTCGGAAATGGTGGAGCGGCCCGCCTTGCTGAATCCATGAATGTGCCACTATTGGCTCAAATTCCTCTGGTAGCAGACATCTGTGAGATGGCAGACAATGGGCACCCCACGGCCACAGAATGCACCGGAGGAGATATTTCTGAAAACCCTGAGGCAAAAGCATTCTCCGATTTTGCCGATAAAGTTGTGGTGGAATGTGACCGGCGTAATCGCGATCTTCCTCCTACACAAGCTGTGCAAACCCATTCTTAATTTAGAACTTAGAATTTATCTTTGATAATTAATCATTAAATTATTAATTAAAGTGTCAACAGCACAAGCAGAAAACACACGCAAGGTGACTACAAGCCGCCTTACGGAAATGAAACATCGCGGAGAGAAAATATCCATGCTCACCGCATATGACTATACATCTGCAAAACTTGTGGATGAAGCAGGTATGGATGTCATCCTGGTAGGAGACTCCGCATCAAATGTGATGGCAGGAAATGTCACCACCCTTCCAATTACACTTGACCAGATGATCTATCATGCCAAGTCTGTGATGAAAGGAGTGAAACGTGCACTCGTGGTGGTAGACCTTCCTTTCGGCACATATCAGGGCAATTCAAAGGAGGCGCTTGCTTCGGCAATTCGCGTCATGAAAGAGAGCCATGCTGAAGCGCTGAAACTCGAGGGAGGGGCAGAGATCGCAGAGTCTATTCAGCGTATACTATGTGCCGGAATACCCGTGATGGGACATCTTGGACTGACTCCCCAGAGCATCAACAAGTTTGGCACATACAGCGTCCGTGCCAAGGAAGAAGCGGAGGCAAAGAAACTTCTTGAAGATGCCAAGCTGCTCGAAGAAATCGGATGTTTCGCCGTAGTGCTTGAAAAAATTCCTGCCAAGCTTGCTGAGAAAGTAGCAAAAGAACTTACTATTCCTGTGATCGGCATAGGAGCAGGAGGTGGTGTGGATGGTCAGGTGCTCGTGATGCACGACATGCTTGGCATGACAATGGGATTCTCCCCACGATTCCTTCGCCGTTATGCCAATGTGGGCGAGGTCATGACAGATGCATTCCGCCACTATATAAGCGACGTGAAAAGCGGCGACTTCCCCAACGAGAAGGAACAGTACTAAATATGGGAGGGTCAATGACAATAAGAAAAGCGAAAGAGTCAGATACCGAATTCGTGGCAAAAACTGTCTTGACCGCTCTGGATATGGACACATCTGACCTGGAGTGGGTCAAGGCATCCTGTGCCGACCCCCGCTCCATGTATTCATGGAATAAGTCTTTGATAGCGGAAGAAGACGGCAAACCAATAGGATGTATAATCTCCTATCGTGGTGACGAATATCTCCCTATCCGTGAATATACATGGAGCCGACTGTGGCAAGGTGTGGATCCGGAAGTAATCAGGAGATCTGCTATTGAGACCTATCCCGGTGAATACTACCTTGACTCACTTTCCATCGAACCCAAATATCGGGGAAAAGGGCTCGGCAAAGACCTCATGCGGGCTGCCATTGACTACGGAGCCTCTTTAGGTTACAGCAAGTTTGCATTGCTTGTAGCTGTAGAAAAGCCTCGGCTCAAGGAGTATTACGCCTCTTTAGGGTTTGAAGAAGACAGTGAAATAAATTTCTTCGGCCATCGTTATAAAAGAATGATTAAGAATCTATAAATAATCCAACCTCATGTTATCGGAAGGAATAGCCAACGCCGAGCATGAGGTTGTTCTGTTTCTGGAAGTTAAGGAGCTGATAGCCGATATTGAGGAAAAACCGCTCTGAGAAGCGCACCTTGAGGTTGGCAAGCTGATATGTTGCCCGGGTCTCCTCCGGTCCCATAAAGTTGTATCCCATTCCCACATTCACTGAGAATATAGGCATCACCAGCTCCGCCCTTCCTGAAATCCCCGCACATATCTGACGAAAAATTGGAGGGCGATAAAAACGAATATCATCTGAAGTTGAGCCATATGCATGATGTCTCTTCAAGTCAGTGCTTTGATCCCACTGGAGATCTACCGAGCATCCCGCACGGAATATCTTTTTAATCTGCCACATAGGGGAAATATCAAGACCTACTACAGGGTAATGCCCATTAAGAAGAACCGGAGTCTCTCCCCCTCTGTAGACTCGCTTCCGCCACGCCCCATAGGCAGTGACATCAAACTGCAGTTTATGTCGACGTCGGACTGTATCGACGTCAAAGGAATTTGATTTATTAGTAGACACATGTTCTTTTCCAAGATCTCTCGTCACTCCGATTCTGATACCTGCCATATTTACTCCCGGATTCGGAAACGATGTGTTTCCATTCGAGAAATGCGTGAGATCCAGGCCTGCTGTCACAGCATATCTGTCGCCAAGTTTCCAACGCAATCCGGCTCCAATATTTATGTATGCATTCACTTTCGAGCCAACTATGAGATTGGAATAAGCCACCTTCCCATCACATTTATGCCAACCGAAAGAAGCGCCGAAATTCCATTCATAGTATAGAGACATCCGATTATTTATCCTAAAAAAAGGAGCACCTTGAAAAGCATAAACAGAAATAGGAGTTCCGATTCCTTTTTGGTTGCCAAGGAAGTTGACAGATGTGCCGACCCCCTGCCAAGCACAGGGATAAAAACGACCCTGTGGAGTGTCAGTGGCAAATGTAAAGCTATATTTTAGATGAAAAGATGTAGCAAGCTTTGTGGCCTTCGCATTCGCTATGTCAACCATACTGATGAGTATATCATCCTTATAAGATGGGAATGCATACGCTGGCCTGACATCCAGCCCTACGCTGCTCCATATCTTACTGCATGTGTCGGTATTCTCCCCAAAAACATTAAGGCAGGACACCATAAACAATGCCATAGATAAAATATAGCGAATTATCATTGTATTAATACCTATAGATGATAAAGCCCAAATTTCCTGATAAAAGAATAAGAATAGGGGAGCAAGTCCCCTATTCTTTATTCAAATTTTTCACTCCATAGTTTTAAAAAGTATCGAAGCGGTAGACTATAGTGCGTTGGTAGGGAGCATCCGGAGCGACACGTGGCGACGGGAATGCTGCATGGCTGGGGGCATCGGGGAAGCCCTGGGCTTCCATTGCAACTCCCTCATAGTCCTCATAGCTGCGTCCTGCCATGTTAGCAGGAGAGCCGGAAAGATAGTTGCCGGTATATACCTGAACACCGGGCTGGTCGGTAAGCACCGTCATACGGCGACGAGATTTCGGAGAGCGGAGCACGCAAGCTTCACGAAGCTCTCCATTAGGACCGTCTATACAGAAGCAATGATCATAGCCCTTGCCATATTTCAGCGGAGTAAAGTCTTTGTTGATGTCCTGTCCGAGAGTCTTGAATTCAGTAAAATCCATAGGAGTAGCAGCTACAGGAGCCATTTCTCCACTCGGGATAAGGGTCTCATCGCCTGGAAGGAAATATGATGCATTAAGCTTCAGCTCATGGCCAAGCACTGAATTAGGCTCTGCACCATCAGCACCCTCGAGATTGAAGTAGGCATGGTTGGTGAGATTGACCACTGTTTTGGCATCCGAAGTAGCCGAAAGGTCAATGGTCAGTTCATTGTCATCATTCCAAGTGTACTTCACCTCTGCAGTAAGATTGCCTGGATATCCCATCTCGCCATCTTTAGAGTGATAGCGGAAGAGCACACCATCAGGCACCTCTTCCGACTCCCAGATCTGATTCTGGAAGCCCTCGGGACCGCCGTGAAGATGATTCGGACCGTTGTTGATAGGAAGGTCGTAGGTGATGCCATCTATCTGAAGCTTACCCTTGCAGATACGGTTGGCAAACCTGCCCGGAGTCTTTCCGGCGCAAGGGCCATCTGCAAGATAACTTGTCGGATCGGCATAACGGACAGTCACATTTTCAATCTTGCCATTAGCATCGGGCACTGACACTTCAGTGATGCCTGCGCCAAGAGAAGAAAGCTCTACTGATGCACCTTTGGCATTAGTGAGGCGATAGAGAGTCACCTCCCCTATCGGAGAGGCGACCTTGCGTATTGTAGTTTCCATATCGGATCAGTCGAGTTTGCGTGCGCCGTCAGAGATAACCACATCGTAGATCATCGGAGCGTGTCCATACTTGTCTTCGAAACGTTCGGTGATTTCCTCTACAAACTTATCGTGGAGATCGTTCTTCACGAGGTTGATGGTGCAGCCACCGAAACCACCGCCCATGATACGGCTACCTGTCACGCCAAGCTTCTTAGCTTCATCGTTGAGGAAGTCGAGCTCAACGCAGCTCACCTCGTAATCCTTAGAGAGGCCTTCGTGGGTCTCATACATCTTCTTGCCTACAGTCTCGTAGTCGCCTGCCACGAGAGCGTCGCAGACAGCGAGCACACGGGCTTCCTCGCCAATCACGAAGCGGGCACGCTTGTAGTCTTCTTCAGAGATCTTGTCCTTGATGGCATCAAGTTCTTCCATCGAAGCGCCACGGAGTGACGGACGGCCGAGAGCAGCTGCAACGCGCTCGCAGCTTTCACGACGCTTGTTGTAGGGAGAATCCTTGAGCTCATGCTTCACGCGGGAGTCAACGAGCACGAGGCGATAGTCTTCCGGATTGAAGGGGAAATATTCGAATTCTGAGCTGCGGCAGTCAAGACGCATGAGGTTGCCTTTCTTGCCCATCACAGAAGCGAACTGATCCATGATGCCGCATTTCACACCACAATAGTTGTGCTCTGTGCTCTGGCCGATACGAGCGAGTTCAAATTTGTCGATTTTATTATCGTTGAAAAGATCGTTGAGAGCGAAAGCGAAGCAGCTTTCGAGTGCTGCTGATGAGGAAAGGCCAGCACCAAGAGGCACATTGCCTGCAAACACTGCATCGAAACCTTCCACCTTGCCGCCACGCTTGATGATCTCACGGCATACGCCAAAGACGTAGCGTGCCCAGCTCTGAGAAGGAGCATCCTCTTCATTGAGACCGAACTCAGCATAGTCATCGATATCGATTGAATATACGCGCACTTTGTCTGTGCCGTTTGGCTTGATCTCAGCCATGATCACTTTGTCGATTGCGCCGGGGAAAACATAGCCTTCATTGTAGTCGGTGTGCTCGCCTATGAGGTTGATGCGACCTGCAGAAGCATACATTGTGCCGTGGTCGCCGAAGCGCTGGAGGAAGAGATCGTTGATTTTTTCTTTCATGATTATATATTTTAAAGTTTTGAAGTTGTTGAGTTGTGGGGTTATGAGGTTAATTATGCATTACTAATTCTCGACGGAGAGAGTTAGCTTTGCGGGCTTGAGGCCTTTCGATTTGACTTCGAGTGTCACGGCACCGGGTTTGTCGCCACCTTGCACTATGACCGTGGCGGCTCCGCTGAAGAGATCCATTACCGGCTTGTTGAAATCACGTAGTGATGTCGGGTCGCCATTGGCTGTAGCACGGAACTTTCCGTCGCCCGTAACCTTGAATGTCACTTCAGGCTCTGCATCCGGAACAACGTTACCATCCTTGTCCACTACTTGCACCGTAACATAGGCGAGGTCATCACCGTTTGCTTGAAGCGACTCTCGGTTTGAAGTCAACTTAACAGCATACGGTTTGCCTGTAGTTCGGATTACTGTTTCTCCAGCTACAGAACCGTCGGCATTGTATGCCACGGCCTTAACCTCTCCGGGCTCGTAGACAGTCTCGTTCCACATAAGTCGGTAACGGTTCATATTCGTGGAGTCGTTCTTCTCGCGCACTCCCTGGCTCTTGCCGTTGATGAAAAGCTCAGCCTTGGGTGCGTCTGTGTAGACAAAGACCGGAGTCACTTCACCCTCACGACCCTTCCAGTTCCAATGCGGAAGTATATGGAGCGTATGGTCTTTCTCATTCCATTTCGAACGATAAAGGTAGAAGCGGTCTTTTGGGAGCGACGCGAGATCAAAGATGCCGAAATAGGAACTATGGCTGGGCCAAGCGTCAGTGTCGTAGGGAGATGGCTCTCCGAGATAGTCGAAACCGGTCCAAACGAACTGCCCCATATCCCAAGGATAGTCGTCGGCAGCGGCGAAGTCATCGTCGGGGATGTTGCTCCACGAGCAGTATTCCACGTCGTAGCCAGAGCTTTGGTTGCCTTCGCGTGTCACATCGTAGGCTTTTACGACCGGAAAGTAATATTTACCACGGCTTGACACCGTAGAAGATGTCTCAGAACCGAGAAGCACATTCTGTGGAAGCTTGCCGATAGCATCCGGATACATATGCACCCTATAGTTGAAGCCCGGGACATCAAGGGCGGCAGCGAAACCGTTTGTTGTCACAGCCTTCACCTGGTCCATGCCGCAGGTTACCGGACGAGTCGGGTCCTCACGATGTACGATATCCTGAAGGAAAGTCAGTTCCTTGAGTCCGTCAGGTCCCCATTGGGAAGGCACCTCGTTGCCGATCGACCACATTACCACTGAGGGGTTGTTGCGATATTGACGCACCATGTTCTCCACATCGCGTTCAGCCCATTCATCGAAGATAGTGCCGTATCCGTTCTTTGACTTCGGACGGAATCCCCAGTCGTCGAAAGGCTCGAGCATCATCATAAGTCCGAGTTCGTCACAAAGCTCCACAAGTTCGGGAGCCGGCATGTTGTGGGCGGTGCGCACAGCGTTCGCTCCCATATCCTTGAGAAGCTCGAGCTGGTGACGGAGTGCTGATTTGTTGACGGCAGCCCCGAGGGGACCAAGGTCATGGTGGTTGCAGACACCTTTGAATTGCGTTTTCTCACCGTTGAGGAAGAAGCCCTCACCTGCCCTGACTTCCACGCTGCGGATGCCAAAGCGGGTGGAGTATTCATCGGCGGTCTTGCCGTCTACGATCACTTTGGTGGTGGCATGATAAAGAGCGGGATTCTCCGGATTCCAGAGGTCTGGGTTATCGACACGGAAGTTTTGTGTAAGATTCACCCCGGGATAGATCTTATATTCGTGGGTATCGGTAGCCACTGTTTTTCCGTCAGGGGCAGTGATTTCTGTGGTAAGTGTCACGAGGTCTCCCTTGTTGACACCTTCGAGAGAAGTCACAAGATGTACGGTAGCGTATTCTTTGCTTACATAGGGAGTTGTGAGTTGAGTGCCCCATACTGGGATATGCACTTTGTCGGTAGAGATGAGTTTTACGTTGCGGTAGAGCCCGGCACCTGGATACCAGCGGGAAGACATGGGCTTGTTCTCGAGAGAAACCTCCAGTTCGTTCTCACCCGGCTTTACCATCGGGGTGACATCTACATAGAAAGAGTTGTAGCCGTAGGGCCACATGGTGGCGAGTTTGCCGTTTACATAGACGTGTGCGTTGCTCATAGCCCCGTCGAAAACGAGTGCATAGCTACGGTCAGGTGTGTCGGGGATATTGAAAGAGGTGGAATAAAAACCTTTGCCAATATATGGGAGGCCAGCGGTGCGTCCGGTCTTCCAGGTAGCGGTCTTTTCGCCGTTTTGTTCGACCGCGACTTTCTGGATATCGTTTTCGCGGTCAAAAGGGCCATAAATTGCCCAATCATGAGGGATAGTGACGGGCTGCCATTTCAGGGAGTCCTGTGAGAAATTCCAATTTTTAAGAAGAGTCTCAGTACGATCCGTTGCATAGGAAGCAAAGGAGAAAAGAGCGAGTGCTGCGCAGAGTATTTTCTTCATCAGCTTGGTAGGTCAATTTTAGGGTTATAAGGTTCTTGCAGAGGAAGGGCGGTTGTCATCGTTTTCAACGTTGTCATCGTTATCTACGAAAAAACTACCATCTTCTGCGAATGAATACACAAAGATAAAGAAAATATTATGACCTACCAAAAAAATTAAGAAATTATAATTATTTTTCTTAATCTCTACTATCAATCATTTGTTGAGAAGTTTTTCTGTAGCAACCACCTCACTGCCCCGGATATGTCTGATAATCAATAATCCTTTAGGAGCAATTTCTCTGATTTCTTCTCGATTGGGACACACTCCAATAAGTCTCCCGGAACAGTCAAATACCTGGAACAGATCTTCTCCATCCCCACCTATATCCATAAGATCATCTTCAATCATATCATTTGAAGCCAAGACTCCTCCCTTATCAAAGTATATGATATATTCTTCCATTCCATAACTGTTAGAAACCCAAAAGCAGATTTCAGAATAGAATTCTGAATAAATGGTGCCCGACTCTTTTGAAACCATATAATATGGAATACCATCCTCAATGATTTCATATTTTCCATAGTCACTGTCCAGCATAGGATATGATATAGTAATTTCATCGCCTGTATACATTCCTACCCCTACAGACATATATTTACTGCCTCTCCATTTAATTGTATAATAGACATTGTAGCTGTAGCCACTATCGTCATACTTTATGCTATCGATATTGACATACTCAATTTTTGGCTTCAGCAAATCCAAATCCGTATTGTTATCAGAATCCACTTCATAATTATAAGAAGCAAATGCATTTGGAGTATTCCAAATACAAACTGCGGCAATACAGAATAAAATGAAGATTACACGTCTCATACCATTTCCATTAGCAACATAACGAACTATATACTTACAAAGTAAACGTATATGTATCAAGAAATATTATATACTCAACTTACGCATGTTCTTTTAATATCACGCAAAGGCGCAAAGGGGCAGAGTTTCAGTGCTTTGGAGGCTTCGCGACTTGGTTATATCAAGCTCGCAATGATTGCGGCCTGCTTTGCATCGGCCAGAGCACGCAGAGAAATCTACGCAACTTTAAAATTTTGAATATTGAGCTACAATGAATTAGAACATACGAAATTTGAGTAATTACATTTGAGTTGCAATTGGGCTTCGGGGTTTGACTCGGGGGGAGGCTGGAAAGCCTGCTTTCCATGGTTTGACGCGCGGGGACGCGCACGGAGTGCGCTTGCTACTTAGTTTGACTCTGGGGAGGCTGGGAAGCCTCCATTCCATAGGTTTGACTGGATGGGGATATAAAAAAGTCGGGGAGGTGGAGCCTCTCCGACTTTCGTTTTATTTATTCTTTGCTTGGGATTATTCCTTGCACGCTTTGGATTATTCCTTGCACTTGGCGGCGATGAACTGGCGGTTCATGCGGCCGATGTTGTATAGCTTGATGTTCTTGGGGCATTCAGCGGAGCAAGCACCGGTGTTGGTGCAGTTGCCGAAGCCGAGCTCATCCATCTTGGCTACCATGGCGCGCACGCGACGGTCTTTCTCAACCTCACCCTGCGGAAGCAGAGAGAGCTGGCTGATCTTGGCGCTGACGAAGAGCATGGCGGAGCCATTCTTGCAGGCAGCTACACATGCGCCGCAGCCGATGCAGCTTGCTGAGTCCATAGCCTCATCAGCATTCACCTTAGAGATGGGGAGATCGTTGGCATCCTGTGCGCCACCGCAGTTGAAGCTTACATAGCCACCGGCCTGCTGGATCTTATCGAATGCGTTGCGGTCTACCATAAGGTCCTTGATCACAGGGAACGCTGCCGAACGCCAAGGCTCTACAGTGATGGTCTCGCCGTTCTGGAAACGACGCATGTAGAGTTGGCAGGTAGTAGCGCCTGTAGCAGGACCGTGGGGGTGTCCGTTGATATAGAGCGAGCACATACCGCAGATACCCTCGCGGCAGTCGTGGTCGAATACGATGGGCTCCTGTCCTTCTTCCACAAGGGTCTCGTT
>JAIDTO010000067.1 GCA_029060625.1 Muribaculaceae bacterium | reverse complement strand
ATAACGATCCGTGTGCCTGATACTTTTAATCACATACTAATCACTACAGAGACCTTGCGAAAAAGCAGGGTCTCTGTTTTTTTATAAAAAATATACTCATGTATTCATTCCGAATTTGCATATTTCCCAATTTTTAGTTAATTTTGTAAGTTGAAAAGATTAGGCAAAAATGACTATTGACGAAGATAAGATTATTCCGGTCAATATTGAATCGGAAATGAAAAGCGCCTACATCGACTATTCGATGTCGGTCATTGTGTCGCGTGCACTCCCGGATGTCCGCGATGGATTCAAACCTGTCCACCGTCGTGTCCTTTATGGAATGGGCGAAGTGGGCAACTATTTCTCAGGAGACACTAAGAAATCAGCACGTATTGTCGGAGATGTGATGGGTCATTATCACCCACACGGAGACTCATCAATCTATATGACTATGGTGCGTCTTGCACAAGAATGGTCATTGCGCTATCCTCTCGTTTTCGGACAAGGCAACTTCGGCTCTATCGACGGCGACTCCCCCGCGGCTATGCGATACACGGAAGTGAAGCTGTCACGCATGGGCGAGGAGATGCTTCGCGACCTTGACTCAGATACGGTCGATTTCGTCCCGAACTTTGATAACACGACAAAAGAACCGACTGTCCTGCCAACGAGAATCCCAAATCTTCTTGTCAATGGAGCAGCTGGTATTGCAGTGGGTATGGCTACAAATATGCCTCCTCACAACCTCACCGAGGCCCTAAATGCCTCTCTTGCACTCATCGACAATCCGGACATCGACATTGAGGGACTTATGCAGTATGTCACAGCCCCTGACTTTCCGACAGGGGGCGAGATTTTCGGCATCCAAGGAGTCCGCGATGCCTATGAGACAGGCCGCGGACGCATTGTGCTTCGTGCCAAAGCTGAAATCGAGTCTAACGGGACCCACGACCAGATAATAGTAAGTGAGATTCCCTACGGAGTGCTGAAAAACGATCTCGTTAAGAGCATTGCCGACATGGTGGAGGAGAAGAAGATAGATGGCATATCTGATATCACTGACACTTCCGCCCGAGGCAAGATTCATATTGCAATCGACATAAAGAGAGAAGCCAATGCACGCGTAGTGCTCAACAAGCTATATAAGATGACCCAGCTTCAGACAAGCTTCAGCGTCAATAATGTTGCGCTTGTCAACGGGCGTCCCCGGACTCTCAACCTTAAGGAAATTCTTCAGTATTTCGTTGAGCATCGTCACGAGATTGTGATCCGTCGCACCAAGTTCCTTCTCCGCAAGGCTGAAGAGCGTGCTCATATCCTGAAAGGATTGATGATTGCGTGCGACAATATCGACGAAGTGATCAAGATTATACGTAATTCACGCACTGCAGAAGAGGCTCGCGAAAAACTTAGCCAGAGTTTCGACCTTGATGAGATTCAGACCCGTGCTATTGTGGAGATGCGACTCCGCCAGCTTACAGGATTGGAACTCGACAAACTGCATGCTGAATACGATGAGCTGATGAAGCAGATTGATTTCTACAATCAGATTCTCAACGACGATGCTGTTTGCCGCAATGTGATGAAGGAGGAGCTTATTGAGATCCGTGATAAATTCGGCGACGAACGACGCACAAAGATCAGCATGTATTCAAGCGATCTCAACGCCGAGGATTTTTATCCGGATGATGACATGATCATCACCATCTCACACCTTGGATACATCAAGCGCACCCCTCTCACAGAATTCCGCGCTCAAAACCGTGGAGGTGTTGGTGCAAAAGGAAGCAGCACACGCGACCAAGACTTCATCGAGCATATATACCCTGCCACAAACCATAACTATATGCTCTTCTTCACAAATAAGGGAAGATGCTATTGGCTTAAAGTTTACGAAATTCCGGAATTTGCCAAGAGCTCCAAGGGGCGTGCGATCCAGAATCTTCTCAACATCGATGCCGATGATGCAGTCAATGCATTTATTTGCATCAAGAATCTAAATGATGAAGAATTCGTCAAGAATCACAATCTGCTGTTTGCAACTCGCAACGGTGTTGTCAAGAAAACACCTCTTGAGGCTTACAGCCGTCCGCGCGCAAATGGAGTTAATGCCATCATCATTCGTGAAGATGACTCACTGCTCCAGGTGGAGCTCACCGATGGCGACACCCAAGTGATCCTTGCAAGCAAAGCCGGATACGCCACTCGATTCAGTGAATCAGAGCTCCGCGAGATGGGACGTGTGTCTACCGGCGTGCGTGGCATGACTCTCCGTGGTGATGGAGATGAAGTGGTAGGTATGGTCACTGCCAAGACTGAAGACAATGAACACAGTATCCTTGTAGTGTCTGAGAACGGGTTCGGGAAACGTACTGACCTTGACGACTACCCTGTCAGCATGCACCGTGGAGGCAAGGGTGTGAAGACCCTCAATATCACTGACAAGACAGGCAAACTCGTTGCGATCAAGAAGGTGACAGATGCCAACGACCTGATGATAATCAACCAAAGCGGAATCACTCTCCGTCTGCCGGTCGACACCTTGCGCCTGCAGGGACGAAACACCCAGGGCGTCAAGCTCATCGACCTCACTAAACGTGGCGACAGGATTGCTTCAGTATGTGTGGTAGATTCTGATCCGGAAGAAGAAATCGAAGAGGAACTACAAAATGAACAGGCAGAAGCCACCGGAACTGCCGAGTTCCCTACCGACGCTCAGGATTCCGACACTCAATCCAACAACTAACAACCAAAAACAAAAAACCAAAATACAAAACCTAATGAAAAAGCTCATGACATTCGCGCTCTGCTTCGCAGCTATAGGCTCGATGAGCGCACAAAAAGCAAATGTGGAAGCTGCTAAGAAGCTTTCCGGCAAGCCTGAAAAGATCGAGGAAGCTCGTAATCTTATCAATGAGGCTATGCAAAACCCTGAGACAGCCAACGATGCACAGACATACTTTATCGCAGGCAAGATTGAGTTCGATGCATTCGACAAGGATCTTACCAACAGCATGATCAACCCTGCTTCTGTCGACAATCTCAAGATGGGCCAGAATCTTCTCAATGGCTACAACAACTATGTGAAGGCTCTTCCCCTTGCTTCTGTGCCTAACGAAAAAGGCAAAGTTGACACAAAGACTCCTAAAGCTATCGTCAATACCCTCAAAGGGCATGCCAACGACTATTTCAAGGCTGGTGCAGACTTCTTCAACGGACAGAAAGTATATCCCGAGGCTTACGAGTGTTTTATGATTTTTGCTGACATGCCCGACCAGGAGTTCATGCAGGGTGAGAAGCTCGAGCTTCCTGATGCTGACCGTGGCACTGCATACTTCAATGCAGGTCTGGCTGCTTACTCCGGCAATGAGATTTACAAGAGCGCTGATGCATTCCGCAAGGCTCGTGGCGTTGGCTACGATGACAAGCAGGCCTACATCTATGAAATCGCTTGCTGGCAGAATGCTGCTCAGCGCGACTCTACAATGGTGCAGACTGCCCAGGAAAAGATTATGGAAGTTGCTGATGCAGGCTACCAGAAATATGGCATGGAAGAGCCCCTCTTCATCAACAATATCGTAAACTTCCTCGTCGCTGACGAAAAATACGACCAGGCTGTTTCCAAAGTTAACGAACTTATTGCATCTAATCCCGACAATGCAGGTCTCTATGGTCTTCGTGGCTTTGTTTATGACCGCATGAATAAAGACGAAGAGTCTGTCAACGACTACAGAAAAGCTGCATCTCTCGACAATGTTGACTTCGAGACTCTCAAGAATGCCGGCAAGAAGATCTATCGCGTTGGTGCTGAAAAGTACAACTCAATCGAAGGCAATAGCGAGGCTGACCGTGCCGCTCGCCTTGACGTGAAGACCAACTACTTCGAAGCTGCAAAGTCAATAGCCAACAAAGCAAAGGCAATGAACTCCAACGACGGAGACCTCGACTACTTGATCGAGAACATTGACTACGCTCTTACCACATTCTTCAACTAATAGAAAGACATCTGTTGATATAAATTACTATCAGCGGGCATAGATGAGTTCATCTATGCCCGCTTTCTTATAACCCTGTAACACCATAACCCTACAACCCTCAACTTTCGTCCACGAAAGTTGAATTAAAAATATTTTTATAAAAATTTATATACCGATTTGTATAATAATTGAAAAAAATTAAGTAACTTTGCATCTTGAAAAGCCATTTTCGGTCGGCACTCCGCTCTCCAACCTCCGCCTATGGCTTCAACAAAGTGAGTTTCAACAGTTTCACCCCAAAAACTGAATAGAGATATGGGACTTTTTTCATTGACACAGGAAATAGCGATGGACCTTGGCACCGCCAATTCCATTATTATCCATAAAGATAAGATTGTCGTCAATCAACCTTCTGTGGTAGCGATTGACAATAAAACCGACAAGCTTCTCGCGGTAGGAGAAGACGCACACCAAATGGAAGGCAAGGAGCCCCCGGGCATCCGTACCATCCGTCCGCTTCGAGATGGAGTGATTGCCGACTTTAACGCGGCAGAACAGATGATACGTGGTCTTGTCAAGATGGTAAATAGCAAGCGTCGCTGGTTCTCTCCCAGCCTTCGTATGGTGGTTTGTATCCCATCCGGTTCTACAGAAGTGGAAATCCGTGCGGTCCGCGACTCAAGCGAACATGCCGGAGGACGAGACGTTTTCATGATCTATGAGCCCATGGCGGCTGCTCTCGGTATCGGTCTCGACGTTGAAGCTCCGGAAGGAAATATGATCGTCGATATCGGTGGCGGTAGCACTGAAATTGCCGTAATATCCCTTGGCGGCATTGTAAGTAATAAGAGTATCCGTGTTGCCGGCAACGACCTCACTGCAGACATTCAAGAGCATATGGGACGCGTCCACAACCTTAAGATTGGAACCCTCATGGCTGAAAGAATCAAGATTCAGGTAGGAAGTGCCCTCACCGAGCTTGAAAACCCACCTGAACCATTCATCGTGAGAGGACCCAACAGAATGACTGCACTCCCGATGGAAGTCGCTGTCACACACGAGGAAATTGCACACAGCATTGAGAAGACTATCGCCAAGATGGAGACTGCTATCCTCGCTGCGCTTGACCAGACCCCCCCAGAACTTTATGCCGATATCGTCAGAAACGGCATTTACCTTGCTGGTGGAGGTGCCCTTCTAAGAGGCCTCGACAAGAGATTGACAGACAAGTTCCACATCGAATTTAAAGTAGCGGATGATCCGTTGACCGCCGTGGCACGTGGCACAGGCGTGGCTCTCAAAAACATCAACAGATTCCGCTTCCTCATACGATGAGGAATCTCCTGAATTTCCTTATAAAATACAGCACATGGTTCGTATTTACGTTCTATGTGCTGATTTCATGCATTCTGCTGGTTAAGTCGAGCGACAATCACTTTTCCCTTTACATGTCGTCGGCTAATGCTATCGGAGGAGCAATCTACCGCACTTCTTCTGAAGTGACTGATTACTTTGGACTCCTGTCTGTCAACCAACGGCTTCAGGAAAGCAATGCCAAGCTTGAAAGCGAGGTGCTTAACCTTAGGCAGCAACTTAGTCAATATAAGGTGCTTGCACAGGATTCTTCTGAGTCTGAGAGGATGAACCGCTTTGGGTATATTGGTGCTTCCGTAATCAATAATTCCACACGCCACCCCCGCAACCACTTCACAATTGACAGAGGCAGCTCTGATGGAGTTGAACCCGGTATGGGCGTTGTAGACCAAAGCGGCGTTGTCGGCATTGTAGATGTGACCGGAAAGAAAACATCGAGAGTCATTTCCTTGCTTAACCAAAACCAGCATTTTAGCGCAAAAGTGAAAGATACTCCCTACGTGGGGAGTCTTACTTGGAGAGGAGATGACCCTTCGATCGCCTTTCTTGAGGAAGTGCCTCGTCATGCTAAGTTCCATATTGGCGACACTATCGTGACAAGCGGCTTTTCAACCACATTCCCGGAAGGTATTGATATAGGTACCGTAATGGGAAAGGTAAAGACTACCGACGACACCTTCCTTATTCTTAAGATCCGGCTCGCATCAAACTTCAAGACACTTGGAACTGTCAGAGTCATAAAAGACGCGCTAAAGCATGAACTTGACTCTCTCAACAGCATCGGGACCTATGAATGATTAATCTACGGACAAAATGAATAAAAGCTTTATATCATACATATTGCTTTTTGTGATACTGGTGCTCATACAGGTACTTCTGATGAACCATATCGTGCTATTCAATAGCGCGGTGTGCTTGATATTCATATACTTCCTGATAAAGCTCCCTATCAATCTCGCGCCAAACCTTCTGCTCACACTTGGATTTTTACTTGGCTTATCTGTAGACATCCTTTCCGATACCCCCGGACTTAACGCTCTTTGCTGCACTATACTTGCTTCACTTAAAAAGCCCGTTTTTTATGCCTACGAGCAGCACGATGATCAAAAACGCAACGTCGCGCCATCTATTGGCACTATGGGATTCTTAAACTTTAGCAAATATATCTTTAGCCTTTCGGCTATCTATTGTCTTCTTGCATTCTTTGTGGAATATGTCAATTTCACGGAAGTAGTGCAAATCCTGATCAAGGCCGGAGGTAGCACTCTCTTCACGTTCCTGGTGATTCTGGCCATCGACTCCCTGATTTACAAAAATTAATCCAAATCTCCGTGGCAAAGGATTATACGTTAGAAAAAAGAAAATATGTGATAGGCGGATTCATCACCGTCATCGTAATAATATTCCTGATCAGACTTTTCAACCTTCAGGTCAGCGACGGCACCTATAAGGAGAATGCAGAGTCAAATGCTTTCTTCCGTAAGGTATTATACCCGTCGCGCGGTCTTATCTACGACCGAAACGGTCGACTCGTTGTGCTCAATCAGCCGGAATATGATGTCATGCTCATACCCAAGGACCTGGGCAACAAGTTTGATACACTCGGGCTTTGTGCCGTGCTCAACATCACCAAAGAGGAACTTATGAGCAAATGGGCTGACATGAAAAACCCACGCAAGAATCCGGGCTATTCTGCTTATACGCCTCAGAAACTTATGTCTCACCTTTCTCAGGAAGACTACGGTCGACTTCAGGAAAAGCTATACCTTTTCCCCGGATTCTACGTGCAGAAACGCAATGTGCGTGAATATGCGACTCATGCGGCTGCCAATGTACTCGGCAACATCCGCGAGGTAAATGCCAATGACGTGGAAAACGACCGTTACTACAGAAGAGGCGACTATACCGGCGACCTTGGAGTAGAAAAAAGCTATGAGCAATATCTCCGTGGAGTCAAAGGAGAGGAAATTCTTATGAAAGATGCTCTTGGAAGAATCAAGGGTAAATACGAGGATGGCATACATGATGTGATTCCCGTTGCCGGTCGAGATTTGACATTGGGCATCGATATGGATCTCCAGGAATATGGGGAGCAACTCATGCAAGGGAAAATCGGTGCTATCGTTGCCATCGAACCACAGACGGGAGAAATACTTTGTATGGTTTCTGCACCAACCTACGACCCTTCCTTGCTTGTGGGATCAGGGAGAGGAAAGAATTATGCAGCATTGGTGGCAGACAAATATAAGCCGCTCTATGACCGTTCTCTCCAAGGTGCGTACCCGCCGGGATCGACTTTCAAGCCTACACAAGGACTTATTTTCCTTCAGGAAGGCTCAATCACTCCCGCAACTGCTTATCCCTGTTATCGAGGCTACGTAAATGGCCTCAGAGTAGGATGCCATGCCCATGGATCTCCCCTTCCGCTTAAGCCGGCAATTGCTACTTCTTGCAATGCTTATTTCTGTTGGGGCTTTAAGAATTTCATAGATAAAAGGGGAAGTAAGCCTGCCACCCAGTTGGAGAAATGGAAAAACTATATGGTAGAGATGGGCTATGGATATCGCCTTGGCGTCGATCTCCCTTCTGAAAGCCGTGGATTCATTCCTAATCCTGATTTCTACAGTAATTCATTCCGCGGAAAGAATTGGAGCGCCAACTCGATAATATCTATTTCGATAGGACAAGGAGAAGTGCTTGCCACTCCCCTACAGATTGCGAATCTTGCTTCTACCATTGCCAACCGTGGCTGGTTTTATACTCCCCATGTCGTAAAAGAAATCAGTGATACTGTAATTGACCCTAAATTCCAAGAAAAGCGTACACCTTCCATCAAGAAGGAGCACTATGAGCAGATAGCAGAAGGAATGCGTATGGCTGTGCTTGGTGGCACATGCCGCCTTGCTAATCTTCCCGGACTGGAAGTGTGCGGAAAGACCGGAACGGCACAGAACCCTCACGGCAAGGACCACTCGGTATTTATGGGTTTTGCCCCTATGAACAATCCGAAGATTGCAGTGGCTGTCTATGTTGAAAATGCCGGTTTCGGCGCCACATATGGTGTGCCTATCGGAAGCCTCATCATAGAGAAGTATCTTAAAGGATCGATTTCTCCCGAAAGGAAATATCTTGAAGAAAGAATGTTGAACTCTAATACTATCGTCTCAAGTGGAGTCAAAAAACATTGATGCCAACACCTCCGTGTTCCGTTGGCTTGATTGGCCTACTATCATCATATATCTCATTCTTGTGGTAGCAGGAGCCGTCAGTATTTATGCGGCAAGCTATGACTTTGACCGTGCAAGCATGTTTGATTTTAACGAGTTTTCCGGCAAGCAGTTTCTCTGGATCGGACTCTCGATTATCATAGGCTGCGCAATATTGCTTTTCGACTATAGGATATATGAGACTTACGCCTATCCGGTATATATTTGCGTCCTGCTGATTATGGTGGTGACAATTTTCGTGGCCCCTGATATCAAGGGATCAAGGTCTTGGCTTGTGCTCGGACCGGTCAGTCTGCAGCCGGCTGAATTCGGTAAGTTTGCCACGGCGCTTGCTCTCGCCAAGCTATTCAATTCCTATAATTTCAACCTCAACCAAAAGATAAGCAATTATTTCAGGGCATTTATCATAATTTTCATTCCTGTCACACTGATTCTTCTGCAGCACGAGACAGGATCTGCCCTCGTATATATTTCACTGTTTTTCGTTCTCTACCGTGAGGGGATGAGCGGACTTGTTCTTTTCTCCGCCGTATGCGCCATAACATATTTTGTAGTGGCAGTGAAATATGTAGAGCCCTTGCTTCTTGGGATACCGGTAGGTGAATTTGTAGTGTTCTGCATGATAATAGCCGTCTTCTGCTGTATGCTTCTATTCTACTGTAAAGACGCTATCATATCAAGAAATGTCTTGATCGGATTCGCAGGAAGTGGAATCATTGTCACAGCCCTTACACTATCCGGAATCAACGTCCCCGGCACATGGTATTTCATCGGAATAATCGTAGTCGCACTTATCTATGTCTCCATAGCAATGTATAGGCATCAGATAGAACGCTACGTTGTGACCATCATTTTTGCAGCCACATCTGTGATGTTTCTTTTCTCCGTCAATTATGTATTCGGACATGTCCTTGAGCCTCACCAGCAGATGCGAATAAAGGTTGCACTTGGCATAGTGGATGATCCCCGGGGAGTGGGATATAACGTCAACCAATCCAAGATTGCAATCGGTTCCGGCGGCATGACAGGCAAGGGATTCCTCAATGGGACTCAAACGAAGCTGAAATATGTGCCTGAACAGCATACCGACTTTATTTTCTGCACCATAGGGGAGGAAGAAGGATTTGCCGGAAGCAGTGCTGTCCTTCTCGCATTCCTCGCCCTTATACTGCGCACAATTCACATAGCAGAACGCCAGAGGACTCCTTTCGGCAGGGTATATGCATATTGTGTAGTTTCATATATGATATTCCATATATGCATCAATATCGGCATGGTGATCGGGCTATGCCCGGTCATAGGCATCCCGCTCCCATTCTTCAGTTATGGAGGATCAGCACTTTGGAGTTTTACAATCCTGCTGTTCATCCTTCTGCGAATAGATGCATCAAGAAAAGAACGAAGAGACTGACCTAATTTTCATTCTTTCTCACATATCGAAGTTTGAGTGTCGACATCAGGCACAATAGTGCCAATAATGACACTAATATGAGGGAGAGATAGATAAAAGTCTCCCTTCCACTCATAGTCATTCCAATAGGATATGTGGAGATTTCATCAGATGCATCCTCTTCGTCGTTGAGCATAAGAGCACTAAGGGCTGATTTCCACTTTATTACTCCATCCTCAAGACTGACAAGAGCCGGATTTCCCCTTACGAGTTCTTTTATTGATGTGTCTTCAGCGGTAAATATCTGATATTGCCCTGAAGAAAGGTCGCGCCACTCTTCGATTGCTTCCGGACTTCCTGCCACTACTGCAAAAAACTCTGTATCGTGAGATTTTGCCATGTCATAAAGCCGGTTGATTTTCCAGCTTGATGCCATTGACAATTCGCTGATATCAGGCACAAGCAAGATAAGCTGCCTTTCGTAGCCACAAAGCATTTCTGTGACGTCTTCCTCCCCATCTTCACTCCATATCCTGAAATCAGGCGTATCTTCAGATAATGATGTATTATTATTCTTCACAAATTCTTTTTCCACCCTTCTGACAAATTTCCATCCTTCTGATTCATCCGGCAACTCATCATCTTCTCCCACAGTGAGTGTCTCCCCATCCTTTTCATAGATGAATTCATATCGCGGATCATATTCAGCCTCATCATCCAAGGCAAGCAGCCGGGTGCCAATTTTATATGGCCTGAAATCCACCATCGGTTGCTGCCAATAGCCTATATATCCAACAATCACTATATATGCACCTATGCCCACTGTAGCTATCCATTGTAAATAAGGGGATATGAGACTACCGACTTTTGTGTTAAATTTCAAAAGCCAAACCACAGCCAGGGATATCAAGCAATTCTTGACAAAAGTAGCCCAGTTTGATATCACGAGGAAGTCGCCAAAACAGCCGCAGTCAGCCACGGGATCCGAAATAGCAATCCAAAGGGTAAGAGGCAACATGACAAGCATGAAAAGAGCTGCCATAATTGGGGCAGCCTTTCTATAACACCCCAGCAGCAGTGACACTCCTGTGATAAACTCAACAGAGAAGAGTATAAAGGCAAGTGCCAAGACAGCATTACCCCATTCCTCAATGGGAATGTGCATCGCAGTAAGATATTCTGAAGTCTTATAGTATGTTCCCCAAGGGTCTATACCCTTGGAGATTCCTGACACTATGAAAACACTACCCACGGCAAGCCGCATTAGCCATGTCAAGACTATGAGAACCTTTGGGTACTTATTAAGCAACGGGGCAGCCTTGCGTAAAGCCCATGAATCGTCGAGCCAATCGCCAAAGCGGTCAAATCTCCTTTCAATACCGAGTGGAGTCTTTCTTCCCGCTCCCTCCTTCGGAGATGATTTTTGCATTATGAAATATTTATTATGAATTATAACCCGGCTCTGTTTTGATTAAAGCAAACAGCGCATAATTGATCATATCCATATAGTTGGCATCAATTCCTTCGCTCACAATAGTTTTTCCGTTATGCCCTTCAATCTCCTTCGTGCGCATAAGCTTTTGGAGAATGATATCTGTGAAACTGCTCACTCTCATATGGCGCCACGCTTCATCATAGTCATGATTCTTATTCTCCATCAACCGAGTTGCACCATTAAGCTTTTCATCGTAAAGGCGCAAGCATTCTGCAGGCTCAAGATTCTCTCCCGGACCAAGTTCGAGCTGAATTAATGCCATGACACAATAATTGACAATTCCTATGAATTCCGGACGTATACCTTCATCGACAAGCGCTACACCCTTATCCTCAATGCTGCGTATGCGCATGGCTTTTATCATAATTTGGTCTGTAAGGCTCATCGGACGCATGATACGCCATGATGTGCCGTAATCCATTAGTTTCTTTTCGAAAAGACTCTTGCATTCTTCTTTGGCCCGAGCGAATTCCTCTGCTGTATTATGTTTTTTCATGTCGATATATCTGTTTATTCCACAAATTTAGTAAAAAATACGCAATATAAGGGAATAACTCGGATTATTTTTATTATTTTTGCACTATAAAACACCCTTGAAAGGGACGAATACTCTAAAAAATGTCTGATATTAGATTTATACCCGAGTGGGAACCCGTGGAATACGTGCTTCTCGCTCTTCCGAATAAGGACACCGATTGGGACTACATCCTTCCTGAGGCAATAGACCAATATAAAAGATTGGTCAAGGCAATCTCGGATGAGGGAATCAAAGTCATTCTTCTCTGCGACAATGTCGAAGAGGCAAGGGAGATAATGAAGGAGTGCCATCAAGAAAACATTCTGTATGTTCTGGCTGAATACAACGACACATGGACCCGCGACTATGGGATGATTACCGTTGTAAGAAACGAACGTCTTCGTGCACTCGACTTTGGCTTCAATGCCTGGGGACTGAAATTCGCTGCAGATAAAGACAATCTTGTGAATCTAAACCTTGACAAAAAAGGATTGCTCCAACCCATGACCTACCGTAATGAGCGTGATTTCGTGCTTGAAGGAGGATCGGTGGAATCTGATGGCAATGGCACCGTAATGACCACATCAAGATGTCTTCAGAGCCCGAACAGGAATGGAGGCAAGACAAAAGCAGAGCTCAACCGTGAGCTTCTCGAACGTCTCGGAGCAGACCATGTCCTATGGCTCGATCATGGAGCCCTTGAAGGCGACGACACCGACTCTCACATTGACACACTTGCCCGTCTTGCACCTAATGACACTATTGTCTTTACCGGGACCAAGAATTTCGATGACCCTCAGTTTGAATCCCTGCTCGCAATGCGCGCACAGCTCACTCTCTTCCGCACAGCGGAGGGAAATCCATATAATCTTGTAGAGCTTCCACTCCCGGATCCAGTCCTTGACGAGGATGGGAGCCGATTACCGGCCACTTATGCCAACTATCTTGTTGCCAACGGTGTGATCTTCATGCCTACATATTCTCAGCCGGACAAAGATGAGCTCGCCATGCGTTCGATCAAAATAGCATTCCCTGAGCATAAAGTGGTAGGGGTCGACTGCCGTACGCTTCTTCGCCAGCATGGCTCCCTGCACTGCGCTACAATGCAAATTCCTGCCGGGATCATAAACATTTAGTCATCAAGAAAACCCGAAAACCCGAAAACATATGACCCCCAATATACTTAAAGTTGGCATAGTGCAACATTCCTTTACTGAAGATGTTGCTAAAAACCGCGCTCGAAATCTTGCTGCCATCCGCACGCTTGCCGAAGATGGCGCGAAGCTCGTGGTGCTATCCGAGCTTCACGACTCTCTATATTTCTGCCAGTGTGAGGATGTGGAGAATTTCCAATACGCTGAGACCCACCCCGGGGAGTTTTTCGAGGTATATTCTCAAGCTGCGCGAGAAAACAGTGTAGTACTTGTAGCAAGCAGTTTCGAACGTCGTGCACCGGGACTCTACCATAATACTGCCGTAGTTTTTGAATCAGACGGAAGTGTTGCCGGTCGATACCGCAAGATGCATATCCCTGACGACCCGGGATTCTATGAGAAGTTTTATTTCAC
>JAIDTO010000066.1 GCA_029060625.1 Muribaculaceae bacterium | reverse complement strand
CTGCGGGCGACCGGTTATAGATGGATTGGAAGGAATCAGAGGATCACCTTCTTCACGTCGTTACCCTGACGGCGGACGTAGATTCCCGGCGCAAGAGCCGAGCGGTCGCTGCCCGCCGGAAGGCCTTTGATGCTGAAATATTCTGCGGGCACATTTTCGTCGACACTAAGCGACTCAAGGCCCGCACTCTCGCGCACTCTCAGCGAGCACGAAACCGAAGCCGTTTCGCCATTGCTATCTGTCACGGTGCAGACGATGCTCGCTTTTCCCGTTGCGGGGGCCGTGACCAATCCGGTTTGATCTACCGTAGCAACATCTGTATTGCTGCTGCTCCACTCTATCGTTTCTATCGTAGCACCAAGATAGCCGTAAGCGACGGCGGTAAGTTTCGCATCCGCTCCGACAAATGTAGCTGCGTCAATAACGTCAAGACATACTACCGGATTGGTTCTGGGAAACTTTCTAAAAAAGACATAAGCCGCCCACGCATCTTCATATCCCTGTGGATAGTACAGATTTAGTTGTCCGCCGTACGTATTTGCGAACGTAAGTTGTTCGAACTCCGGGGCTTGTGTGCCTAAACCGTAAAGTGAATTGATGCTTCGGCATTCACAGAATGCGTAATCACCAAAAGATTTCACCTTTTCAGGGACGACGATATATGTAAGATTCTCACAACCGTAAAAGGCGTACTCTCCGACCTTAAGCTCGGAATCCGGCAGTATCAGAGTCTGCAAATTCTTAAGTCCTTTAAAGGCATAATCTCCGATTTCAGTCAGGGTTTCAGGAAAAGCGCCTAATATCCACAAATTCTCGCAATCTCTGAATGCATTGTTTTCTATTTCCGTCAACTGGCTGGGAAAATATACGGCTCGAACCGACAAGTTCTCACAAAACGCACCACTGCTAATTTTGGTAACCGTATATGTCTTGCCGTTAAATTTCGCCTGAGACGGGATCTGCACAACTTGGCTATTGCCGTTGTAATTTTCAATCCAGAGCTCGTCACCTACAAGAAGGACATCGAAGTCACCCATAGTGCCCGGATATTGCCCATTTGCTTCGAACATCCCGACAGCAAACATCAATAGAATAACCGTGTTAAAATTTCCTCATAACGTTCCTGTTTATAAAAGACACTAATAATATATTTTCAAGCCAATTATCTTTGGTTTATAGCAATCCGTGCTTGTTCGAACGAAAGCATATATTGAATTGTATAGTCAAGATAGAGAGTCCTCATCGTTCCGCTTTTATTTGGCGCCACAATTACCCGCACGGCTGTCCATTCCGCGCGGCTCTCCACACGCAACCATTCATATTCTGTTACTCCAGTTTTTACTCCGTCGATTTCTTCTTCAAATGGATATGCGAAGATATAACCATTCTTGTCAGCTATATCCCAACTATGCACGGGTTCTTTGACAAGATAGATTGTATCTCCTCCGGAACCTACATCTATATGCTTGGGATACCCCATATTACCTTTTGAGCCGCATCCGTACAGCAATACAGCTAAAAGCACAATCGAAAATAAAAGCAATTTTTTCATAAATCCAAAGGTAAGGAAAAGATTTATACAAAATATACATTCGGTATGGGGTATTCCATTAACCACATTGTCGCCCTTGATGCAACCGGCCTATACCATTTGCGTTCTTCCCCCCTCCTGATCATCAATCGGTAAGAGGCGAGGCCGAGTGGGGCGAAGCGTACCCGTAGGGTACCGAATTACACTTAGCTGCCGTTCAGCGTCCTCCTTGATGGATTTCGATATCTGCTCTGGTCGGATAGCCATATCCATCTATGCCCACTGTGAAGTTCCTTGAATCTTTGCTAAAATTGGGCGATAGAGATATTTGGATGGTGTCGAGTCGATCTCGTAATTCAGTGTTGTTAAGTCGTCTTAAATGAATGCCATCGCGCGCGAATGAAAAATTAAGCTTCGATGCTGAATCGTGTAAAGGGATTAATTCACCGTCGTAGGCGAACCTGGTAAGATAGAAATGACCGGTGACAATAAAATTCACAGAATCTTTGGGAGCCTCTATTAAGTACACCCAATCATTGGAGATTTTGTTATATTCGATACCTTCGATATCAATTTTTGTTGGCTTAACTTCATCACCATCAAGTTGGTTACAACTATTTATGGCCAGAAGGCTGATCGCGCAGATTAATACTGGTAGTATTATTTTTTTGAAGCAGTTCATTTTGATATGACAGAAAATTGTAAGTGATATTTCAAATTAGCCGGCTCATCCACAGGGCCGCCTTCTGGTATAGCAATACTTTCCGTATCAAATAGCTTACTTATATAATAGCCGTTGGCACGACCATGCCAACCCATATTACAATGCATAAGCGTCCAGGTCTTATTATTTTTTGAGCCGACGAGAGATCCGTCGATTACCCAAGAATGTCCCCCCGAGTACAAGCTGAATAGAAGGAAATTATATCTCTTTTCATTTCCTCTGCATAATATAATTTTATCAGCCGATAAGGCTTCCAATATCATCCTTTCATCATAATCTTTTAAGGAGCTTGCCCTTAGACCAATCTGTTTTAACCAGCTTACTGCTGCACTCGTTTTAGCACCCGTGCTTTCTGCTCCATATGACGCATTAAATTGGACAGCAAGAAAACGATGAAGATGTGCTACCTGTAAAGTTTCGGAAGGATATGATGCATAAGAAAGACTTCCTCCTGTACGTCGGCAAGCTCGCAGAATGGAATCCCAGTCTAAAACCGAATAACCTGACTGCGACTGGTAAGACCATGAAACAGACTCGGGTATTTTGAATTTAGATAACACCTGAGCTGTAGCGACCATTACACAACCTGCAGGTGCTGTTCTACCTTTAAAACTTGGGAAAAGACTATTGTAGGGATCACCTTGTCCCCAAACGGTGAGTAATTGCGGCTTGTTATGTTTAATAACTTTGTAGCCCTCGAAATACTGAGGAGGGATTGTGGGATAGGCCGGAAGATCATCCGGACTAAAGTTTATGTCGCCGTGGAATAGATACTGGTCCAGATTGAGAGAAATGGTAATCGCATGAAGAAAAAGTTCATCCTCTTCTTCATTGGCTGTGTCGAAACTGAAGTTTCCTTTTTCTATGATTGCATAAACGCCGAAGTCTCCCGGGCGCGCAGAGACGAGTGCGTATCCTTTGTTATTGGAAAAGTTAAGAA
>JAIDTO010000065.1 GCA_029060625.1 Muribaculaceae bacterium | reverse complement strand
ACATCCTCCCAATGATAATCTTTTGGCGGACGGTCGAATGCAGTCAGAAGGAACATGGCAATCTCCGTGCCCATACCTATACATAGCAAAGTGCTTCCGCCTGGAAGGTGCAGAATCTTGAACAATGCACCCCAGATCACCACTGCGGCACCGATGGAATATGCGATATTGAAGAAACGCTGTCCCTTCTCTCCGTGAAGGAAGCGTTCTATAAAGTTGGCGTATTTGCGTATCTTGACCATTGGAATATTATTGATTTTTGGCCTTGTTTATTTTTTCTTCTGTGTTCCCTTTGCAAACCCTATCTGTGAGCGCACACAGCGGAATCCTATATAAGAGCGCTGCTCGTTTTGGTATTCCCATTGCCTGAGGTCACTGCGGAGATTGTGCATCACATCTTTCCAGCTTCCGCCACGCACTATCTTACGCTTCATCTTATAGGGATCTTCTATGGCTGCGTTATATCTGTATTCCGGATTTACGTCGCTCGTCAACCTGTCAATACTTTCAGTGAAAGCTGTAGATGTCCATTCGCTGACATTTCCTGCCATGTCAAAGAGACCAAAATCATTTGCTTTGTAAGTGCCGACAGGTGATGTGATGAGATGTCCGTCTCTGACATAGTCGCCATCCCCGGGCTTAAAGTTGGCGTAGAAGCACCCTCGCTCATCCATCGGAAGAGTCTCACTCCACGGGAAAGAACTTTCCGAATTGCCGGCACGGGCTGCATATTCCCATTCCGCCTCTGTAGGCAACCGGTATGGTTCGATGTATATACCCTCCCTGCCAAGGCTTCGTCGGAGATAGTCTGTTCGCCAATTGGCAAAAGCATTTGCCTGATCCCAGCTCACTCCAACTACAGGATAATTATTATAGCCCGGATTAGAGAAATATAAGCGTGTGTACTGCTCATTGTAAGCATTGTCAAAATCGTTGATCCAAGCGGTTGTGTCAGGATAGACATTGACAATATATGTATTTAGAAAATCAAAGTCGCCAGTCAACGGACGGGTCACTGTCTCACGAATTATCTCACCTTCATCTGTAAGATATGCCGTATCTTTCGAGATGATCGGAAGATCAGTATTGACAGGATTGTCAGTGTTGTAGTCACGACGCGTAGGGTCAAGCCTATTTTTGCGCTTGGCTGCCTCCGTATGATTGAAAATCTCATAGCGGTAGTTAAGCTGAGTTGGATCAAGTTCGCGCTGCCCGGTAATGGGATTTGTGCGATATACGCTTTCAATGGCACGCTGCTCATCTTCATTGGCATTACGCCAAGGTATTGGTTTGTTCCAATTCAAGTAAGGGGTGATAGGATTTCCTTCCTTGTCCTCCTCAATCTTAAATGCCTCATTTCCACCATATGCAGGGTCGGCAAGACGCTCACGGATAATTGAGTCGCGCACCCAAAGCACAAACTGCTTGTATTTGGAGTTAGTCACCTCTGTCTCATCCATCCAGAAAGCATCTACTGACACTCCACGAGGATTCCCTTTGACGCCCCATACAGAATCGTCTTTAGCAGGCCCCATAGCATATGCACCACGATCTACGAGCACCATACCGTAAGGGACAGGCTCGGCAAAAGTGCTGCCTCCCACTCCTGTCACTTCACCTCCAGCGCCACCCCTGCTTAGTGAGGAGCAGCTTGCAAGCGAAAACATAGCCATTGCCATGCATGCTGTCTCTATAGAAGAGCGGCAAAAAAGGGTCCTAATATTTTTGATGTCTGAAATTCTCATTTATATATAGAGGTTGTATTGATTGCTTTGGAGTTTAATTGCATCTATCTATTGTCACATCAATCTAATGCTTCTGTGACGATTACGGTTTTTCCCGCTGAAATCAAGCTTCATACGGTAGCCGATTGTTATTTCATGGCTTCCACTTGACGCCTTGAGTATCCTTGATGTAGGGATGTCATAGGCATATCCAAATAGGAAGTTCTTAAATTCTGCGCCCAAATTGACGCTCACAGCATCGTTCCATCTGTAGGCCAAACCACCAAAAAACATTTTGTTGTACCATCCTTTTAAGGACAACACACCGGATATTGTCTTTAGGTCGCTCGCCACAATCAAGTCGGGCTGCAATTCTATTAACGTGTTTTTGATTGGAATATTGCTTCCGGCGGTAAGATAGAGCACCCTGTTAACATATGTTTCGAATTCATGGTTGTCTGAAGTAGCCGTAGAAGAGGTGGATCCTTTGGTGTTGAGCTTGACTTTGGGGGCAGCGGGATGCAGCATTGAGATCCCCGCATGAAATTTTGGATGCACATATTGCAAACCTACGCCAAAGTCGATAGACCCGCCTCCAACATCTTGCATTGGAATCGAAGGATCATTTGACTCATGATAGTCATCATCATTAGGAATATACACCTCAGAACCCTTGAAAGAAGAGCCAAAGTATCCCACTTGAACTCCAATTGTAAGCTCTCCACCAAACATTTTCATCAGGCGACCACTTATCTGCCCGTTGACATAGGTATTAGAGAAAAGACCTATACCCTCCTGAGTAATATTCACACCTCCACCCCATCTGCGACCAAGCAGTTTGAAAGGAATGTCGGCTGCTCCGGTGAAACTCTTTGGTGCGTTCTCAATTCCCACCCATTGCAGTCTTGCGGCTCCACGAATGCGCAAAAAATCAGTAGAGCCTGTCGCGGCAGGATTATAAAGGGTAGGAAGAGCCCATGCCTGTGTATACAACGGGTCGCTCTGCCCATGCACTGATACAGGAAACAGGGCAACGAAAATGTATGCGACCCAAATGGCCACAAATCTAAAAGTATGTTGTAGAAGAGTTCCCATTTATTCAAAATAAAAGGAGAGCACCACCATATTGCTCTTCATCTTGGTCAGCGACTGTGTGATCTGCAAAGCAGAAGGATTCTCGTCCAGATCCGGGCGATCATGTTTCAGTATATCAGAAAGACCGAAACAGAATTTTATCTCCGGGCATAACTTAAAAAATGGGAGATAGAAATCACATCCAAGCCCAACTGTAAGCATGGTATCAAAGTTATTGGTTACAATAGGGTCAGACCGCTTCTTGGAAATATCAAGCACACCCATGATGCCGGCAGTGACATACGGTCGGGTGTTGTGCAGTCTGTCGCCCGAGATCTTCAAGTCGAGTGGGATCACCACCAAAGCACTCTTGATATCCTGAAGTTGCTTCTCTCCACTGTTGAAGTCAAGCATATGCACCGTCTTTGAACCGAAATACATCCCCGGAGATAGCCTGAGGTTCAAATATTTGTGAAGGCACAAATCACCCAAAACCGTCGCATTGAATCCCGGAGAGAAATCAGGCACTTCCATCTGCCATTGGCGACCATCCTCTGTCATGAGTCCGGAATGAGTGAATGAAAGATCCTGCACATGCGTGCCTACAGAAAACCCCCAATGCCAACGCTTCATGTCGGCATACTGACGGTTTGGCACTTTCTCACCCCATTTCGCATAGGCATAAGAGGAAGTTCCTACTGTAATCAGAAGCACAACAAGACGCAGGGCTTTGCTGAAAAAAGTCGAATATTTTTTAATAACAGAGGAAGATTTCATTCAATATAGCGCCCGCAAAAGGAGCGTGGCTGTATAAGAAACGAAAAAAAGAATTTTTTCTTATGTATTATTATGATGTTTGCAAATATTTGCTTAAATTTGCACAACAAAACATGTAATAACCCTACCTATGAAACGTGTAATAACACTTGGAGAAATTATGCTCCGTCTTTCGCCGCAAGGTTTTCGGCGATTCGTTCAGTGCGATAACTTTGAAGTAATCTGGGGTGGCGGCGAAGCTAATGTTGCTGTCAGCTGCGCCAATTATGGTATGGATGCAAAGTTTGTAACAAAGCTTCCTACCCATGAGATAGGACAAGCGGCAGTCAATGCACTCCGTCGCTATGGTGTAGATACTCAGTATATTGCAAGAGGTGGCGACCGTGTGGGTATATATTATTGCGAGACAGGTGCTTCGATGCGCCCCTCGAAAGTGATCTATGACCGCGCTCACTCCGCTATCGCAGAGGCAGACCCTTCTGATTTCGATTTCGATGAGATCATGAAAGGTGCCGATTGGTTCCACTGGAGCGGAATCACTCCCGCAATCAGCGACAAGGCTGCCGAGCTCACTCGCCTTGCTTGCGAAGCAGCAAAACGCAACGGAGTCACTGTTTCTGTCGACCTCAATTTCCGCAAGAAGCTGTGGACAAAAGAGAAAGCCCAGTCGATCATGCGTCCTCTTATGAAGTATGTTGATGTATGCATAGGCAATGAGGAAGATGCAGAACTCTGTCTCGGGTTCAAGCCGGATGCTGACGTAGAGGCCGGCGAAACTTCCGCAGAAGGCTATAAAGGCATATTCAAGGCAATGGCTGAAGAGTTCGGATTCAAATATGTTGTCTCTACCCTCCGCGAGTCTTACTCAGCAAGCCACAATGGCTGGAAGGCTATGATCTACAACGGCAAGGAATTCTACGAGTCAAAACGCTATGACATCAATCCGATTGTGGACCGCGTAGGTGGTGGCGACTCTTTCTCCGGCGGCCTTATCTATGGACTTCTCAATAAAGAGACCCAAGGCGAGGCTCTTGAATTCGCAGTAGCAGCATCTGCCCTCAAACAGACCATCAATGGCGACTTCAACCTTGTCACAATCGCTGAAGTAGAAGCCCTTGCCGGTGGCAGCGCCAACGGACGTGTGCAGCGCTAAACTATCAGGATCCGATATCAATGAATCCTGAAAACCTGAAATCCTGAAAACAAGACAACCAGAAAACCCTAAACAAATGGCTAAATTCGATAAACTGCAGGTCCTTGCCAAGATGGCAGAGGCTCCTATGGTGCCGGTGTTTTATCACAAAGATCCTGAAGTGGCAAAAGCCGTAGTGAAGGCGTGCTACGACGGTGGAGTACGCGCATTTGAATTCACAAACCGAGGCGACTTCGCCCATGAAGTTTTTGCTGAAGTTGTAAAGTTTGCTGCAAAAGAATGCCCTGAATTGGCACTTGGCGTTGGCTCAATCGTTGAGCCTTCAGCAGCTTCCCTATATATTCAGCAGGGAGCATGCTTCGTGGTTGGGCCTCTTTTCAATCCTGATGTAGCAAAGGTCTGCAACCGTCGCCTTGTGCCTTACACCCCTGGTTGCGGCACTGTTTCTGAAATTGGTTTCGCCCAGGAGCTTGGTTGCGACCTATGTAAGGTATTCCCCGGCGATGTGCTCGGTCCCAAGTTCGTAAAAGGCCTTCTCGCTCCGATGCCTTGGTCTAAGATTATGGTTACCGGCGGAGTCGAACCGACTGAAGAGAACCTCAAAGGCTGGTTTGCAGCTGGAGTATATTGCGTAGGCATGGGATCCAAGCTCTTCCCGAAAGACAAGGTAGCAGCCGGCGACTGGCAGTATGTCACCGACAAGTGCCGCGAGGCTCTCGACACCATAGCAAAGCTCAAAGCCTAAATTAAATAAACATACTAACAATTAAAAAAAGGTGGATTCCTATCGGAGTCCACCTTTATTCATTTGCCAATTCAATTAGTAAGATCGTCTTACTTCTTAAGATTCATAAGATGCTTGACAGCACCCTCGAGCTGCGCGTCTCGTCCGGCTTCCACGTCGGCATGAGCATTGTAGATGACAACATCAGGATTAAGCTGTGTATTCTCAAGCGGCTTTCCATCTACAGAAAGATTTGTCACCTGTGGGATGCCGAAGACGAGGCTCGGATCGATCTGGGTCTCCCACCAGACTGCTGTCATAGTGCCCGGGATTGGAGCACCGACCACGTCGCCAATGCCGAGAGTCTGGAACACATATGGGGTGCCGGAGGCATCACTATAGTTGCATTCATTGACAAGCATCGCAGATGGTTTTGTCCATTGTGCCCATGGTTCGCTGCCGATATATTGTCCACGGGGTGAATATTGAGCATATTCCTTTCCGTTCAGAAGGATTGCAAGGTCATTGTGCAGCCAACCGCCACCATTATAACGAGTATCCACCACAACGGCATCACAATTTCTATACTTACCAAGCAGACGATCGTAGGCGTTTTGATAGCTTGCGGTGTTCATACCCTGCACATGTATGTAGCCAATCTTACCGTTTGATATGCTGTCGACCACTTTTTCATTGTGCTCAACCCAACGGTCGTAGCTAAGATTAGATAGAGCCCCCATCGACACAGGGCGAACTGTCACGTCTTTCGTCTTGCCATCTGTTCCCTTCACCGACAGACGCACTTTCTTGCCGGCTTTGCCGTCGAGCATAGCGTTGATGTCCTGGTGTGGAGCAATCGACTGGCCATCAATAGCAAGAATGACATCACCCACGTTCATGCCTGCTGCTTTTGTAGAAAGAGGTCCGCGTGCGATTATCTCAGCTATCTTAAGTCCCGCACCGTCATATTCCTCATCAAAATAAGCACCAAGAGAGGCTGTAGAAAGCGGTGCACCGTCACCATAAGCACGGCCGCCGGTGTGCGATGCATTCAGCTCTCCAAGAATCTCACTAAGCATCTCGGCAAAATCACGATTGTTTGAGATGTATGGAAGGAACTTACGGTAGTGGTCGCCATAATAAGCCCAGTCAACGCCGTGAAGGTTCTCATCATAGAATTTGTCGTTGACCTGGCGGAGCATATGGTCGTATATGTATTCGCGTTCCTTTGAAGGGCTGCGGTCGTAGAGAGCTTCATACTCCACATCATCAATCTTGTCGTTGGCAAGATTCATCTTTTTAATGCCGCTATTGCCCCAAAGGAAAAGGTTCTCCCCTTTTGCATCCGGCTCAAGGCTATAGATTCCAGAGGATATCACTGACACATCTCCCTTCTTGAGGTCGCGACAATAAAGATTACGTTTTCCTTCGGTGCTGGATGCCGTATAGTAGAGTTTGTCGCCCTTAGGAGTCAGGAAATAATCACCGATAAGGGCAGAATTGCCGGTCAGACGTTTTGTGCGGTATCTTCGGTTGGCAAGGTCAGGTGTAAATTTCGGAGCATCCTCCTTCTTCACATCCTTTTTATCTTTCTTTCCTTTCTTACCTTTTTTATCATTTTTGTCTTTTTCCTCACCATCTTCCTTATCTTGGCTGTTTTTATCCTTCAGGTCAGCTTCTTCCTCAGTCATATTGAAGTCATCCCAAGCTTCTCCATCAAGCACCATGAGGATGATATCACTCTGGTTGCCCCAGCTTCCGGTGTTCTTCATGCCATATTTGGCCGATTCATATGTAATGCCCTTGCCGCCGAGCACCCATTTTGGATTGCCATCGCTGAAACCACTCTCCGTAAGGTCTATCACCTCACTTCCATCGGCCTTTATAAGGGCAATGTCAGTATTGTTCCAGCCACCTACTCCAATATAGTTCATGATAAGCCATTGGCTGTCGGGACTCCATGCAAACTGCTGGTCGCCGTCGGAATAAGAATAGTTGTATTTGCCGTCAAGTGCTGTAGTAACCTTCTTAGTGTCAAGATCTATGACCTTAAGAGTCGACCTGTTTTCGAGAAACGCCACTTTCTTTCCATCAGGGCTGATGACAGGCTGCATGGCACTCGTCTCGCACTTGTAGAGAGGTTCCTCTACGATTTCAGTGGCATAAGCAAACTGCTCCTCCTTAGGATTCTTTATCTTGGCGGTGAACAGCTGCCAATATCCATCGCGATCACTGTCATAGACCATTGTCTTGCCATCGGGCGAGATACTCACAGTGCGCTCCTGATCAGGAGTGTCGGTAATCCTCTTTGTGGTCTTGTATTTGGCATCAGTAACATAGACGTCTCCTCTGATCACTATGGCCAACTCGTTGCCTTTTGGCGCAGGAAAGAAAGAGGAAGCACCACCGGATACGTAACGCTTCACCAGGTCGGCATCATAATCATCCGCGACGATATCAACCTGCACTTTCTGTGGCTGACCACCATCTGTAAGTGTATAGAGTTCACCATCCCAACTGAATGCCATCAGACCGCCATCGGAAACTGAAAGATTTCTGACAGGATGCTTTTCAAAAGAGGTGAGCTTTCTTTTATTGCCGGTAAGGTCGGCTGCATATACATTTAGTGTTCCATCTTCTTCAGAGAGGAAAAAGAAAGAATCAGCCTTTGGTGCCCAGACTGCATTGCGGTCGTGGCCGTTGAACGAAGTCAACTGTCGGAAGTTGCCATTGTCGTATAGCCAGATATCGTTTGTGCCGGAGCTACGCTCATGTTTACGGAAAGGATCCTCATAGCCCTTCTTGTCTGTAAATATTATCTTACCATCTCGTCCGGCTGAAGAAAACAGCATCGGCATCGAGAGGAACATCGACGAACGAGTTCCAGGCCTGTTCACATTCAATGAATATGTCTGAGGCAAGATCGGGGCCTGGGCTGAATTCCGAGCCGGCATCTCATTGGCAGAAAACAGAAGGATAGAATCATTAAGGAAAGCAAGAGGCATTTCAGCTATACTGGAAGTAGTGAGGCGCTTCACGCTCCCGCCATTCGCATTCATAATGAAAATATCATCACTACCCTCGCGGTCGCTGCGGAAAGCGATTCTTTTTCCATCGGGTGTCCATACGGGTTTGGAGTCAAATGCATCGTTAGATGTAAGTTGACGCGCTGCTCCTCCGGCTGCAGGCACAGAATACACATCACCCTTATAAGTAAAAGCAATAGTTTGCCCATCGGGAGATATGGCAACGTCTCTTAACCACAACGGAGCGTCAGCAAGTGCCGTCGATGCCGCAATCGCGACGAAAGCCGTTACTAAAGTTTTTTTCATGACTGATTAAAAATAGAAGTTGTTTGATGTGCAAAGATATGAAATATTTTTCAAAAATCAGCCGTTTTTCAATCAAAATCCATAACCTTGAGTAGAAATACGTCAACAATGTCGTAGCACAAAAGCCGATCATCTGAATCAATTTAGATTTTTTATGAATAAATCTACTCTTATTTTCTTTTTTTATGATTGCCCTACAAGTTTTTTTATTAATTTTGCAGCCTCATATGGTGAGAATATAATGGGAAAGACTTTTGTCTTAAATCTTAAACACTTAAAGAATCATAAATATTAACATTAAACGCTAACTCTTAATAACATAACATAATGAAGAAAGTAATCTTACCGTTTGCAGCAATGATACTTGTCCTTGCCTCCTGCAATACAGAGACCAAAGACTCGTATCAGACCATCAACTACCGCGAATACAATTTGATCATAGACAAACAAGATCCATCACAGATGGCACAAACTTCTGATGTCACATATGAGGTCAAAAACAATATTTCAAGACAGGTAGTAGATGTCAAGGCCAACGACATCATCATCAACAACCAGAAGCATTCATTCGAGACAGACACAATGGGCTTACGCACCACATCATTTAAAGTGGATGGCATCGGCGATGTCTACAATGTATATTTCTCCAGATATGGGAGTGCCGGAAGCAACGTCAGTGACTTAAAGGGAACTTTCGTATTCGGCTATGCTGCCATGAGCAACCTCCTAAACCCTGTCTACAATGTCCCAATCGTACAACGTCTTGACCTGAGCTATACGCTCAACGACCGCTACAGCGTGCAAACTTTCTGGCCCACAGTCATGTTCAGAGGACAGACTATATCTTCAACCGCAGGAGAATCGCACACCACCAAGGGCTCAGACTATGTAGCAGACATCGACTTCGAAAAGAAAACTGCCAAGGTATATGTGTATAATGCTGAGCTCTCAGCCGATCAAGACAAATCATTCCCTAAGGTGATACGTTTTGCTGATATTCCGGTAGTATTCACACATGAGGACTTCTATCTTCAGTCTCCAGCCCCATTGACCACAATCCTTGGCAAAAAAGATAATCAGGCAGCTATGGTAGACTCGGTAGGTTTTGCTGCTACTGACTTCTCACTTTACCTGACATCTCCTGACCTTACAGAAGTATCTATCAACTATAAGCTCGACGGCCGCAATGTATCATTCAGAGGCTGCTCCATACTGAAACCCGGGTTCTAAAAAAAAATTTAGAAAAAAATTCGGTAAAAATTTGGAGGAACCAAAAATTATTACTAATTTTGCAGTCGCAAACGCAGGTTTAGCGACTGCAACTTCTTTTTGGAGTGATGCTCGAGTGGCTGAAGAGGCACGCCTGGAAAGCGTGTATACGCCAAAAGCGTATCCCGAGTTCGAATCTCGGTCACTCCGCAGGAGCTTCCAAGAAGCAGACATATTTTCGGAGAGATGGCAGAGTGGTCGATTGCGGCGGTCTTGAAAACCGTTGAGGGTAACACCTCCGGGGGTTCGAATCCCTCTCTCTCCGCCACTACAAAGGCTCGTTGATTTATCTCCGAGCCTTTTTTCATTACGAATACTCCTCTCCTCAACTTACCTATCATTTATAAACCATCCTTAGACACCTTCACATGAAATCCTTACGCGAATTATTCAGGATAGGAACCGGGCCATCCTCTTCACATACGATGGGGCCACGCAAAGCAGCCCAGACATTTCGCGACCAGCATCCGGAAGCAGACCACTTCGAAGTGACTCTATATGGAAGCCTCGCCGCCACCGGGAAAGGACATATGACTGACGTGGCTATTCTTGATGAACTCTCAAAATCAGGGAAGGAGACAGAAATCATATGGCGTCCTGACACTTTCCTCGATTTCCACCCGAACGGCATGAAATTTCGCTGTCTTGACGCCGATGGCAACCAGACAGGGGAATGGACAGTATTCAGCGTCGGCGGCGGAGCTCTCGAAGAGCCAGGCAAGCCTCACACAGAATCAGGGGAAATATACCCTCTCAATACCATCAGCGACATCATGGCATATTGCGAACGTACGGGCCATACATATTGGGAATACGTGGAGCAATGCGAGGGTCCGGAGATATGGGACTATCTTTTGGAAGTATGGAAGGTCATGAAAGATGCAGTGGAACGCGGACTTAATCGCGAAGGCAGGCTCCCCGGCCCACTCAATCTTCAACGAAAGGCATGCGCATACTTTGTGAAAGCCGGAGGATACAAAGACAATCTCAAGAGCAGAGGCCGAGTATTCGCCTATGCCCTTGCCGTAAGCGAAGAAAATGCCTCAGGCGGAGAGATAGTCACGGCTCCCACCTGCGGATCAAGCGGAGTCATCCCGGGAGTGCTCTATCATCTATGGGAAAGCCGCCATTTTGCCGATGCACAAATGGTGCATGCTTTGGCTACCGCAGGACTTTTCGGCAATGTAGTGAAGCACAACGCTTCTATATCCGGTGCTGACGTTGGTTGCCAAGGCGAGGTAGGCGTGGCTTGCGCCATGGCTGCCGCCGCTGCCACCCAACTCTTTGGAGGGAGCCCTGCACAGATAGAATATGCTGCAGAAATGGGACTGGAACACCACCTTGGCATGACATGCGACCCTGTTTGCGGGCTCGTGCAGATTCCCTGCATCGAACGCAATGCCTATGCAGCTGCCCGCGCCCTGGATGCCAACGTCTATGCTTCATTCACCGATGGAAGCCACCGCGTTTCTTTCGACAAGCTTGTGACAGTGATGAAAGAGACCGGACACGACATCCCTTCACTCTACAAGGAAACAGGAACCGGAGGACTTGCCAAAGACTACGAGCAGATGCTCAGGAAATAAATTTTGATTTGTGAATTTGAACTGAGAAGTTGTGAAATTTGAAATAAACATATTAGGATGCGGAAGCGCCAAGCCATCGCCGGTGCACAATCCATCATGCACCGTGGTCAACTTCAGGGAAAATCTGTTTATGATCGACTGCGGCGAAGGAGCACAAAAGGAACTGCAACGACAGAGGCTTAAGCTTCCGCGACTCAACCACATCTTCCTGACTCACCTTCATGGCGACCATGTATTCGGGCTGCCGGGACTTATCGGCACCATGGCACTTTCCGGGCTTGAGGGCGACATAACCATCCATACTTTTGAGGATGGGAAAAAAATTCTGTCTACAATGTTTGACTATTTCAACCGAGGACTTCCGATAGATGTCAAGATCAACGTCATTCGTCCGGAAGAAGCCATAGTGTTTGAAAATGATTCATTGCGAGTGAGGACGGTTCCTCTACGCCATAAGATTCCGGCAGTGGGATACGTATTTGAGGAAAAGCCAGGCCTACGCCATATAGACAGGGCCATGTGCGACTTCCACGGTGTGCCGATATGGGCTTTCAACCGCATCAAGGCAGGAGAAGACTTCATAAAGCCCGACGGCTCCGTCATCGCAAATTCAATTCTTACTAAAGACCCGAATCCCCCACGAAGCTACGCCCACATCAGCGATACATCTTATATCCCTGACTTGGCTTCTAAGATAAGAGGAGTAGATTTGCTCTTCCATGAGACCACATACCTCACGCCAGACAGTGACAAGGCAAAAGAACGAGGGCATTCCACCGCAGCCGAGGCTGCTCGAATTGCAAAGGATGCAGGAGCACGACGACTGGTTACCGGGCACTACTCTTCCCGCTACAAAGACGACTCACTTTTTTTGGAAGAAGCCCGAAGCATATTCCCAAATGTAATCCTCGGCAAAGAAGGACTCAGGATTCCAATCTAAAACATCCCATTGGAATGCCAGACAGAGCCAATGCGATGTCTTTTTCAAAAAAAATTGCAAAAAATTTGGCAGATTCAAATTTTCTTATTAACTTTGCACCGCAAATGAGAGGAAACCTCTTATGGTGAGGTGGGTGAGTGGCTGAAACCACCAGTTTGCTAAACTGACGTAGGAGCAATCCTACCACGAGTTCGAATCTCGTCCTCACCGCAAAGGTCCAATAGCTTTTAAGCTATTGGACCTTTTTCTTTCTATGCCAAGTTTTTCAACATAGAGAACTTTTTCATACATCTAACGCCATTGTCTCAAAAAGTTTATTAAGAAGTTGTTTAAACTTCGTAAAAAAAGAATCCTTAAATATTGGCTATAACGATAAATTTTATTAATTTTGCAAAAATTATAGCGTTTTATCGCTTTCAACGAAAACAACTTTTTACAAGGATATGAAGGTAACCCGTTTTTTAGTACCGTTGATGCTGCTCTGCGCCCTACCGGCGATGGCCCTGACCGACGAGCAAGTGATAACTTACATCAAGACTGAGGCTGCTACTGGCAAGTCACAAAATCAGATTGCCAAAGAGCTACTGGCACAAGGCGTTTCAGCTGACCAAATCCGTAGAATCCGTGCCCAATATGCGGAGGAACAAAACACTCAAGTCAATGCTACCACAGGGGGAGCACTACGCAACAGGCTTCGAGAAGAAGTGGCAGAAAGCGAAGCAGACAACCACGCTGTAGAAGATGTGGATGAAAGCACGACTGCCCGAAAATCAATATACGGCCATGACATCTTCAATTCCCGTGCACTGACTTTCGAGCCAAATTCAAATATGGCTACACCAAAGAATTATCGACTTGGTCCTGGTGATGAAGTGATCATCGACATCTGGGGTGTCAGCGAAGACAATATTCGACAGCAGATATCACCTGATGGACGCATTATGATCTCACAGCTCGGTCCGGTGTATCTTAACGGACTTACTGTTGACGAAGCTAACAAACAGCTCAAGAATATATTTGCAAAAAAATATTCCGGAGTAGGAAGCGATACGGACATCAATTTGACTTTAGGACAGATACGTTCAATCCAGATAGATGTATTAGGAGAAGTGAGAAGGCCTGGCACATTTAGGATATCACCCTTCTCAAATGCCTTCCATGCCCTTTATAATGCAGGTGGCGTCAATGACATAGGCTCAGTTCGAAATATTGAGATATTCCGAAATGGAAAGAAATTATCATCCATAGACGTGTATGACTTCCTATTCAAGGGCAAGGACGTAGGAAATGTTCGTCTTCAAGAAGGAGACGTGATTATTGTGCCTCCATACAACGAGCTTGTACACGTAGAAGGCAACGTAAAGCGTCCTATGTTTTATGAGCTAAAGAATAACGAGCCCATATCAAAATTGATAGAATACGCAGGTGGATTCACCGGAGATGCATACAGTGATGTAGTCCGCGTGCTTCGTCTCAATGGTCTGGATAAGGAACTTAATACCGTTGACCGTGCTGATTACACTTCATATTATCTTAAAGATGGCGATGTAGTTTCAATTGGAGTTGTCACCGATGAATTTACTAATAAAGTGGAAATCGGAGGATCAGTCTATCGTCCCGGCACATATGCCATAAATGATAATGTCAAGACACTTCGCCAATTGATCCAGACAGCCGAAGGACTCACCGACGACGCGTATCTGGGACGTGCACTTATGTATCGCGAAAAACCGGACCGTTCACTTGAAGTATTATCCATCAACCTTGGAAATATAATGGACGGAACTGAGGCGGATATCGAACTTCGCAAAAACGATATAATCAATATCATCAATATCAATTCTATCACAGAACGAGGCGGATTCACTATCCAAGGTTTTGTATTCTCCCCGGGTACTTATCCATACGCAGAGGGCACTACACTAAAAGATCTTATTCTTCAAGCAGGAGGTCTTCGCGAAGGTGCATCTACAGCGCGCGTGGAAATCTCACGACGCATCATCGACCAGAATGCAACAGACGCAACCAACCAGCTTGCTGAAACCTTCACTGTTGATATAGAGGAAGGTCTTGACGTGAGCAAAGCTGCTGAATTCATGCTTAAACCTTATGACCTTGTTCAGGTAAGAAAAAGTCCTGCTTATAGCGCACAGCAGACTGTCACACTCAATGGAGAAGTGCTATACCCGGGCAACTACGTAATTGAGGCGCGTAACGAAAGAGTATCAGACCTCGTACGCCGTGCTGGAGGAGTACTCGAAAGTGCATATGTGAAGGGAGCCTACCTCAGACGTCTGCGTACAGCCGACCAACGAGAGATTCGAAATGAGACAATGCGTCTTGCAAGCTCCCACAATCAATCGGAAGACAGCATTATCATCGACCCATCTGCAACCTCCAACCAGTTCTATGTCGGCATTGACCTTCAGACAGCTATTCAATCGCCGGGGTCGACTGAGGACTTCATTCTTCAGCCGGGTGACCAGATTTTTATCCCGGAGCAGCAGAGCACAGTATCTATTACCGGCGATGTACTCTTTCCTAACACAGTAGTATATGTTCCCGGGAAAAAACTCAAATACTACATCGAACAAGCCGGCGGCTATGGCGACCGCGCCAAAAAGAACAAGACTTATATCGTCTATATGAACGGTTCAATATCAAGGGCAAGTGGTAACGTAGCAATAGAGCCGGGATGCCAGATTATTGTGCCGACTAAACCTGAATCACCAGGCTTTGACTGGACAAAGGTGCTTTCTATAGCTACCACATTAGGTTCAATAGCATCTATGACAGCTGCAGTGGCAGCTATCTTCAGAAAATAATTTGATTAGGATATAAGTATGAACTCCACAGATAAAGACATAAAGGGAGACGAGATAGAACTCCGCACCACTGAGCCCGTTGCATCGGATGCAGGCTCTCAAGATGACGAACAAGAGATCGATCTTCTGGAACTCGCCTTAAAACTATGGCGACAGAAAAAGAAAATAGCCTTATGGTGCTTTATTGGGGCCATAGTGGGACTTATAGTTGCTTTCAGCATTCCACGTGAATACACAACCGATGTGAAATTAGCACCGGAGCTTGGTAATGCACAGAAAGCAAGTGGAAGTCTCGGGGCTATGGCCGCTATGGTCGGCATCGGAGGAGCTGCTCAAGGAGGTAATGACGCTGTAAATCCAACGCTTTATCCAGATGTTGTAAGTTCTGTTCCATTCCTCGTAGGGCTTTTTAATGTCCCCGTAGAAGACATTGACGGAGAGAAAAAGATCACGGTAAGGGAATATGTGGAAGAAGACCTAAAGTCACCATGGTGGTCAGTTATCATACGCCTCCCATTCAAACTCATTGGCTTACTGACAAGCAGTGATGAAGAAGAGGGTGACCCCAATAAACCCACGGATACATTCCAACTGACCAAACCCGAGGATGCAGTCGTAAAGGCGCTCCAAACGCGAATCACAGCTTCAGTCGACACCAAGACTTCTGTAATCACGATATCTGTGATGATGCAAGATCCCCTTATCTCTGCTACACTTGCCGATACTGTAGTCAATCGTCTGCAAGAATACATCACTGACTATCGTACGAACAAAGCTCGCCAGGACCTCGTCTATGCTGAACTCCTAAATACTGAGGCTAAAGACAACTACTATAAGGCACAGCAAAAATATGCTGATTACCTTGACCGTAATAATGGGGTGATATTACATTCAGCACAGACAACTCGCGAACGACTTCAGAATGAAGCAACTTTGGCATTCAACCTCTACAACCAGACTGCCCAACAGGTGCAAGTAGCTAAGGCAAAGGTTCAAGAGAATACTCCTGTCTATGCCACTGTGACACCTGCTACAGTTCCCATAAAACCTACATCACCACGTAAACCCTTGATTCTTGTAGGATTTGTATTCTTAGCATTTGTAGCTTGTTCGGCATGGATTCTCTATGGCAAACCACTGGTAGAGGAGATGAAGAGAAAGAAAAACGAAGAGGAGACAAAATAATTTGAATAAAATAAAGACCATACTCCTTACTCTCGCGATTATTATCGCAAGTACTTCCGCCACAAGAGCTGACGAATTGTCGGAACTTGTGGCGGCTGTCACAGCATCCGCAGAAAAGCCCTCTGCATCTCACGATGCCATGACATCAAAATTTTCTTTAAAGAATAGATATGTCCCCAAACAAAAGAATTTGGATTTAAGTGTAGATATGCTTGATGGCATCTTAAAGTCAATGAACAGACAGATTCTTCAAGAAAGGCGACGAGATGATGGAGAGTATGATGAATATCTCTATAACGAATATTTAAGACCCACTCTTGGAAGGGCAGATTTCTTTCGACCGGTCACTGGAATTATAACATCGAAATTCGGTTGGAGACCACAATTCCAAAGAGTGCATCATGGTGTCGATCTTAGCCTTAACGTAGGAGACACAGTAAGAGCTGCCCTAAGCGGTACGATAGAGCGTATCTCCTTTGATCCAAATGGATATGGACACTACGTGGTGATGTCGCATCCTGACGGCATGGAGACGATATACGGACACCTTCAGTATGCCCTTGTAAGCCAAGGACAATTTATATATGCTGGCCAACCATTGGCAATAGGTGGAAATACAGGTAACAGCACCGGCCCTCACCTTCATTTTGAAGCAAGAGTAGGTGGAGTAGCAGTTGATCCCACTATATTATTTGATTTTTATGGCAATGGAAGATATCTCTATGATTATGAAAGACAAGCATCTTCCATAACAACGACACCTAAAGGTCCGAGTTATTCCCACCAGCAAAAATCCCTGAAAAGAGAAGACACCTATGTCGTTCGCTACGGAGACACACTTGAAAGTGTGGCTCGCCAGGCTGGCATGTCTGTAATGCGACTATGTCAACTCAATATGCTGAGTGAATCAGCGCCACTTCCCATTGGCAGGATGCTCAAGCTTAAATAATCTATCAGCTACTGATAGGAAACAGATAAAACTTACGATTTGGATCCGGATCCCACATCCACTGATCGACAACGATATTTTCATCCAAAGCCTTTATCTCAAGATTATGCTTTCCGGCTTTAAGCGACACAGCAACCGTGCGTATAGTTTGGCCACGCATTACGTTTTCCTTCCATTGCTCTGACCTAAAAGGCTCCTTCAGACTAAAGATGACCGGATTAGAACCATCAATACTAATACTAAACCTTACATCCTCACCGTCAATAGCATGGGTTGGAATCAATGCAACCCTAATCACCCCGTCGCTTTCTTCCGCTATTTCAAAGTCATAAGTAAGAGAACTTCCCTTCCCAAGAGAAACGGCATTCATACTATGCCCGAGCATTCCTATTGGGGTAGCTTTCCCTCTTACAAGGCTATATGAATCAGCATTAGCAACCACTGTATTTCCAGGCAAGGGAGGATTAGGATTCCGAACATCAGGAGTCGGATACCTCAACATCTCCTGCTCTGTGAGTACAAGAGGGAGAGAAGGAGCGAAGAATACCGGAAGATCACGTGGACGCATATCCATGCTCCATTTCCATTTGCCATCAGAGACAACATTATTATAATATTCAGTCAGCTTTCTGACTTGCTGATATGCCCTCTGACTTTGAGCACATGCATCTCTTATGCGCTCTTCAAGAGCTGCCCGGTCAACTGTCGCATTACGTCCGGATGCGAGTGTCCGTGCCTCCTGCGCCTTAAGGATTGACCTCGCATGCGCTGCAGACACACACACAGGATATATCACTGCAGCATAGTAAGCATCGTATAAAGATGGATCCACAAATTTTGTGGCGTAATCCACCACATATGATGCCTTATCAAATTCCTCAACATATCGGTTGAGCTCGTCTCCAAATTCGTTTGGATTGAACTCTGTAGAGCGAACCGGAGACAATCGCCTCTCATATAAATTACGATCCTTTTCCACTTGCGACCATCCCATAAATTCCGGCCGGCGTTCTCCACACAGCCGATAGAAATCATGCATCACCGGGAAAATCAACTCGGCAGCCTTCTCTCCAAATTGACGTGTAAGCCAAGCTTTATAATGGCTGCGCAACGACGATGCATCTATACTGTTGATATCCCAAGCAAGATCAAGGAAGAGTTCGAGATCGTAACCTGCAACTTTTGGATCATGGACATTTGCTATCCAAAGTTTCCTTACATTATTGTCGTAGGCCTGACGCATCTGGTGAAAGATCAAACCTGGTTGCGTGGTAGTGAGCCACAAATAATCGTGTGGCTGCCCCCAATAGCTAAGATGATAATATACTCCTCCCCCTCCACTTCGTTGCTGTTCCTTCTCATTGCTAAGACGTGTCAAGTAGCCATGATTATCGTCACACCACATAAGCGTGACATACTCCGGGACATTGAGTCCCATCTCATACAGTTCAAGGACCTCTTTATATGGGACAAACACCTGATCCTGCAAAGATGGATCCCCGATGTTCTCAGCAATCAACACCTGTTGATCATCGATCACTTGCTGAAGGCCTTCGAATTTCTCTTCTACAGTTTTATATCCTTCCATCGAGCTATCATGTATACCACGCATCCCAATGGTGAAAATATTCCCACCTTTTGAGTCTTTTACTTGCTGAAGGCGTTCTTTCCAGTATCTATGCACTTCATCTTTATTAGTCTTATAATTGAACCTTCCACGCTTCGATGTGTCCCATTCTCCAACATTGTTTCGTAGCATTGGTTCGCAGTGAGAAGTGCCAATGATAATTCCACAACTGTCAGCCTGCTGTTTTGCCCCTTCCACTAAGAAGAATGCCGTAGTCCCCTCATGCATAGCTGGCCAAAGGGTATTACCTCGCAACCTCAAGAGAAGCTCGAAAATTTTCCTATATGTAGAGGAGCCGATCTCAGTCTTGTCAGATGGTTCGAAATTTAGATGGCTCCATGGGCGCAACGACCAGTCTTCATCATTGATAAAAATTCCACGTCGTTCGACGGAAGCTCCCTGCATATCAGTGAATCCATCTTCAATGGTCAAACTGTCTTTCGCTGCAGGCACCACATCTCCCCACCATATCCATGGAGACACACCTGCTTTTCTGCTCATCTCAAGCAATCCATATGCTGCCCCCCTACCGTTTGCTCCAGCTATATGAATAACTCCATCTGCTTCCCTTATGGCGAATCCATCCGTAAGATTTGACAGAGCCTTAATGTTGATACCGGCTTTCCTTGCGTCCTTAATCTCTGAATCTGAAGAAGCATCAAGCTGATAAATGCGGATAATAGCATTGTCTCTATCAACTCTTCGACCAAGTTGTCCGGTTACAGCCTCCATGTCAGCCGCAAACATACCGGCAGCCACAGTCACTACAGGGTCGCAATTTTCAGAAAAATAAAATGACACAGGATTATTCCCATCATACCATACCATAGCCGGCAAGGAAAAAGGGAAAAATAATGATGAAAGCGATATTAGGGAAAGTAAATAAAGTCGGAAGTGCATAGGTCAGATCATAAACAGCTATGTAGAGCAAGCCTATGGTTTGCTCTACATAGAAATCTTATTTACATATAGTTGATCAATAAGTGATAATAGGCTCAAGTTCTTTAGCCTGCTCAATCATTTTCTCGAGCTCACTAACTGAAGGGACACGGTTACAAAGATTTTTTGCATCATTCACCTCAACCATCTTTGGCTGAAGATTCGCAGCTACACGATGACGGAATTCCTTTACTGTGTCTACTCCTGCTGCCTCAAGAAGTTCTGCAAATTGCCCTGCAACTCCCTTGATACGGAAAAGATCGGCATGATTAGTCCATTTGAGGATCAATTTGCCACTGATACCGGTTTCTTCAGCAATTTTCTTGCGTCCTGACGGAGTAGCACAAGCTTTAAGAAGATCTTCTGTTGTCTTTATTCCGACAGCCTGGAGTTTTTCAGCATAGGTATCTCCTATACCTTCAATTTCTACTATTTTATAAGCCATATACTTTGTGATTTAATTAAGGAGGGGAATTCCGCCTTATTTATATAACTCCCTGACAGACTCATTAGTTCGCAGCAAGGAGCTACATTCCATATGTTCTACAACATATTTTCTACCATAAGTCCCTATGTGGAAAACTATCCGAATAGCGTGAGCGAAGATTGCTTATAAGGCGTGTCATGTCACGAGAAAAGTTATGACCGGTCCAGACACCGCTATTCGTGATCATAACCCAGCACTCTCCATTTGGAAATCTTTCTATCAATGTATGAGTAGATGAGAGAGTACCGGTACGTCTCCACTTGCCATGTTCATCAATCTCACTCCAACCTCTCGATACTCTCCCCTCTTTTGCATAAGCTGTCAATGAATCTATTGATTCATTGCTGATGATATTGCTTACGTGAGGATACTTATCGGTAGCAGCAACCAATCGGGCAAGATCGGAAGCTGAGGCACACCACCCCCCTGCACCCATAAGACCGTTGACATTACTGCCTCCATAAACTCGCTCCACCATTCTTCCGCTACCGTTATACTCCTCCACTGCTACCGTATCAGGACCATAATAATGCACTTCATCCTCGCTTCGATCAGCATAATAATTTGTAGCGGGACGGAAACGATAGCATCCTGCTGGATGAAGTACGTTCTCTGTCACGAAATCCCAATAGCTTTCTCCTGTCACCCGCTCTATCACAAGAGACAAAAGCATATACCCGAAATTCGAATAGCGAAATCCTTGGCCCGGCGTAAACGCTATCTTTCTCCCGAGGACTATACTGGTAAGTTCTTCGTTTGTGGGGGGAGCAGTAAGTCTTTTGGCAGAAATGATGTCCTTAGTATTAAACATTGGGTCACCGGCTCCCATGCCAAATCCACCTTTATGCTGCAGAAGATGGTCGACTGTTATATCGAAAAGTCGTCTGTCCTTTATGGCATTTGTGTATGCCGTGTCATTGAGTATTCCGTCAGGACCAAACACCTTGGAATCAAGCCTCAGCTTTCCATCTTCCACAAGGCGCATCACTGCAATGGCCGTCACAAGTTTTGATGCTGATGCCATACGCATGATATTGGTAGGTGTCATTTTCTTTCCGGCCTCAACGTCAGCCCAACCATAACCTTTTGCATATAGCAGTGAGTCGTTGCGCGTAACTGCCAACGACAATCCTTTTATATTCCATCTACCAATGAAACGCTCTATCTCACTATCCATTTTTTCAAGGCCAGGATAGTCAGAAAGCTCATTGGTCAATGCATCCGACCAGTCAGACATTGGGACAGCGACAACCTTTGCCTCTTCCTTTTCCGTCGTTTTTTCTCGTTGATATGCCAATGTGAAAATCACGACCGTACAAACTACGGCGCATAAGAAAACTATTCCCATGCCCCTTTTTACGTCTTTTTTTCTCATCTTCTGTTAAATAATGTTAAATCCGAAGATTTTTTTATGTTATAAAACATATATTCGGAAATAATCACTAATTTTGCATCGAGTTTTTCATGGTATTAGATTTTAAGGTTAACAGAAGATTGGTTGTCGTGACGACAATCAATTTTTTTTTTGCTATTCTGATTTATTCTCTAAGCGAGAATTGTAGGCTTCAAGAGCTTTTTCAAGCACTACAAGTGCTTTCCCAAGTTCCTCACGGTTGAGCACATAAGCAAGACGCACTTCATTACGTCCTGCGCCCGGGGTAGTATAGAACCCTGAAGCAGGAGCCATAAAGACGGTTGCCCCATCATATGAGAATTCACGAAGACACCACTCGCAGAATTTGTCGGCATCATCCACAGGAAGACTCGCCACTGTATAGAAAGCTCCCATTGGAATCGGAGAATAGCAACCGGGAATCTTATTTATTCCATCCACGAGGAAATTGCGCCGGGCGACATACTCGTTGTATACCTCAAGCATATAGTCCCTGTCAGCATCGACGGATGCCTCTGCAATAATCTGCCCGATGAGCGGAGGACTGAGACGCGCCTGACAGAATTTCATGACGTTTGCACGGAGTTCCTTATTCTTGGTAATGAGAGCCCCGATGCGAATACCACACTCATTATAACGTTTGGATACAGAATCGATCAGCACCACATTCTCCTCTATTCCGGGAAGATGAAATGCAGACACATAAGGAGCACCCGTGTAACAGAATTCACGATACACCTCATCAGAGAAAAGGAAAAGATCATATTTCTTTACGAGATCACGTATCTGCATCATCTCCTTAATCGTGTAAAGGTAACCTGTAGGATTGTTTGGATTGCAGATGAGTATACCCTTGGTGCGAGGAGTGATCAGTTTCTCAAATTCCTCAATTGGAGGAAGGGCAAAGCCCTTGTCGATTGAAGACGGAATAGATACTATCTTAGCTCCGGCGGAAATTGCAAAAGCCATATAATTGGCATATGCCGGTTCCGGGACAATTATTTCATCGCCGGGGTCAAGACAAGCCATAAAGGAAAAGAGCACAGCCTCCGAACCGCCACACGTCACTATTATATCGTCGACATCCACATCGATGTTAAAACGATGATAATATTCCTTGAGCTTAGCCCTAAGAGAAGGGAGACCATCAGACGGGCTATATTCGAGCACATCGCGATCTATGTTTTTCAATGCCTCAAAAGCCTGAGGAGGTGTAGGAAGGTCGGGCTGACCGATATTTAAGCGATAGACCTTTATGCCACGGGAAAGTGCCTCATTGGCAAGAGGTGCAAGTCGGCGTATAGGGGAAGCTGGCATTTCGTAGCCACGCTGTGAGAGATGAGCCATTATATATATTAATTTAATATTCAGTCTTTAACAATTGAGGATTCTCGAGGATAGAGAGATAATCACGGGCTGCCATTCGCGCCTCTGGAAGATTCATGAGAAGATAATTGCCACAGTCTTTAGGACTGGCACCCGGCACTTCCCCCTCAAAATCTGCTATAAAGCGAAAGGTCTCCTTTAACAGAGGAAGAATGTCGACGCTTTCATAATCACCGTTTAGCAACAGATAATTGCCCGTACAGCATCCCATAGGTCCCCAGTAGACAATTTTCTCACCCCACTCCGGATGATTGCGGAGGAAAGTCGCGGCAAGATGCTCCATCGCATGGAGTGCCGATATCGAAAGAGCCGGCTGCCGATTTGGGGCTGTCATCCGGATGTCGAATGTTGAGATTACATCGCCGGAGGGAGTGGTATCCTTGCGGCTAAGATATACTCCCGGAAGAAGAGTAAGATGGTCGATTGTGAAGCTTGCTATCTTTTTCATAGTGCAAATTTAAGAAAAAAAGGCGACATGAGAAAGAAAGAGGGTCGAAACGTTTGCATATAAAAGGATTTATAAGTAATTTTGAGACTAAATAATCTATTAATACGATCAAAACATGGGAAAGAACGAGATGAAGTATTCTGAAGCAATAGCAGAATTGGAGTCAATCACCGCGAAAATGCAGAGCCAAGATTGCGATATCGACTCGCTGGCAGCACTCACATCAAGAGCCTTGGAACTTCTTAAGATATGCAAGGAGAAACTTTTCAAGACAGACGAAGAAGTGCGTAAATGCCTTGAGACACTCTCCGACTCCTTGAACTGACCCCAACAATAAACGCAAGGGAGCCTTCGTTGTATCTATATGGCTAAGAATAGACATATATTCCTGACTGCGCTTTATTTCGTGCTGCTTATTGTGGCATTGCCTTCATGCAAATCAGTAAAACTCTCTGATGCTGACGACACTCTCGCCAGAGGGGAGTTTTTCAATGCCTCTAATATGTACCGAAAGATCTACAACAGGCTCACAAAACCCGAGGAACGTCCACTCCGCGGAGAAGTGGCTTATAAACTTGCCACATGCTATCAGCGTCTTAATCGACCCGCAAATGCGGTGGCTGCATATCAAAATGCTCTGAGATACGGGCAGACTGACTCCATGATATATCTCAGATTGGGACAAATGCTGCAGGCATCAGGTAAATATCCACAAGCCATCACTGAGTATGAAAAGTATTTGGAATGGAAACCCGACGACCCTGTAGCACGCTCCGGGATTCGCGGGTGCAACATCGCAATATCATCCAAAGATGCCCCCAAAAGCCGTTATGTGGTGAAACAGCCGAAGCTCTTCAACTCCAGAAGAGCCGACTTTGCGCCGATGTATTTCGACAAGAACTACGACATTCTATATTATACCACCACCAATGAAAAGGCAACCGGCGAAAACAAATCGGAAATAACCGGAATGAAAAAGGGTGATATATGGATGGCAAAGAAAAACGAAAAAGGGGAATGGCTGCGTCCCGGTCCGGTGGAAGGGGAACTGAACACTGATGCAGATGAAGGGATCATTTCCTTCTCACCTGACGGACAGACCATGTACCTGACAGTAGCAAAACGATCTGAGAACTCAAGCACATCCGTTGAGATACATACTTCGCGCCGCAGCGAAGCATCCTGGAGCGCACCCCAGAAATTTGAAATACTTAATGATACTGTGACAGCCGTAGGGCACCCGGCAGTTTCACCCGACGGCAGATACCTTTACTTCACATCAGATATGCCGGGCGGCTATGGAGGCCTCGATATCTGGCGCATAAATCTTCAGGAGCGTGGCGGCTCATTAGAGAATCTTGGGCCTCAAATAAATACGGAAGGGAACGAATCTTTCCCATACCTTCGCACAGACTCCCTACTTTATTTTTCAAGCGATGGGCATTCAGGCTTCGGAGGACTCGATATATTCAAAGCAACGCTAAACTCAACGGGCGACCGATGGAGCATTGACAATATGGGACAACCCATAAACTCCACCGGCGATGACTTCGGCATCACGTTCGGCCCGGGAGAATCCGGATTTTTCAGCAGCAACCGTGGTGATGCCCGAGGATACGACCATATTTACTCGTTCCTCCTGCCAGACTTAAAGATTAGCATTGCAGGGTGGGTAGTAGACAAAGATGATGAGCCCGTGCCCAACGCAACAATAAGAATCGTAGGCAACGATGGATCCAATCAAAAGGAGGTGGCAAGAGACGACGGCAGTTTCCGATTCAATCTTCAACGAGGAGTGAAATACGTGATGATGGCGGGGGCAAAAGGCTATCTAAACCAGAAAGTGGAGTTTGAAAGCGACTCCGCAGAGGAAGATGCAGAATATGGAATCGACTTCATACTTGCATCCATATCAAAACCAAGCGTAGTGGAAAACATCTTCTATGATTTTGACAAAGCCTCGCTACGTCCGGAATCTAAAGAGGCCCTTGATGAACTTGCTGTTATGCTTGAAGACAACCCCAATGTGTCGATTGAAATGAGCGCTCACACCGACCGAAAAGGGAGCGAAGAATACAATATCGACCTCTCTGAGCGAAGGGCGAAGAGCGTAGTAGATTATCTTGTGGGTAAAGGGATCAACTCAGCTCGCCTTACATGGTCGGGCTACGGAAAGACACGCCCCAAGACAGTCACAAAACGCATTAACAAGGAGTTCCCGCAGTTTGAGGAAGGCACAGTGCTGACTCCCGAATTCATAGAGGAGCTTTCAGAAGAAGACCAAGAGGCTGCCGACCAGATCAATCGACGCACAGAATTCCAGGTGACAGCCATCGATACGGATTTTGAATTGCTCTGATAAATCCCGCAGAAAAGTTGGGTAATACTAACTTGAAAACCTGAAAACCCGAAAACTAATTTTGCATTCTCAATATTTTTTTGTATCTTTGCACAAACTATTGTCATATGCAAAAAGAGAAGCAAGTTATCATAGACGGGCTCACATTTGTCCCCTATCTCACACATGAGGAGATAGCCTTGCAAGTGGAGCGAGTGGCTGCAGAAATAGCCAAAGATTACGCAGGGAAAGCACCCATTTTCCTATGCGTCCTCACAGGAGCCTTCGTTTTCGCATCAGACCTAATCCGAGCCACCGGCCTAAATGATGCCAAAATATCTTTCATAAGATACAAATCGTATGAAGGCACTTCTTCCACCGGATCCGTGAAACAAATCATCGGGTTGACCGACGACATTGAAGGCCGCGACGTAATCATTATCGAAGATATCGTAGACACAGGCCTCACGGCTTGCCGGATGATCGAAGACCTGAAAAAGAAGAACCCGGCATCAGTGAAGTTTGCAACCCTGCTTTACAAACCTGTAAGCAGCCAAACAGGATTCGTGCCCGACTACATTGCATTCACAATTCCGCCAAAATTCATCATAGGCTATGGTCTGGACCTTGACGGAAAGGCCCGCAATATACCTGACATATATGTCATAAATGAAGACTGAGCCGACTGAAATATCATACCCATTAAGACAATTCTAACAGCTAAAACGCCAATGTTGAATCTGGTATTATTCGGTGCCCCCGGAAGCGGGAAAGGCACACAAAGCGAAAAAATAATCGACAAGTATGGTCTTCACCATATCTCGACAGGAGAGGTGCTTCGCAAGCAAATAAAAGAAGGCACAGAACTCGGGAAGATAGCTGATTCCTACATAAGCAAAGGCCACCTCATTCCCGACGACCTTATGGTCGACATACTGCGCCAAGAACTTAAAGGTCTCCCTAAAGATTGCAAGGGAGTCATCTTCGATGGTTTCCCGCGTACAATACCGCAGGCTGTGGAGCTGGAGAAACTGCTTGTAGAGACCGGGTCAGACCTGACTGGCGTGATAGGCCTCGAGGTGCCGGAAGAGGAGCTGGTGGCCCGCATGCTTAAGCGAGGTGCTGAAACCGGACGTGCCGACGACAATATCGACACGATTCTCAATCGACTGAAGGTCTATCACAATCAAACGGAACCTCTTAAAGAGCACTACCAAGACAAAGGGTCATATATGCAGATCAATGGTCTTGGAGATGTGGACTCCATCTTCTCATCTATTGTCAAGGCTCTTGAAGAAAAGAAATAGAAAAATTCAAATCCATAAATGGAACAGGAAGAAATACAACAACACGAATATGCGGCAGAAAACATCCAGGTGCTCGAAGGCCTTGAGGCCGTCAGGAAACGCCCTGCGATGTATATCGGAGACATCTCCGGTCGCGGTCTTCACCATCTCGTATATGAAGTGGTGGACAACTCTATCGACGAAGCCCTTGCCGGGTATGCGTCAGACATTAAGGTGACTATACTTGAAGACAACTCAATACGTGTCGACGACAATGGCCGAGGCATCCCGGTAGACATGCATGAAAAGATGCACAAGCCAGCCCTTGAGGTTGTGCTGACTGTGCTTCATGCAGGCGGAAAGTTTGACAAAGGCTCTTATAAAGTGTCCGGCGGTCTTCATGGTGTGGGCGTAAGTTGCGTCAATGCACTCTCCGACTATCTTCGTGCTGAAATCCACCGTGATGGAAAGATACACATGCAGGAATATGCTTTCGGAAAACCGACTTGCGACCTGCAGGTGATTGGAGAGACTGACCATACCGGCACCACAATCATCTTCCATCCTGACGCAAGCATATTCACAGAGACCATCTATGACTATGAGACCCTTGCCAATCGCCTCCGTGACCTTGCTTATCTGAATGCAGGCATCACGCTGACCCTTATCGACGAACGCTTCCGCGATGAGAAAGGCAATCCTCGCAGCGAACGCTTCCATAGCAATGAAGGATTGAAGGAATTCGTCAGATATATTGATCAAGGCAAGGAACCTCTCATTGAAGACATCATCGACCTCAAGACTGAGCGCAATGGCGTGCCGGTGGAAGTGGCGATGACTTATAACACTTCCTTCAATGAGAACATATATTCCTACGTCAACAATATCAACACTATAGAGGGGGGCACACACCTGACCGGCTTCCGTCGCGGCCTGACCTCCACCCTCAAGAAATATGCCGACGACAACAACCTTCTCGACAAGCTCAACAAGCAGAAGATAGAGCTCTCAAAGGAGGACTTCCGTGATGGCCTTACTGCTGTGGTATCAGTGAAAGTTGCTGAGCCTCAGTTTGAGGGCCAGACAAAGACAAAACTCGGCAACAACGATGTGATGGGTGTAGTGCAGACTGCCGTAAGCGAAGCCCTGCGCAATTATCTGGAGGAGCATCCCAAGCAGGCACGCGCCATTGTCGATAAGGTGGTGCTCGCTGCCACTGCTCGTCAGGCCGCCTATAATGCGCGCATGAAAGTGCAGCGCAAGACTCCGCTTGGTGGAGCAGGACTGCCGGGAAAACTTGCCGACTGCAAGAGCCGTGACGCAGCAGAGTGTGAGATCTTCCTCGTCGAGGGTGACTCCGCAGGAGGCAGTGCAAAACAAGGCCGCAATCCTAATTTCCAGGCAATTCTTCCTTTGAGAGGAAAAATCCTCAACGTGGAGAAAGCCATGGAGCACAAGGTGTTTGAATCGGAGGAGATCGTAAATATGTTCAAGGCCCTTGGTGTGACAATCGGCACAGAGGAAGACTCCAAGGAGCCCAATGTATCAAAATTGCGTTACCACAAGATTATCATCATGACCGATGCCGATGTCGATGGTGCACATATCGCAACCTTGCTGATGACATTCTTCTTCCGCCGCATCCGTCCGATCATTGACAATGGCTACCTTTATATAGCCACTCCCCCGCTATATAAATGCACCGTGAAAGGCAAGAAAAAAATCTTTGACTACGCATGGACCGACCAACAAGTGCAGACTTTTGTAGATAAAAATTGTGGTGGCGACCGAAACCGACTTGAGATCCAGCGCTATAAAGGTCTTGGTGAGATGAACCCTGAGCAGTTGTGGGAAACCACAATGGATCCTGAAAACCGAATGCTGAAGCGTGTCACTCTTACAGATGCCGCAAGCGCCGACCATACTTTCGCTGTGCTTATGGGCGAAGAAGTGGCCCCACGCCGCGAATTCATCGAAGAGCATGCCACTTACGCCAACATCGACACTTAATTCCAGACATACGTCAAGGAGATCAAATACACACATGACAGCGGCATCTTCCTATGGAGGATGCCGTTGCCATTTATCGGACGCAAAGTGCTATTTCAAATAACATTTTTTAATAAAAGGAATCTGTGTAAATTTGCATATATCACTTTTTTTTGCTAACTTTGCAAGCAAATTGACGAGGGTCCTTTTGGAAGTTCAAAAAGAGCTGATAAAGGGGACTCATCTTTTTTAACCCCTAAGAAAAACGCTTATAAATACAATTAACAAGAATTATTATTCATCCCGGAGCAATCCGGAACAAGCAAAAAGATATGGCTACTTACCTCACTAAAGAAGGATATGACAAGAAGATGGCTGAGCTTGCCGAACTCGAGGCGCAACGTCCGGCCATCAAGAATGCAATTGCTGAGGCTCGCGACAAAGGCGACCTCTCAGAAAATGCAGAATACGATGCTGCCAAAGAAGCTCAGGGCATGCTTGAGATGAAGATTGCCAAGATAAAAGAGCTTATAGCTTCATCGCGCATCATCGACGACAGCAAGATCACTACTGATGAAGTAGGTCTGCTTAATAAAGTAACAATCAAGAATGTCAAGAACGGTATGCAGATGACATACACTATCGTGACTGAAAACGAAGCTAACCTTGCGGAGAAGAAGATTGCCTCTTCTACCCCCATTGCAAAAGCATTGATGGGTCACAAAGTTGGAGAGACTGTCAAGGTAGAGGCTCCCGTAGGCGTACTTGATTTCGAAATCATCAAAATAGAACTCTAAGCATGACTGTTTTCTCAAAAATTGTGGCAGGGGAAATCCCTTCATACAAAGTGGCTGAAGACGACCGCTACCATGCATTCCTCGACATCAATCCGCTGCGTAAAGGCCACACTCTCGTCATTCCAAAACAGGAGACTGATTATATATTTGATCTTGATGACGAAACCATTGCCGGGCTTCAAATATTTGCCAAGCGAGTGGCAAAAGCCATTAAGGCTGCTATTCCATGCCGCAAGGTTGGCCAGGCAGTACTAGGACTTGAAGTACCACACGCCCACATCCACCTGGTGCCCCTTACTACGGAAGGGGACATGGACTTCAGCCACAAGATTGACGCTCCTGAACCTGCAGAGATGCAGCGCATAGCTGACGAAATAGCAAAGAATTTTGAATAAACAAGCTATCTCATAAATTAAAAAGAAGACCGGTCTTAATCATTAGGCCGGTCTTCTGTGTTATATAATAAAAAAACTAAATCTACCTACCTGAAAAACCAAAATCTATGGAAATACTCAACTTCATTAAGATCTATGAGAAAAGCTTCGCCGAAAATTGGGATCTTCCAGCCTTGACTGACTACACAAAAGGCGATACCATCACCTACGGGCAATTGGCGTTCAACATAGGGCTCGCCCACACTTTCTACAAGGCCATAGGCATAAAGCCGGGAGATAAGATTGCTCTTTGTGGTAAAGATTGTTCTGATTGGGTGCAGATCTATATGGGAGTGGTCACATACGGGGCTGTAGTTGTGCCCATACTCTCTGAATTCAATCCTATAGATATAGGTCATATCGTGACCCATAGTGGAGCTTCTGTGCTTATAGTCCAGGAGTCCATCTGGGAACAAATGGATCCCGATTCCCTGACCAAGGTGAAGGCTGTGTTTTCACTTAAGGGGCATGATGTGCTTTATGAGGCCGACGGAGCTGAAATCAAGCGTCATTTCAGACTGACGAGACGCCGTTTTAACCGTGCGCATCCTGATGGTTTTGGACCCTCTGATGTAAAATATATAGATCGTGACAATTCCGAACTTGCAGAGATAAACTATACTTCAGGCACCACCGGATTTTCCAAAGGTGTCATGCTGACGGGAGAGAACTTGGCAGGCAATGTTTGCTTTGGAATCCACAGCAAACTTCACTATAGAACAAGCCGTGCACTCAACTTTCTTCCTTTAGCCCATGCCTATGCCTGTGCATTCGACATGCTTACGCCACTCGCCGTAGGAAGCCATATCACCATTCTTGACAAGACTCCATCACCACGAATACTCCTAAAGGCTCTTGGAGAAGTCAAACCGAATCTGATTATATGTGTCCCTCTCATACTGGAGAAGATATATAAAACCCAAATTCTTCCCATGATATCGAAGGGTCCTATCAGATGGACTCTTGCTGTGCCATTGCTCGACAATCTTGTATATTCGAAGATTCGCAAAAAATTGATTGAGGCATTCGGTGGAGAATTTGAGGAAGTAATCGTCGGTGGGGCTGCCCTTAACCATGAGGTAGAAGATTTCCTGCATAAGATAAAATTCCCGTTTACGGTGGGCTATGGAATGACCGAATGTGGACCATTGATCTCATATACACCTTGGCGGGAATTCATACCCGGAAGTGCCGGACGTACACTCCCGACCATGGAATCAATCATCATGAGTGAAGACCCGGAGAATATCCCCGGTGAAGTATGCGTAAAGGGAGTAAACGTGATGAAAGGATACTACCGCAACCCTGAAGCCACCAAAGCTGTGCTTGACGACAAGGGATGGCTTAAGACAGGGGATATGGGCACCCGAAGCTCAGATGGCACCCTATTCTTGCGAGGACGCAATAAGACTATGCTCCTGTCAGCAAGCGGCCAAAATATATATCCTGAAGAGATCGAAGCCAAGCTCAACAATATGCCCTTCGTTGCAGAGTCGCTCGTAGTGGAGCGAGATGGTAAACTTGTAGCACTTGTCTATCCTGACTATCCGGCTCTTGACAAATTTGACCTGACAAGCTCTGACATGGGCGACAAGATGGAAGAAACAAGAAAGGAGCTCAACCGGTTGGTGGCTCCTTACGAACAGATCTCGAAGATTCAGCTTATTCCTAATGAATTTGAGAAGACCCCGAAACGCTCCATCAAACGTTTCCTCTACTCTTAAATCTCAGTCGCGGCGGAAAATATCTCTGGTATATACTTTATCTGCCACATCATCAAGCACGGCATCATAGCGGTTGGCGATGATAGCTTGCGACATCCTTTTGAATTTTTCAATATCATTTACGACGGTACTTCCGAAAAAAGAGGTGCCGTCTTCAAGTGTCGGCTCATATATCACCACTTGCGCACCCTTAGCCTTTATACGCTTCATCACACCCTGGATGCTCGACTGGCGGAAATTGTCGGAGTTAGACTTCATTGTCAGGCGATAGACTCCTACAATCGGTGCGCTTGGCACTACATAGTCAGCTTTCCTTTTGCCATAAGTGTGAGGATAGTGGTTGTTCGACGTATAATCATACCATCCGGCCATCTTTAATACCTGATCAGCAATAAAATCCTTGCGGGTGCGATTAGACTCAACGATAGCTGACATCATATTTTGCGGCACCTCTGCATAATTGGCAAGAAGCTGCTTGGTATCTTTCGGCAGACAGTAGCCTCCATAGCCAAACGATGGATTGTTGTAGTGTGCCCCGATTCGAGGATCAAGTCCTACTCCTTCGATTATTGCCTTTGAATCAAGTCCCTTTACTTCGGCATAAGTATCAAGCTCGTTGAAATAGCTGACACGTAATGCAAGGTAGGTGTTTGCGAAAAGCTTCACAGCCTCAGCTTCCTTCATACCCATATAGAGAACCGGAATATCCTCCTTGACCGCACCTTGCTCCAAAAGCGCCACAAAAGTATGGGCGGCGTCATCCATGGCCTTGATGTCAGTGACCTTCAGGATCGCATCATTCTCATGAGCATACTTAGGATTCTCGATTATCTTCGGCACTCCGGCTATGATGCGTGAGGGATAAAGGTTGTCGTAAAGCGCCTTTGATTCGCGAAGGAATTCAGGAAAGAACATCAGATTGAACTTTTCAACCCCGGCATTGGCATATTTCTGGTAGAGAGAGCGGCAATAGCCAACCGGGATTGTCGACTTTATGACCATCACTGCATTTGGATTGACTGAAAGAACAAGATCTATCACATCCTCTATGCAATGTGTGTCAAAAAAGTTAGTCACTGGGTCATAATTAGTAGGAGCTGCAATTACAACGAAATCAGCATTCTTATACGCCTCTGCCCCATCGAGAGTAGCCACAAGGTCAAGATTCTTTTCTGCAAGGAATTTCTCTATATATTCATCTTGAATCGGGGAAATGCCTTTATTAATAAGATCCACCTTTTCGGGAATCACATCCACCGCTGTGACATGATTGTGTTGAGCGAGAAGCGTGGCAAGTGAAAGACCCACGTAGCCTGTCCCGGCAACTGCAATATTGTATTTTTTCATATCCACTTTGTTTTGGAGTAATCAAGGGTAATGCCTTGAGATACTAAACAACTTCATTTTTGATAATTATATAACGA
>JAIDTO010000064.1 GCA_029060625.1 Muribaculaceae bacterium | reverse complement strand
TGCAACGCGTTGAAATCTTCCATTGTTGAGGGAACGCCGTTTATGAGAATGAAAGGCGTGCCTCCATCCACAGTCAACGATCTGTTGATCGGGTTTGCCTCCAAGCCAGCAAGTGGAAGCTTTTGAAAAAGGCTGATTGCCGTGGAGGATGCCCTAACATCAGAGCCGGCAGGGAAAATGACTGTACGTCCCTTGGCATCGATCATAGAGCTTGCATTGACTTGCACTTCATCAAGCATAACTCCTTCCGACAGATAGACAGTCCCTACATCCACATTCTTATCGGATTCAATGAGAATCTCTGTAGGGTTGTATCCGACCATGGATATTTCAAGGGTCAACTTTGTTTTGAGACTTGTGGAAAGCTCAAATTTACCATCATTTTCGGTTTGGACTCCCTCTATAAACTGAGTTCCTGACATGAGGCGGCAAGTGGCACCAACTACAATTGTGGAATCGCTATCTGATCGCACTTCTCCTTGTATGATCCTTGCAGACATAGAGGAGACCGATAAAACAATCAATGAAATTAAAAAAGCAATACGTTTCATGAATACAAATTATTTAAGTTCTACCAGACACTGGTTCAGGAGTTTATTAAGCACACTTTCTGAATACTTACTATCCGAAACCATTACTTTAAGGATCTCCCGGATAGCGTCTTTGTCGGCGGTGGTCACTTCCGGATGTTTCGAAGTGTCGCGTATCACCTTGAAAGCTTTTGTGGCAAGAGCAATGCGTGTCTTGGATGTGGCCTCAGGCATGCTTTGGAAACACGACATCAACATATCAAACCAGGAGTCTTGAGATACACTTTCAGAGGTGCCAATTTTAATCTCCCCCATATCTACCAACCATCTACGATTTTTTTCACGTTCCGCTTCCTGCTGCACTTGCTCACGATATTCTGCCGTGGTGGCATAATTTATCACAATCTTGCCTTTGATCTTACCGTCTTCCTCCTTATAATTAAAACCATATGCGTAGCGATGTGTGCCATCCGGATCTTCCGATTTTGAAGGAGCAAATAGTTGATAGATATAATCACAACCCGGATCATCAATTGATATCAAATACATCATCTGAGGCGTAGATTCAGAAGAATAAAGCTTTATCTTAATCTCATTCCCCGTATTTTTACCTTTTTTTACCCCATAAGCCGATGCCATATCCTTATCAAATGCAGCCATAACATTCTTAACGAGGTCAAAACGATCTGCCGGTAATATAAACGTATATATATCGTCCTGACCTGATTTCTGATTTGTTTCCCTGTCTTTTTGAAGGCTGTGGCTTTCCGTGATCTCCGCCTTCGGGCATTTTATAATGGCATCGAAAGCCGACTTGATGTTGGTCTGAGAGGCAACTGTCGCCGGAGCGAAGAGTGCCAGTATGAATATTAATCTAAATACCGTTGTCTTCATATCATTCATTTTTATAGTATTATTGTATTAGTTTCCGCTTCACCCATATTTTCACCATTCATATATCCAAAGAATTCACGCATAGCATCCCATTCGTCCAGGTACATCTCAGCGTTAAGCACTGCTATTTCTTGATCTATTTCAGACTGTTGCAGACGAAGATATTCATCGATATCGATTTCTTCCTCCTCAATTTCCACCTTTTTAGCAGCCGAACTAATTCTTTTTGTTTTAGCGGGCCTCGCATCCGGGATAGCAGCTTTTATGGGCAGCATCTCAGATATTGGCTCTTCGTCCTTCATCGGATGATCAATCTCATTATTACCATTGACCTGATCATTTAAATCCACGCGTTTCCCTGCATCGGAAGCTACAATGGTTTTATTTTCATCGGTAAGAAGATAATCTGTAAATTTCACAAGGATTCCGGATGCCAGCATTACTCCTAAAAATATGGCAGCTACTCTCATAATCCATCTCGTAGGCGATGGTTTGGACAGAATACGGTGACGGAACAGTCTCCATTCCCGCTCTACATCCATCTCCGGCTGAGGCATACATGCGCCCATGACGTCTGAAGAGATTTTGTAGATATCCTTCAGTTCATCGTCAGTCAGAATCATGTCCAGCTCCTCATCAGTCAAAGACGATGGAGAATCGATCATTTTTCCTATTAATATGTCTTTTTGCTCTTCTGTCATGATTTGCCTGTTTTGAAGTGAGTCCTTAGTTTCTTTAATGCTCCTACTATATTTTTATTGATGGCTGCTACCGAAACTCCCAAGCTTGCGGCTGCATCCTTGTAGCTCATGCCTTCGGTATAGATTTTTTCCACCACCTGCTGCTCCCTGGGTGTGAGCAAACGCCCAACTGCCTTTTTTACTTCTTCATTGCGTTGCTCGTAGTCGAAGTCATCGGGTGGAGGCTCCAACATAAGCTTCAGCTTGACTTTCTCGCGCACGTCGAGCTTCCGTATTCTGCTTAAGCTTGTATTCCTGACCGACCGCAATATATATGCACTCGGATTGTCTACCTTCACATCTGACTCCCAAAGCTTGAGAAAGACTTCGTGTACCACATCCCTTGCCTCGTCCTCTTCATGAAGAAGGCTAATCGCCAGCCTCATGGCCGGGGGAAAGCATTGTATGTAGAGAGTCTCAAACTCGGTAGTGGAATACTGCATTATGTGTTCGTTTTATTTAAAAGACTACTGACAGCAGAAAATCATTACCACACAAAAAATTTTTTCATCGTTTTTGTCGTCGTCATCGTAAACAATATTATTTTACTATTAAACATTTTTGACCGACCTTTAGTCTATGCCAAAATATTGGGAAATTACTAAAACAATAGGAAAACCCCAACGTTCTAATTATAGACTCACTTAAGTATATGTTTATGGAGACGATAATAAACATCGCAGGCTATGGCGCTGCACTTTGCATGATCTTCGGCTACCTCCCGCAGGCAATAGCCACTATCCGCACGCGAGATACTGACGGAATCGCCATGCCCACGTTCCTTATGTTGGGACTCGGTTCGGTGCTTTTCGTGGTCCAGGGCATCTTGCTTGGCAACATTCCTATTGTAATTACCAATACGATAGCCACCGTCTGCTCCATAATCATCTTTGTCATAAAGATCTGCAACGACCGCAAAAAGAAAAGGTCTTAGATTTTGTAATACAGTCTTTTTTTTGTAATTTTGCAGAAACCATCAATATGCAGTAGAAATGATTCTAAGTATAGATAATTTCAAGTCGATAGAGCATGTCGCCGGATTGGATATTTCTGATCTGACGGTGTTTGCAGGAGTAAACAGCAGTGGCAAAAGCTCTGTTATTCAGGCGTTGCTTTTATTGAAACAGACTTTAAATTCATCTACCAGTGAAATTCTGAATCTAAACGGTCCATATGTATATGCAAATTCGTTATTGGATTTGATCCATAACAAGAAAGGCGGCACAATAAAATTCTCCATTGTTCTTAATGAAAAAGAACTAAACAATACGGCAGTAGAGCAATATATAAAAGATAATGTAGAGGGAATCGACAGAATGTTGCTATCTGTATCATTCAAGGTCAAGAGTGATGGCAAATTCGTTGTTTCGGAATTCAAACTTTCTCTTGCTCTTTCAGATGGAAGCAATATAAATAAGACTATCTCATGGCGTCCTAACAAAAAAGTGTATGATTTGATGGAAGATGGAAAGGCAATGAATGGATTGGAGACTGACCGCTATTCCTTTGTAAATTTCTTCCCCGTCTTTATGAAGAAAGATGGAAATTCACTTGAATTACCCATAATGAAAGCAGCCCGTGAGACTCTTGTAAGTGTTCTTGAAAACGTCACATATATTGCTCCTATAAGAGTTGCTCCTGTTTTGGCAAGAAGTTATCAGACTGATATAGAAAGCCGTTATGTGTTGCCTGACGGTGAAAATACAAGGTTTATTCTTGATCGCATCAGCCATGATGACAAGGACGCTTTTGCGCTTGTGAAGGAATGGATATGCAATAGGTTTCATTTGGCTCACGAGATAGACGTCGTCAAGGAGCCAGGTAAGCTGTATAGAGTAGTAGTGACCACCAATGAAAGAGTAAAGGTAGATCTCATGCACATGGGTTTTGGCCTTAGTCAGATTCTTCCTATTGTCACTCAAGGCTGCATAGCGAAAGCCGGCGCATTGATGATCGTGGAGGATCCGGAGGTACATATGCATCCAAGTATTCAGGCCTCCATGGCAGACTTCTTCATCTATTTATGTCTCAAAAAAAACGTGAATGTGTTTGTGGAAACACACAGCGATCACTTTATAACACGTCTCAGACGAAGGGTAGCCGAAAAAGTGATATCTCCTGAAAAAGTTCATTTGATATTCGTCGAGCACGATGGTGGGGCGAGTGAATACCAGACTATTCTCATGTCTGATACCGGAAGGCTCGAAGGTGTAAT
>JAIDTO010000063.1 GCA_029060625.1 Muribaculaceae bacterium | reverse complement strand
TCTACGAGTCCGATCTTGAGGGTCTGGGCAGACAGAAGCATCGGGCAGATAAGCGCGATTGCCAAAAGTACTTTCTTGATCATTTCTTTCTTGTTTAGTTTATTTGTTATTGTTTAATATTTCAATGATTACTTCGAATATCCGAGTTTTGCGAGCACCTCGTTGCTGACATCAATCTTCGGGGAGGCAAAGACAATGCTCTGCGACGATGCACGGTCGAAAATGACCTGATATCCCTTCTCCTCGCACACAGCCTTCACTGCGTTGTAGACATCTTCCTGAATCGGCTTCATAAGGCTCTGGCGCTTCTTGAAAAGCTCACCTTCCGGTCCAAAGTATTTATACCGGAGGTCGGTCACTTCCTTTTCCTTAGCCACGAGTTCCTCTTCACGGCTTTTCTTCTGGTCGTCAGTCAGGAAGATCATCTCAGACTGATAGTTCTTATACATGGTCTCAGCTTCCTTTGAAAGTTCGGTCACCTCGCGCTCCCAACGCTGCGACACTTGATTCAGCTGCTCATTTGCCATCTCATAGCTGGGTACGTTGCGGAGGATATAGTCCATATCCACAAGCGCAAACTTCTGCGCATAGGCTCCCAAGACGGCAGTCACCACCAATGCCAAAGATATGATAAGTTTCTTCATGTTATTTCTATTTTTTAAGTTCATACTACTTTAAAGACAAAATAGCCCATTTAAAGTTTAAATCTCGTACAACGCACAACGTAAAACGTACAACGTAAAACGTACAACGTAAAACGTACAACGTAAAACGTACAACGCGTTAGAACTCCTGTCCAAGCACGAAGTGCAGGTTGCCGCCTCCGCGTTTACCCCATACCTTGTCGAAACCGTAGCCCCAGTCGATACCTAGGAAACCAAGCATCGAGAGGTATAGTCGGACTCCGACACCTGCCGAACGCTTCAGGTTGAACGGTGCAAAGGCCTTGATGTCTGTCCAGGCATTACCTGCCTCAGCGAATGCAAGCGCAAAGATGGTAGTGTTAGGCTGAAGCATGAATGGGAAACGAAGCTCGAACGTAAACTTCGAATATGCATACGCTTCATAATAGTAAGGAGTGAACTGACCATTCTCGTATCCTCGCATTGAAACGGTCTCAGTCGCATAGGTATAGCTACCTGTCATACCGTCGCCACCGAAGTAGAATGTCTCAAACGGAGACTTGACATACTTGTTGTATGAGCCAAGGAGAGCGAAATCAGCCTTCGTCATCATAACAAGTCGCCAGTTGCCATCCGGATTGGTGAGAGGGGTGAATGTCTTGGCTTGGAACTTCAGTTTCCAGTATTCGATCCATTTGTAAAGCTCAGCCTGTGCTTTTACATCGCGCGCATTTGCCTCCTCTGCCAGCTTCTGCCAGTCATGGCCTTTGCGAAGCGAAGTCCATGGGGGCGTCATCTGAAGAGAGAGCATAAAGCTTGAACCCCTACTTGGATATATAGGCTGGTCGGTCGTATTGCGGCTTAATGTCAATCCAAGCACTATAGAATTGGCAGAACCGGTATTCATGAATCGCAGATAATCCCAGTTCTTAAGGTAATACCAACGGTAGGCAAGTGACACCTGGAACTGGAACCAATCGTCGGGCCAAGTAAGACGCGTACCATATGCAGCCGTCACGCCGGCAAGCTGAAGCACTTTATTCGGGTCATACGCATTCTGGTAATAGTATTGTTGATATCCACTATTGCCAAGATAATAGTTACTATACAGACCCGAATTAAAATACTGATTCGAGTAGAATCGGCTGTTGACACCCGTAGAACGGCTATAGTCAACCGAGAAAGAGAATGAATTCGGACGCTTTCCTCCGAGCCAGGGATCAAAGAAACTGATGTTGTAGCTCTGGTAATACTTGGCATTGGTCTGTGCCGAGATCGAGAAGGTCTGTCCGTCACCACGCGGTATTATGCCTCGGTAGCTCTGCGGATTGAAAAGATTCTTTATTGAGAAGTTTGAGAACGAAAGTGCCACCTGGCCGGTCACACCTGTCTGGCCCCAACCGAGTGATAGCTGCACCTTGTCGTTGGCCTTCTGCTCAAGATCGAAGACGATATCTACTGTTCCATCAGCATCATTTGTGATGGGATTCACACCCATTGTCTCCGGATCGAAGTGGCCGGAAGCTGCAATCTCACGTGCTGAGTTCATGAGCGCACTTTTTGAGAACAAATCGCCGGGCTTTACTCGCAATTCGCGACGTATCACCTTTTCATAAAGCTGGTCATTACCGTTGATCACAACCTTATTGATTTTAGCCGGCTGTCCTTCATAGATACGCATCATGAGGGAGATACTATCGCCAGTCACCTGCTGCTCTATAGGCACAAGCTGGAAGAATAGATAGCCATTGTCGAGATAATAGTTTGCCACGGCGTCATCGTCTTCAGACGTACGCTTGGAGAGACGCTTCTGGTTGTAGACATCACCGGGATACATACCAAGCACCTGATTAAGGAAGTCGGTAGAATACAATGTATTACCCACCCAATTGATATCCTTGATATAGTAGCGGTCACCTTCATCCACCGTAAGATAGATGTCGATTTCCTTATCATCATATTTCACGATGGAGTCGCTTACAATCTCAGCATCACGGTAGCCAAGCTCGTTATATTTCTCTATGATGCGTATCTTATCGTCGGCATAATCCGTATCCACAAACTTCTTCTGCTTGAAGATGTTGAGAATGTCATGGTTCTCGTTTGTCTTCTTCATAGCGTTCTTAAACTTGCGGTCGGAGAGCACATTGTTGCCATTGACATAGATCTTATGCACCTTCACCTTGTTCTGGCGATCGACATTGATGGTCAGGAAATCATAGTTTTCCTGAGAAAGGTCGGGCTGCTGGGATGAAGTCACGATTACATTCTTGAAGCCCTTGTCAGAATAGAACTGCTTGACGACTTGCACAATACGAGCCACGATATTTGGGGTAAGCTGCTGGCCCTTCTCCACGCCGAGACGCTCCAGAAGATCTTTCTTCTCGCCACCTTTCACACCCGTGAAGCGGAGTTCAGCCATACGAGGCTGTTGCTTCAGTGATATCTCGAGCCAAGCCTTGTCTCCCACCACCTTTTCAAGGTTGATTTCCACCTTTGAGTAGAGACCCTGACGATAGAAACGCTTCACGGCAGTGGAGATAGCTTCGCCGGGAATTTCAATGCGCTCGCCTATCGACAGACCGGAATATCCAATTATTACGTAGTCTTCCACATCAGGGACTCCCGTCACCTTGATGCCGGCTATTTCGTACACCTTTGGAATTGGGCTGTAGATGATATCAGGAGCGTAAATCGTATCGTTTGTAGGTGTCTGTGCCGTGGCGGTCAGAGTCGCGGCGACTGCGGCGACTGCAAGCATGATCCGTCTTAGCGTTCTTGTCAATGTCATATTTAAGTTGTTGAGTTGTGCGGTTGTGGAGTTGTGGAGTTTTAGAGATGGAAGTCGTCACTGAGACACCTGCTCAGAGGTTTTTCCGAATCTTCTCTCCCTCTGCTGATAGTCGATGAGAGCGAGGGCATATTCCTTCTTCCCGAAGTCGGGCCATAGAATGGGAGTGAAGTAAAGCTCACTGTAGGCAATCTGCCAAAGCAGATAATTGCTGATGCGCTCTTCTCCTCCTGTGCGTATCAGGAGGTCCGGGTCAGGCATTCCTGCTGTGGCAAGATGATTGGCGAAAACCGTCTCGTCGATATCATCCGGGTTCAATTTTCCTTCAGCTGCCTCGCGGGCAAGCTTGCGCGCAGCATCGGCAATCTCCCATCTTGAAGAGTAGCTTATGCAGATATTAAGTTGCAGACCTGTGCAATGCGCCGTCTTGTCGCGAGAGTCATAGAGCTCTGCGCGTGGACCCTCCGGCACTCTTTCTATGTCGCCGAGAAGATTAATCTTCACATTGTTCTGAAGCAGCTCAGGAAGTTCCCTTGCTATTGCCCATCCGATGATGGTCATCAGCGTGTCGACTTCCTCCTTCGGACGGTTCCAGTTTTCCGTGCTGAACGCATACAGGGTCAGGTATTCCATCCCGAGATCGGATGAAAGGGCGGTGACATTGTGCACGCTTGTGATCCCTTCATAGTGACCATCACTGCGCACCTTATCGCGGTTTTTGGCCCAACGGCCATTCCCGTCCATAATCATGGCCACATGGCGCGGTATGCGCGTCATGTCGAGTCTGCCAAGTATATCTTCAAGTGTTTCCATTCGGAGTAATTTTATCTATAGTTGCAAGTGGCACACCGCTTTGAAAACTCATAGCTGAGCGTCACTGACAGAGTTGAGTACCAGTCGGTGTTCTTAGCAAAACCCGACTTTATTGCGTGAGGGTCAGACAGCATCGTGCCATCCAACTTATCGGAGAAGGTCTTCTTCATGAGGAATTCAAGCCCCAGGTTTAGCCTCTCATTTATCTTATATTTGGCGCCTATGCCGAAAGGTAGCGTCACAGCTACTCCTGTATAGCCGTCTGTCGTCCATACTGTTGCTCCAAGTCCTCCTGTAATATAGGGACTCCAACGTTTCAGTTTCCTATATTTCTCCCCTATCCCGTAGTTGAAAAAATTAAACTCAAACATCTCGCAGAGTTCAAAAAACGTCGTAGAAAACTTAAACTGCGCAGCATCCGGCAAGACATCAGTCATGTCTTCCGTATTGCCGGAAAGAGTTCCTACATAGAATCCGGTCTTGAATGCAATCCTCGGGCTGCGCATATAGCGAAACAGCAACATCCCGTCTATTCCGGGATTGCTCCAGAGACTCGAAGTGTTGGCGTCGCCAAGATATCCGGTCATACCTATGCCACCACCGGCATCAAACCGATAGTCTTCCTGCGCCGTAGCTTTCTGTGAAGCCCCGATGCAGAGTGCGGTCAGCAATATGATTGTGGCGAGCCTCTTCATTGATTGTCAGAACTGAGGAGTGAAAGTGAGCCTGTTGAGCACTCCACGCCATACCTCGTCGTTGAGCGCACCATTGGATTTTACACCGCCGAATATATAGATGTACGGGCAGTCCCAATACACCTCATAGTCTTCCACTTCATATTTCACACGTGCCATTCCCGGTAGCCCGCGGCTTGGGGTATCTGTCCAATTGCTTTGAAGTGAAGTCTGCTTGGGCCATTCTGCCACTATTCCGTCAAGGTTGCTGAGTGCCGGGAAATGATCAGGAAGCTGCATCTGTGTCTCGGCAGCATACCAGTTGACACCATTGTCGTAAGAGACGTAGATGGTGCGGTTGTAATATCCGTCGTGACGCAGGCCACCGATCATCATCCAAACAGAGAATTCTTTCTGTACGAGTGAAGAGGATGTCTTACGGTAGACATAATATGGCACCAGCGTAGTGCCTGCCACAGGCGGGGTCATTCCTTCGGAGAGTACAGCCCAATGGTCGCCGTCAAAGCCCCATGTCTTGTCGGTGAATGATCCGTCGGCAAGGCGCCCACCTGTCATAAAGCCTATGGGAAGTGTAGTCCAACGATTGCTGAACTGCACGAAATCCGAGTAATCGGCTACCGGGAAATCACTGCTCACAGGAGCTTCGGAATATCCTGCGTCAGAGGGCCAGAAAGTATGCACAAGTGCCCCCCCTTCGTTGCGCATTCCAAGCATCACGTCGCCATATGCGCCAATTATGTTGGTCCACACACTGCCGGTATTGCTCCAAGAAATACCATCTGCCGACGTATGGAGCACTCCTGCAACGTCAAGCAGATACATCTCAGTAGAAGTGGCATTGAGTGAACGCACATCCGGTTCGAAATCCAGATTCAACTGTTGCTTGTCCCAGATGCCGCTAAGCAGGTCGGTAGCCACCGACATTGTATAGCTTGCGTCAGCCTCATTTATTAGTGAGTAGGGAGCATCTTTGAACATCACAGTCTTCTGCGATTTTGGATTTCTCTGGCGAGAGGGCATAGGGGTGACGGCAAGCTGATCCCATACGAGTGAATCAGGCTCTACCTTATGCACATTCACCTTAATATTATACGACCTTGTAGTGGTCTTATCTTCAGCTGTAATTTTCAGCACTACCTTGCCTGAGAAGTCAACAGAGTCAGTGGGATTTGTCTTATAATCAATCTCCCCGGTAGTCTTACCACCAGACTGAGTAAGGGTGACTGCTGAGGCTGATGAAGCATAGCTTATGACAGGCACCAGCTTGGTGATGTCTGTGCCCACCGGAAGCGAATCAGCATTGAATATCACGCCTCTGTTAAGGTCGATGGAGAAAAACACCGAATCCAATTTCACATTTGACCCGCTTTTAGATTTTAGACTAAAATTGGTCACAGCCACTGATGAAGCCGGCATATATATTTCTTCTTCCGTTTCTGTCTTCTTATTGCACGAAGATAATGACCCCATCAGCAATGCAATGCATGCCGACAGCATCAAACCACTTAATAATGAGTTCTTTAAGTTCACAAGCGTATAATTTAAACGCAGAAGCGCGTAGTTTCAACTTGCAAAATTAACATTATTTGCCAAATAAACCGACATTAGAAGGCAACTTTTTTCGGCTTATCCGACTGTTTTGGCTGTTTTTAACAACTTTTAGTAAAACGTGCTGCCTCAAACATGATAATGCTTGCACGTTTTCTGATTTTTGACTATTTTTGCAAAAAACAAATGCCACTATGCAGATAGACACTAAATATATGAAGCGTGCTCTTCAGCTTGCACGCCTTGGAGAAGGACTTGTATCTCCAAACCCTATGGTAGGAGCCGTTATTGTCGCTGCCGACGGCAAAATCATTGGAGAAGGCTACCACCATCGCTATGGAGGCCCGCATGCCGAAGTGTGTGCGGTCAATTCCGTAAAGGAATCTGACAGACTTCTGTTAAAGGACTCAACGATTTACGTCACGCTCGAACCTTGCTCTCACTATGGCAAGACTCCCCCCTGTGCAAAGCTGATCATCGACACCGGCATCCCACGTGTGGCAGTGGGAAGCTCCGACCCGTTCCCTGAGGTAAGTGGCCGTGGCATACGCATGCTGCGCGAGGCTGGAATAGAGGTCACTGAAAACGTGCTCCGTGAGGAGTGTGATGCCCTTAATGTCCGCTTCCTGACAGCTCACCGACTCGGGCGCCCTTGGATACAATTAAAATGGGCTCAAAGCGCCGATGGATTCATGGCAGGCATCGACAAAGATGGCATGCCATATCCAGTGCAGTTCTCCACACCGGTATCTTCTGTATGGATGCACCGGCGCCGTTCAATGGTAGACGCTATCATGGTTGGGAAAAACACTCTTGAAATTGATCACCCTCGTCTTGATTGCCGTCACTGGCCCGGGAATGCCCCCCGACGGGTGGAAGCGCGTCATGACCTTGAGCAGCAGATGCATGAGCTTTATAATGATGGTGTCACATCCCTTATGGTTGAAGGTGGACCTACCCTACTCCAAAGTTTCATCGACCTTGGTCTCTATGACGATATCCAAATAGAAACCGCAGAAAAAAAACAGGGAGAAGGTCTCCCCTCTCCCAGATTCAATGCATAATGAATTGTATCAGTTTCCTTCGGGACGCAAGCCACGCACTACAGCGCCTGCCTGCCACATCTCACTCTCACGCAGATCCTTGAGTTCTTTCTCGAGACCCTCGCGATAGTCTGGCTTGGAGTTAGAGTCAATTGAGTTCTGTGCCTCAACGCCATCGGCTACACTCTTATAGAGCTTTTGCATCACAGGCTTGATGGCATCATGGAAAGGAGTCATCCAGTCAAGTGCGCCACGCTGTGCGGTAGTGGAGCAATTGGCATACATCCAGTCCATACCTTTCTTGGCTACGAGAGGCATAAGCGACTGTGTGAGCTCCTCTACAGTCTCATTGAAAGCCTCTGATGGAGTATGGCCATTCTCACGGAGCACTTCATACTGGGCAAGGAAGAGACCCTGGATGGCACCCATAAGGCTACCGCGTTCGCCGGTAAGGTCGCTGTATGCCTCGCGCTTGAAAGTGGTCTCGAAGATATAGCCGGAGCCAATACCAATGGCAAGGGCAAGTGTGCGTTCAAGAGCACGTCCGGTGTAATCCTGCTCGATGGCGTAGCTTGAGTTAAGGCCTCGGCCTTCAAGGAACATTGTACGAAGGGATGTGCCGCTTCCCTTAGGAGCCACGAGGATTACGTCAACGTCTGCCGGGGGCACTACGCCTGTGCGTTCGGGCCATGCAATGGCAAAACCATGTGAGAAATAGAGAGCCTTGCCTGCAGTGAGGTTCTTCTTGATGGTGGGCCATACCGAAAGCACTGCCGCATCTGAAAGAAGACACATGATGATAGTGCCCTTCTCGCAAGCTTCTTCGATAGAGAAGAGGGTCTCTCCCGGTACCCAACCGTCTGCCACAGCCTTGTCATAGGTCTTGCCCTCACGCTGGCCAACGATCACATTGAAGCCATTGTCGCGAAGATTGAGGCTCTGTCCGGGACCTTGCACACCATAACCTATCACTGCGATTGTCTCGTCTTTCAGTATCTCACGTGCTTTCTCAAGAGGGAACTCCTCTCTGGTGACTACAGTCTCCTCGACTGAGCCGAATTTCATTTTTGCCATATCTATAAAATTTAGAATTTTAATAATTTAGAATTGAGAATTCACTCTCCCCTCTTCACTCTCCGCTCTTCACTCTCCGCTCTCTTCTCGAGGAATTCATCGACAAGCTCTCGCGATGAACGGGTGACAGCAATGCGCCCCGACCTCACAAACTGTCGGATACCGAGCGGCTTCAAGTGCTCATAGAGTTCCTTAATCTCGTCGGTATGTCCGGTCTTCTCAAAAACTGTATATTCCGGATGAATCTCGAGCACCCTTGCACCATGCTTGCGCACTATTTCCTCAATGTCAGTGTTTACCACGTTTTCTGTCGGCACCTTATAAAGAGCCACTTCTTGAAAGAGAATCTCATCGTCGGTGAGAAGAAACGCCTTTATTACGTCAATTCGTTTCTCAATCTGCTTCACTACATGCTCCATCATCGGACGAGTGGACCGACATGTGATAGTGAACTTATGCACTCCCTCTATCGAGCAAGCACTGACAGTCATGCTGTCTATATTGAGACAACGACGGCTGAAGATCATTGATATCTGATGGAGAAGGGTCACCCTGTTTTCGGTATAGACCGCGATTGTAAACAATTGTTCTTCCATAGCTTCAGACCGGTTTATAATATTCTGATTGATTAAGCAATATCTCATCTACCCCGTTGCCGCCCGGAGTCATCGGGAAAATCATGTCGGTCTCATCAATGTTGACATTGAGAAGATAAGCACCATCATGGGCAGCCATCTTGGCGATAGCATCATCAAGTTGGGAAGCGTCAGCTACTTCAGCAGCTTCTATTCCATAAGCTCCGGCAAGCATCCTAAAATCCGGATTGACCATTGGAGTGCTGCTGTAGCGACCATTAAAGAAGAGATGTTGCCACTGGCGGACATTGCCAAGGAAGTTGTTGTTGAGCAATACGATCTTGACACCTATACCATATTCCATGATCATTCCCAATTCCTCCACGGTCATCTGAAGGCCACCGTCGCCACAGAAAAGCACAACATTTCTTTCGGGCACCCCTATCTTGGCTCCAATAGCTGCAGGAAGACCAAATCCCATAGTGCCAAGACCTCCGGATGATATGAGGCTGCGAGATGACTTGAATCTTGAATATTTCACGGCAAACATCTGATTCTGGCCGACATCTGTCACTACCACCGCATCATTGCCAAAAGCTTCACATACCTTTCTCACGACTCCACCCATAAGCATTCGTCCATCCGGAGCGGCACACTTGAGTTCCCGGGCCATCACCCGCTCCTCCTCTACATGACGATGCTTGTCGAACGATGCACGCCATTCCTTACGGGATTTACTTTCCACAAGAGGCAACAGTGACTCAAGTGCCTTGCGTGCGTCGGAATGCACGTGAAGGTCGCATTTGATCATCTTGTCAAATTCACTCTCGTCGATGTCAATATGGATTATCTTTGCATTTGGTGCATATTTTTTGATATCCCCAGTAACGCGATCGTCGAAACGCATGCCAACCGCTATGATAAGGTCTGCTCGATTGGTGTTGATGTTCGGGCCAAGGTTGCCGTGCATTCCGAGCATCCCTACATACTGCGGATGATCAGAAGGAATGGAAGAAAGTCCAAGCATAGTGGTGCCCACCGGCAGTTCACCCTTTTCTGCTAAATCAGAAAGGACTTTCTCCGCGCCGGCTATCATCACCCCATGCCCTGCAAGCACAAGAGGACGCTCAGACTCATTGATGAGCTTGGCCGCCTCCTCTATGACTCCCTCAGCCGGCACAGGATCAGAATCATAACTGCGGATGAAGGGAGCCGTCTGTTTTTCATAGACAGCCGTTCCCACCTGAGCGTCGCGGGCAAGGTCTATCACAACCGGGCCCGGGCGTCCTGAGTTTGCTATATAGAATGCGCGGCTTAAAGCCGGTGCTATATCTTCCGGCCTACGCACTTGAAAAGCCCATTTTGTCACGGGGAGAACACTTGATATCACGTCGCTCTCCTGAAAGGCATCCTTGCCAAGCATAACTGTACCTACCTGGCCGGAGATAGCTACAATCGGAGTGCTGTCCATGAGCGCATCTGCCAGCCCTGTAAGAAGGTTCATTGCGCCCGGGCCGGATGTTGTGATCACTACTCCGGTGCGTCCTGTAGCACGTGCATAGCCCTCCGCAGCATGTATAGCACCCTGCTCATGGCGTGCGAGATAATGCCTCACACCTTGCTCGTTTTCATATATCTTGTCATACACCGGCATTATCTGACCCCCCGGATAGCCAAACATACATTCGACCCCGTTATCAGCCAAAGCACGGATCAATATCTCCGAACCGGTTATCTTTTCTTCCATATTTAATAATTCGTAAAAATCGTCAATCGCAAAACGCAATAATTACAACTCACAACGCACTCCACCCTTATCAGCAGAAGTGACGTTAGCCGCATAAGCCCTCAGTGCCCGGCTTACTTTGCGGTCGCGTCCTCGCGGCGTAAACGCCTCTTTGCCATGAGCCTCCTCTTCCTTGCGGCGAGCTGCCAATTCTTCGTCGGAAAGCCTGACATTGATTGTCCTTGCTGGAATATCAATCTCGATGATGTCGCCGTCGCGAACAAGCCCTATATTGCCTCCTGCGGCTGCTTCGGGCGATACGTGACCTATGGAAAGTCCGGAAGTGCCACCGGAGAATCGGCCGTCTGTAATAAGCGCACATTCCTTGCCAAGGTGCATGCTCTTGATATAGCTCGTAGGATAAAGCATCTCCTGCATACCGGGACCACCTTTCGGCCCTTCGAATGTGATGACAACCACATCTCCGCTCTTTACCTTGCCTCCAAGTATGCCATCTACTGCCTGGTCCTGACTTTGGAACACCTTTGCCGGTCCTGAGAATCGGAAGATGCTTTCATCTACACCGGCTGTCTTCACCACACATCCATCCTTGGCAATGTTGCCTCTAAGCACAGCAAGACCTCCATCTTTCACATAGGCATGCTCGCAGTCGCGTACGCAACCGTTCTCACGGTCAGTGTCGAGATCGCGATACATCATGGTCTGGCTTCCTGCTTCTGTGGTATGCACGAGTCCGGGAGCGGAACGCCACAATATATCCGCCTCCTCACAGTATGAATTTCCACCAATAGAGTATTTATCTATGGCCTCTGCAAGTGTAAGTCCGTCTGCTCTCTTTACAGTGGTGTCGATAAGTCCTTTGTCAGCAAGTTGTTTCATTATGGAGATGATGCCTCCTGCACGGTTCACGTCTTCCATATGGTAATGGGAGTTTGGAGCGACCTTGCAGAGAACCGGCACTTTACGAGAAAGTGCATCTATATCATCAAGGGTGAAGTTGACCCCTCCTTCATTTGCTATCGCAAGCAGATGAAGCACAGTATTGGTGCTTCCTCCCATTGCAATGTCGAGCGACATTGCGTTCAGGAAGGCTTCACGGGTGGCGATATTGCGGGGCAATACGGATTCATCACCATCGCGATAATACTTGAATGCATTTTCCACTATAATCCGCGCTGCTTCCTTGAAGAGCTTCATGCGGCTGACGTGGGTAGCAAGCACGCTGCCATTGCCGGGGAGTGCAAGTCCTATGGCTTCGTTGAGGGAGTTCATTGAGTTGGCGGTAAACATACCGGAGCAAGAGCCGCACGTAGGGCATCCTTCACGCTCGAGCACCTCCACATCACTGTCAGCCACCGAAGGATCGGCAGAATCAATCATGATGTCGATAAGGTCCAGTTTTCTATCCCCTGCCCTTCCGGCTTCCATCGGACCTCCGGATACGAACATTGTCGGGATATTCAGGCGCATGGCTGCCATAAGCATGCCTGGGGTGATCTTGTCGCAATTGCTGATGCAGATCATGGCATCAGCCTTATGGGCATTGACCATATATTCCACTGAGTCAGCAATCAGGTCGCGGGAAGGGAGTGAATATAGCATTCCGTCATGCCCCATGGCGATACCGTCGTCGATGGCTATGGTATTGAATTCCGCCGCATAGCAACCAAGGGCCTCTATCTCTTTCTTTATTATCTGTCCGATTTCGTGAAGATGTGTATGTCCGGGCACAAACTGCGTGAAGGAATTGACTATCGCTATTATCGGTTTGCCAAATTGCTCCTCTTTCATTCCGTTGGCTCTCCAAAGTGCCCTGGCTCCTGCCATTCGTCGCCCTTCGGTCGTAGCCGCGCTTCTCAACTGATTTACCATAAGATTCACCTGTTAAAAACAAGAATTTCCTGTTAAAAATGCAAAATTACATTTTTTTATCATTCCAGCCAAATCTTACGACAAAATAATTTCCAAATATTCAAAGAAACATACAAAAAATACACATTTATCCACTCAAAGTGCAAATACAAATATTTAGCGGAGCCATGAGGAGGGATTCTGCTTCTCACGTCCCTTCCAGACCTCGAAGTGGACAGAGCCACGACGGGAATCGTCAGGATCAGTGCCTGCCGTTCCCAACGCATGGCCACCTCCGACTTGTGTGCCTACGGTGACATTGGCTGAGGAAAGATTTCCATAGACTGTATAGTAATCGCCGTGATTGACTATGACTACAGTGCCGTAACCGGCTACCTTGTAGACACCCGACACTTTTCCTCCGCACACCGACTTCACAGTTGCTCCGGTAGCCACCTCGGCATCAATTCCGGGATTATCATATTCCACTTCAGGCAATTCCGGCATTGAATGGCGGCCAAATGGATTGGTGATCCGCCATCCGCCATCGACAGGGCGAGGCAATTTACCGCGAAGACTCGCAAAGTCAACCTTGGATACTTGACTCTCAGCACTCTTTTCTACTGTCTTTGGTGTCATGACTGGGGCTGCCTCGGCTACATTCGACTTATCCTTTACATTGTCGATTGTCTTATCCCTGCGGTCTTGTTTCTTGCGGGCAGATTTCTCGCTGTTCTTATTTTTCTTGTTATCTTTTTTCTCCTTCTCCTTGCGCGCCTTATCCTCAGCCTTGGCTTTCGCTTCTGCAAATTTCTTGTCGGCATCCACCTTGTCTTCCGCCGCTTTCTTATCAGCTTTTGCTTTATCAGCTGCTGCCTTTTCTGCCAATGCCTTCTCTGCAGCTGCCTTCTCTGCAGCTTTGCGCTCTGCCTCTGCCTTTTCTCTTGCTATCCGCTCAGCTTCGGCCTTTTCACGTGCCTTGCGCTCAGCCTCTGCCTTTGCCTGCTCTTGTGCGATAAGAGCTGAGATGGTCTCTTTAAGGCGGTTTGCCTCATTCTGTTTTGCCACAAGATGAGCCTGCAGGGCATCGCCATTGCGGCGCAATGTAGCCACAAGTTCCTCCTGCTTCTTATAATTTACTTCAAGCTCCTCCTGCGACTTTGTAAGCTGCCCCAAAGCTGCAGTCTGCGATTCCTTCACTTCTGCCAGACGTGTACGCTCGATTCCGAGTAACTCTATTTTTTTATCAATATCTGCACTTTTTCGGGCTTTCCATTCCGAAAACTGACGCATATAGCGTATTCTACGCATAGCCTGATTGAAGTTTTCAGATGCAAAGATAAAGGCAAGCGTCGATTGGTTTCTCTTTGTCAATCTCATCTTCTTCACGGCTTTCAAATACTCCTCACGCATCAGCTTAAGTTCTGATTCATTTTTCGTGATTTCTTCACCCAAATGTGTGATTTCACTGTTAAGAGAAGCCACCTTCTTCTGTAGCCCCTGCACTTGTGCCCGACCTGTCGATATATCAGACGAAAGCCGATTCAGGTCGGAAAGTCCCGTCTTGACCTGCTCTTCATTAAGACGAAGTTGCTCTTTAGTCTGCTGTATATCACGCTGGGCAGCTTCCTGCAGCCGCTTAGCCTCAGCCGAAGATTTAGGAGAAGAGTTAGGATTGGCAGTCTTCTTTTGATTCGATCCACCCTTTTTCGGAGCCGATGCAGACTTCTTCGCTACAGTTGTAGACTTCTTCGTTGCGGATGCAGACTTCTTCTGAGGTGATGCAGTTTTTTTATTAGATGCGCCTTTTTTTTGAGCCGTAGATCCCTTTTTCTGTGTGCCCGTAGAAGAACCCTTTTTCTTCTTGACTGTTGCCGTCTTAGTCTGCGCCGCTACATTACCAACAAAATTTAAACCTGGCATACAGCAACAAAGCACCATAGCCACCACAGCGGCCAGGGACTTCACATAAAAGTTGCTTGTCAAAAAACGCTTCATCTATGAGAATATTAATTATGATTTATTAATTAAAACCTCATCAGGTCCTTAAAGTCTACCTTACGGTATTTAGATCCGAGTGCTGTGAATTCAAGTGGTGTCGGATTATAATCAGGATATGAAAGCTGAGCCTCCCCGCCAAGTTTTTTCTTGGGAAGAGCAATCTCTATTCCGAGCGTCCAACCTTTATCGCCATAAAGATATTTCGTCTCCACCACAACGCCAGTCTTGCTAAGCATCAGAACAAACGACTTCAATTGCCAGCAAAGTGAATCCATGACAAAACCATATTCAGTGCCTTCAACCTGCAACTCCGCAGAAGGATATATCAGCGCATCATCAGTAGGAAGGTCTATCCATTGACACTGTGAAGCATTCTGTGGCGTGATTCTACCATGTCCAGGAAAAGCCACTTGCCCGAGCAGGATATCCTGCAGGTCGCATAGATAAGCCTTCGAATCGACGTCAAGCCCGGTAAGCGACTGCACATTGTATGTGCGGGTATGTTTGTTGATGAGCACAATAGAATCTTGGCAAATCTCCACTCTTGCTACCTCTCCAAATATCGGAGCGCGTGCAGAAAGAATGACAGACTCTCCTCTCTTCATATAAAGCTTCACGCTGACCGACATTGGAAGCCCATCGAAAGAGAGTTTTCCCTGCATGGAAAGGTCCTTCCATTCGGAATCATAGTTGGCAATGATTGTGTCAGTTGCAATAACTATTTCTTCAAGAGTCATAAGTCTCGATGCGCTACCCTGTGCAGGCACAGGCTCGTCAACCTCTGCCGCTTCTCCCGGCGGACAAATGGCTATAGAGTCTGGAGCAGTCTGTCCGAGCATAACCGACCCGAAAGCAAAAACCATCAAAACAAGAGCAAAAGCCCTCATCCTGCCAACAGTATATCCTATAATCATCCTTAAATACTTCATAATAATTTCTTAATCCTTAACCCTTAACCCTTGTCACTTGACTCTTGACTCTTGACCCTTAACTCTTAACCCTTAACCCTTAATCCTTAACCTTCTTCTCCCTCACTTTCTCAGCAATCTTCTTATTCCCCTTGTCAAGGTCCAAAGCCTTTTTCCAGCTTTCAAGAGCCTTGTCTTTCTGCCCGCAGCGATACTGTATGTCGCCGAAATGATCCCAGTATTCGCTTGAGGATTCTGCCTCCGGAGAGATGAAATCCATGGCTTTCTCCTGAATCCCGAGGGCTTCCTCATACTCCCCCTTTAGGTAAAGAATCCAAGCCAGTGTGTCAAGAAAAGTCGCATTGTCAGGTTGCTCTTCCACTGTCTTGCGGCTAAGCTCCTCAGCCTTATCAAGGTTGCCACCACCAATGGCAAGATAATAAGCATAGTTATTGATCGCTGTGAAATTCTCAGGATTGAGCACGAGCACGACGTCGTATTCCTTAGTCGACCGCTCTATGTCGCCGGTCTTGAAACTTCCGTCGCCAGCCATCTGGAAATAGTCTGAAACCCTTATAAGGCTCTCGTATGGAAGTTTACCGGCCTTTTGTAGCATAGTCTGCGGATCGTCGGTCAGAAGGGCTCCCGGAAGTTCCATGTCAAGAAGCTTCTGGTAGACACCCCTTGCCTTCTCATATTCACCTGCAAGCGACGACGCAGTGCCATATACGAGCAGCAGTCCACGTGGTGTCTCTGGAAGTTTTTCCATAGCCTTCTCACAAGTGGCCATAGCGTCGGCATAATCCTCTGCTATGAAATAAAAGTGAGCAAGACGTGTCCAATAGTCGGGGTTTTCAGGCTCAAGATCGGTGGCATAAGACATTAATTCCTGCGCACGGGTGTAATCTTCTATTGTGGCTGAATACTGTGCTCCGAGGTCAAGCACCTTAGGCTCGTGGGGATACTGAAGCAACAGCCCATCGAATAGACGGGCACCGCGACGCTGGTCGGCAGTCGTGTCGGATATGATGTTCTGCATATATCGCGTCATCATATCGAGCTTTTCCTCAAGCATGATATTCTCACTCAATATAGCCTCCCGGCTCTTTTGATCGTAAGCAGCGGAATCTCCACGCTCGAGATAGTAGTTGGCGAGCGTCAGTTTAACCTTACCATCATCCGGATCAAGAGCCTCAGCCTGCTGATAGCATACGAGAGCTGAATCAGGCATTTCAAGCGCCTCCATGGCATTACCACGGATAAGCAGGTATTCCGTACTCAAAGGATTTTCACTTACGAGTCGAGCACTTTCATTCAGAAGGCGGGCAGTGTCTCCTTGCGCATACATCAAGGAAAATTTCCTGAGTGCTATGTCAGGGTCATTACCCTCTATGCGCTCATATCGCTCGAGAGTAGATATTGCCTTGTCTATATCCTGCTTGGCAGTATAATATTGTGCAAGCTGCAGCAGAATGGCTGGCATACTGCCTGCGAGCGTGTCAGAGCGCTCAGCAACACGTATGGCTTCGTCAATATCCCCGGTGCGGGCCACAAGGAAAGAGTAATTCATAGCCTCCTCAGTCTCATTCGGATACATATCGACGTATGGGCGCATCTTGGCAATCGATTTTTCAACCTCTGTCGGAGTTGTAAGTGTATCGTTGCGCAGTGTCATACGCATAAGAGCATATGTGTAGTTTGCTTCCGCATTGTCAGGGTCAGTCAAAGCTGCCTTCTTAATAAGCTCATATGCCTCCGATGGGCGTCCTTCGGCAAGGGCCACGCTTCCCTCTACATAGTAGTATCGGGCCTTGGCCTTGTCGGTATCGGCTTTCTTTCCGGTCTTTCCGCCCATCACTGCCACTGTCCCGGCGAGCACCGCCACGACAACCGCCATCACTATCCTGATATATCTTTTCTTCATAGTTTGTTCAATTCTACAACTTCAACTTGCAAATTTACTATTTTTTTTTCAAACGTCGCCCTTAAAATGGCTTTTTCACTAAAAATAACAGTCCTAATAATATAAATATTTACTAAATTTGCATACCCAAATCAATTTTTTCATATGATGATGCAGTATTCAGGGTGATACTGTATCATATATAATGTGAAAAGCCTTGACCTAAATATCGATAATCAGACACTCGTGGAGGAGTGTAGGAGTGGGGATAGAGATGCCATGAGCATCCTCTATACCCGCTTCGCTCCACGTATGCTCCATGTTATATCGCGATATATCAGCGACCGGGACAGTGCACACGATATCCTTCACGACGGATTCATAGCCGCTTTCACCCGCATTGACACGCTCCGCGATCCTGAACACATAGAGTTCTGGCTCGCTACGATCATGAAAAATCTCTCTCTAAAATATCTTCAGGCACAGACAGTAACATCCATTCTTGAAGAAATACCTGAGATCGTAGAAGAACCTGAGATAGATGACATCATCGATTTCCATACTCTTGAAACCCTAATCAGGAAACTTCCGGAAGGATATCAAAAAGTGTTCCGCCTTGCAGTGCTCGAAGGCAAGTCACATAAGGAGATATCGGAAATACTCGGAATAGCTCCTAATTCCTCATCATCACAGCTATTCCATGCAAAAATACGTATGCGTGAGCTGATCAAAGACTATCAGCTCCGCGCCGGACTCATATCCATTCTGCTCCTCATCGCCTGCTCCGGACTGCTCTACCTTACCAGAAAAGCCGATGAGCTATATACACGAGATTCTATCTCGGCTGATGCAAGACAAAAAAAACATATTTCAAAGCAAGCAAGCCCCACAAAAATTGACTCGGAAGGCCTAACTGAAAAGAAAGCAGCACCCATTGCCAACATGCTGCCAATACATACGCAGCCTGCCATAACGGCCGCAGTCTCGGAAGACCCCGCTGCTGCAGGGAATGTGACTTCAATATCTCCGGCTGTTCCTGAAAGCAAATCTTCGATAGAAACCGATTCTATAGGTGAATCCATTTCATCCGAGAAACATGAATATATACCTTTAAAGCCTCTCGAAGATAAAAATACAAATGACTTCGACAGGCTATTTGCCGACCTGCCACGTAAAAGGTCGAAAGATAAAGGATGGTCTGCCGGAATATCATTCGATCCCGGAATAATCAGTTTCAACAATACAGCCGATGAAAACTTTGCCACTGATCCCCCATTCCATGATCCTGAAGGACCGTCTCATGGCACTGACAATGACAAAGTACCTTCTCAGGCCAGGATATCGCCTATAACGGAAGATTTGGAATACTCCCTCGCGACGGCTCCAAGGAGACATTATCTACCCATCACTTTCGCCCTCACAGCCGAGAAGCATTTCACGTCATGGCTCGCTCTAGAGTCAGGCATAGGATATTCATACCTGCATACCGACTTCGAACGTTATAAAGAGCCGTCGACATGCCATTGGCACTACATAGATATTCCACTCAAAGTGAATCTTTACGCCTACACTTCCCCACGAATAAAACTATACGGATCACTGGGAGGGAAGGTCGCCATTCCGGTTTACTCCTATGCCCAGATAGTTCCGAATCCCTACGCTCATAGCGGAACATTCAAATCGAAGGCAGTATGGGCTGTAGGAGGAAGTGTAGGTGCGGCTTTCCGGATCTCAAAGAATGTCGATATCTTCGTGGAACCCACATTACGCTATCACTTCCCGCAGGAGTGTACGATTCCTAACATCTGGACAGACGACGAGCCCTGGAGCATCTCTATACCACTCGGGTTCCGCTTCAGCTGGTAGCGTTTAATGCGTCTACTGCAACGAAAATACAAACATAAAATATTTTTTAATGCACCATGCAGTATCGACAAGAATACCGTATCTATAATATAGAATATAATAATAATAATACAATCGACATGAAACTTATCAAAAAACACATCTCCTCATTCCTGACGGGCATATGCTCGGTACTTCTATCACTCCTCGGGTTCAGTTGCTCCTCTTCACCGGATGACCCGGATTATCCGTGCATGTATGGAATGCCGACAGGTAGTTTCGAAATCAAAGGCACTGTCACCGATGAAAACGGGGAAGATGTAGTAAATGCAGAGATTCGAGTATGCCCACACACAGAACCCTCTTATCTCACAAATTTGACAGACAAAACTAATAATAATGGGGACTATACCATCTCATCACACGATATTTTACATAAGGCTAAGGTTGTCTGCATTCCGGAGCAAGGTGATTTGGAGCCAGATTCAATTGTAGTTGAGCTTGAATACAAGGACAGGGATAAATACGCTGACACTTGGTACAGAGGGCATGCTGAAAAGAAAGTGGATTTTATTCTTAAGTCGAAAAATAAAAATAAAGAATGAAAAGTATTTCACTACGTCAACGTATCGGACTTGAGCTATATAGAAAGATAAAACATGAGAAATGCCGCGAGCACCCCTTGCGGCAGCTTTTTTGGGAATGCACATGGCGGTGCAATCTCTCATGCCGCCATTGCGGAAGCGACTGCAAGAGCTCCTCGATCATTCCCGATATGCCTGCGGAAGACTTCCTGAAGGTTATAGACTCGCTGACCCCTCACGTGAATCCAAACCACGTGAACATCGTCATTACAGGTGGCGAACCACTTCTCAGAAAAGATCTTGAGTACGTAGGGCGTCAACTCTACGACCGTGGCTACCCATGGGGATTCGTCTCAAATGGACTGGCACTTACTCCGCAACGATTCCAAAGTCTGCGCAGAGCAGGACTCCACGCTATGACAATAAGTCTCGACGGACTGAAGGACGACCACAACTGGATGCGTTGCCATCCTGCATCTTTCGAGCGTGCCACCGCCGCGATCCGCATGGTAGCTGCCACCCCTGACATCAATTTCGATGTCGTGACTTGCGTAAATCAACGTACACTCCACCGTCTGACCGAAATTAAAGAACACCTTATCTCATGCGGAGTTAAGGCATGGCGCCTCTTTACAATCTTCCCTTCAGGGCGTGCCGCAAATTATGAGGAGTTCAAGATGGGGCATGATGACATGAAGACCCTGATGGAGTTTATAAAAGCCACCCGCAAAGAAGGTCGCATCAAGGCATCATTCTGTTGCGAGGGCTTTCTCGGAAGTTATGAAGGGATTGCCCGCGACAGTTTCTTCACCTGCCAGGCAGGAGTGTCAGTGGCATCGGTGCTTCTTGACGGTGGAATCGGTTCATGCCCAAGTATCCGCGCCGACTACCGCCAGGGCAATATATACAAGGATGACTTCTGGGAAGTATGGAAAAATAAATTCCAGCCATACCGCGACAGGGAATGGATGAAGACCGGCAAATGCGCCGAATGCTCATTCTGGCGCTACTGCGAAGGCAACGGAATGCACCTCCGCGACTCCGACGGCCGCCTTATGCACTGCCACCTCTTTTGAGTGATCTCACCTTCGGGCTCGGTGCAGATACCAGTGCAGGCATCCTACGAAAATAGCTCCGCCGATTATGTTGCCTAATGTTGCGGGTATAAGATTGCACCATAGGCTTTCCCCTATCCCAATCGGAGCTCCTTCCAGCATGGCGAGAGGAAGATAGAACATATTGGCTATGCAGTGTTCGTATCCTAATACTACGAAAGCCATCACAGGCAGCCAACAGCCAAGAGCTTTCTCCAATAGATTATGACCGGAAAGCGCAAGCCATACACCAAGGCACACAAACCAATTGGCTCCTATCCCCTTAAGCAGCACTACACCCCACGGCATAGAGGTCTTGGCTACCCCTATGCCGATTATGGCGGAATGCCACGGATCAGCAGAAGTCAGGCCTGCGAGATATACAAGAAGATATGTGAATCCAACAGCACCGACAAAATTTCCTAAATATACAAGTCCCCAGTTAGCCAGTACCGCTCCAAAACTGTAGCGCTTCTCCATATAGGCGGGAATTAGCATCGCGTTGTTGCCGGTGAATAGTTCCGCACCTAATACCACAACAAGGATAAGCCCTATCGGAAACATGATGCCGGAAAGCAGCTTACACAATGCAGGGTTGCTTGAAGCAATGCCCGGGAAACCGAATCCAACGGTCAGGGAAAGAATGCCGCCTATCGCAATGAACGCTCCTGCGGCCATGGCAGCCACAAATAGTCGTCCTGGATTCTTGATCGTATTCTCAACCTTCGCGCAAGCTCCCTTAACGGAAGCATCAAGCATCTCTGCCGGTGTCTTTATCTGCATATTCCGAATATTTATTTGTTTTCAATCTCACGGCATCTGCCGCAACCAGAGTGCAAAGTTAATAAAAAAGTCCATAAATATTCTTGAAAAACACTATTTCATTCGGATAAGACGGCCGCCTCATGCCTTGCCACCTCTCTTGATCAAGTTCTTCTAATATCCCGATTTTTTCGTATGTATATTTGAACTGATCATTTCCGAGATGATTAGAGTATGCATAATCAATCAAATTGTCGATTATAAGCAATGCCGAATCGCTAAATACCCAAAATTGTCTCTATCAATTTTACTTCAGAACCTTCCACAGTCCTTTTCTGTCGCTACCAAGCCTAACGATAATCTCTGCTTCTTTCAAGAATTCTATATGCCGTTGAATAGCGGAAGGAGATATACCGAGAAGTTTTGACAATTCCCTACGGGATATTTCCGGATTATTTCTCATGGACTCTACAATTTTAGACCTTGATTCATCACCTGATTTATATCCTTTCGGCAAATCTGTAATCTGACCACTTTTGGATTCGTCTATCTGACCACTTTTCGACATTATCGCAAAGGTATCATTTCTCTGAATATTAACCTTTTGCATTACTTCTACATGTTCTATCTGACCACTTTTCAAATTATTTATCTGACCACTTTTTTGTGATGGCAATGGGTAAGTAACGGTTGAAGATGTTATATCGCTTTCGAAATCAACTTCAAGTCCTGTCAGCTTAGTCCAGCGCTTTATCTTGTCTATGCCATATCCCGCATTCTCGCCTTGTCGAGCGAAACGGAAGAATGCAATAATATTCGGGTTACGCGGAATCGATTTCACCTTGCCGGGTTTGTCGGAGATACGCACGGCGAAGCGTCCGGGATTCTGAAACTCGATTCTGTCGTTGAATACCCTAATAGTCGAGTGCATCGGGCTAAAGTAGTCGGCATGGGCGAGCAGGTTCACAAGACCTTCCCTGAGACAATACAACTGGGAGTTATCTTCCGGTGAAAATCCGTCGGGACCCGCCATGAAGGGATTATCGACATAAAGGCGCAATCGTTGCAGTAGTACCTTAAAGTATTCCCAGATATTTTCCTGCTCAGGCATACGGTATGTATAACGGCAATCTGCATCTGAATATGTAGTGCCGGGAATCTCTATGTAATCAATCCAGAAATGTGGTACAAATTTCTGAACTACCTCACATTTTCCAAGCATCAGCAATCCTCCGAAGGTCAGCTTACCTCGGCTAATTATACCTGTTTTTATACAGAACTGCTCGTCATCGAGATCGTTATATCGGAAATCAGGGTTGAAGTCCCTGACGCGACGGCGGTATGTCTGAAGCGACTGTGTATTCAGATCTGCGAATCCGGTTCCCTCAACCTCCATTTCAGACTTCATTCCGAATGTCTTTTCACGCATCAATATGTCAATCTCTATGTCGGTGGCGTGTTGGTCACCACTGCCCACACGGATAAATGTATTGTTCAGATTGTTGCCGAAATATACAGGCTTGTTTGCTGAAGCGGGGATATAAAAGGAGAGAACCGATTTGTCGTCAAAATCAAGTAGCTGTGCCGTGGCAAGGATTGGCACATTGAACTTCGAGACAGAACGCAATGTGCTGATTATGTCCTGTTCCATCTTTTCGGCTTTATCAATGCCTGTAATTTCATATGTTGATACACTCTTTACCTTTGATTCCTTTACACCGAGTATTATCCAACCTCCGGCAGTATTGGAAAACGCGCTGACAGTCTCCCAAATAGATTTTGGGACACCTCCGGAGGCCTCTTTTACCTCAAAGTCATCCCATTCTATATCTTTAAGCCTGTCGAATAGCTCTTCCTTTGTCATAAATATTTGAAAAATAGAGTATAATTCTGTACAAAATTATAAAAAATCCTTGAAAATTCAAAACCAAGTAATATCAATTTTAATTTTACCAATATATGTAAAAATAATTAAGCCCCGGCACTACTGCCGAGGGCTTAACTTTCACAAAAAAAATGTCGCTACTCTCGCTTCATATGGCTGATTGAAATTATCCAGTCCTGTGACGAAAGAGTCGCCGTTTATGCCCGCTGCGAAGTATCCCCCCGCTTCCGGTTTAATACTAAACTGTTTACCCAAATCGAATTTATACCCAGCCATCAGAGGGATCTGAAGATAATTCATCTCTGCAAATTTTATGGAGCTGATTCTTACATATCCCATATTATCACCCGAAGTTGTTGCACCCTTGCGGATATATGCAAGTCCAGATTCAAAAGAGATATGATTGCTTAGGGTATATTCAGCGTTCACACCGATCTTAAAGCCATTTCGGGCGGTTGATTCGTATTCCTCCACAGCAAGTGTGTTGTTAACATATCCGGCCTCTGCGCCGAAATTCCAACCTTGTGCAAGTCCATTAAGTGGAAATGCAACTAAGGCCCCGTCTCATAAAAAATGGGGCCTAAATAGACCTTAATCTGGTTGACCATGGCGTACGAATTCCACGATATCCTCCTTCTCAGTGATCCCGAGCTTCTTACGGATGAATCCGGCCATCATCAGCACTATGATCTGCTCTTCCTTGTCGGAAAGTACATCCCCATAGCTATCATGAAGGCGCGTGTATTGCCTATATGACTTTATCGCACAAGGGTTAGATTATATCTGCAAAATTACGCATTTTTTCTCAATACACAAAAAACTTACAGGGTGCTGAATTTGTAATTCAGCACCCTGTGTTTCTGCTTTGCGTCTTCTCTGAAGATTAGCCTTCTGAGATAGCGTCGCTCGGGCAAACCTGTGCGCAGCTGCCGCAATCGATGCAAGTGTCCGGGTTGATGTGATAGATATCGCCCTCTGTGATTGAATCGGTGGGGCATACGCTCTGGCAAGTGCCACATGCGACGCAGTTGTCGCCAATTACATAAGCCATAATTGTAATTCTTTTAAAGGTTTATTATTTTGATATTTGTTATCAGGTTGATTTTTCAATGCAAATTTAAACCTAAAACCGCAATTCACCAAACATTCTGCCCACAAATCGACACCTCCACCCCTAATTTAGACGACGTCTAAACAAAACACTTTATTTACCAATACAGTATTTATACCGCATAAAATAAGCTCCCGGCTGAATAAATCCACCCGGGAGCATTTTTACTTCTTACTTCTTACTTTTTACTTCTTACTTTTTACTTCTTACTTTATACTTTTTACTTTTCACTTAGTGCTTATCCTTATACACCTTGATATCCTTGGATTTCTGCGGCGCTTCCTCAAATCCTCTCAGGCGAAGCAGTGCCTTGGCATCAGGGGCATGACCACGGAAATTCTTGAATAGCACAGTGGCATCTTCATCATCACCACCTTCAAGGATATTCTTCTTATACACCTCTGCAGTCTTCTTATCAAAGATACCCTTCTGCTGGAATAGCTCCCAAGCATCAGCCTCGAGCACCTGCGCCCAAAGGTAAGTGTAATATCCGGAAGCATATCCGTCATCACCAAAGATATGCTTGAAATATGGCGAACGATATCTGTAAGTGATTTCTTCCGGCATTCCGATCTTCTCAGCAAACGCTGCCTCAAAACCGGGTACGTCAACGCCTTCACCGTCAGTCTTGCCCCACGCAAGGTCAAGGAGTGCAGCTCCGGCGAGCTCTGTGGTTATGAAGCCTTGGTTGAACTTGGCGGCGTCCTGTATCTTCTGGATCATCTCCTCGCTTATAGGCTCTCCTGTCTTATAATGCTTTGCATAATAACGGAGCACTTCCGGTGAAGTTGCCCAATGTTCGTTGAGCTGAGAAGGAAGTTCTACACAATCACGGTCTACATTTGTGCCTGCAAGTGTCTTATATTTAGATTGTCCGAGCATACCCTGAAGGCCATGTCCAAATTCATGGAACATTGTTTCCACTTCATCAAGAGTCAGAAGAGCAGGCACATCACCTGCCGGACGAGAGAAGTTGCATACATTGTATACTATCGGACGCTTCATGACCCCGTCAGCATACATTCCGGCCGGTTGCATCTGCTCCATCCATGCACCCTGCACCTTTGTGCTGCGTGGGAAGAAGTCTGTCATGAACACAGAAATATGTTCACCGGTCTTTGCATCCTGCACATCATATACTGTCACTTCATCCATATATTTAGGAGCATCCGGCATCTCCACGAGTTTGATGCCATACAGTTTCTCAGCGCAATAGAAGAGGCCGTTCTTTACATTCTCAAGTGAGAAGTAAGGCTGGATATCGGCATCGCTAAGACCAAACTTCTGCTCCTTCACCTTGCCTGCATAGTAGTAATAGTCCCACGGAGCAATCTTGAATCCACCTCCATTTGCATCAACATACGCCTGCATGTCGGCCACTTCCTCCTGCGAACGCTTCACCGCCGGCTCAAATACCTGCATCAGAAGTTCCTCCGCCGCCTCGGGAGTCTTAGCCATCACCTTCGCTGTCTGCATCTGGGCAAAGTTATCAAAACCCATAAGCTTTGCCTTCTCTGCGCGAAGCTTTACGATTTTCTCGATGACGGGATAATTGCTATTGGCACCATAGCTGGCAAGAGTGGTATACCCTTTGTAGATAGCTTCGCGAAGACCGCGGTTGTCTGCTGACTCAAGCACCGGCAGACGGCTCGGAGCCCTAAGGGTAAACACCCAGAGTCCGTCAAGGCCACGCGCGGTTGCCTCCTCAGCAGCAGCTGCAATCACATTGTCGGGTAGCCCGGCAAGGTCTGCCTTATCATAGACAGTCACGAAAAATTCGTTGGTTGCGTTAAGTAGGTTCTTGTTAAACTGGATAAAAAGATTCGAAAGTTCGTCGTTGATCTTGACAAGCTGCTCCTTCTTCTCGGGCGAAAGTGCGGCTCCTTGCTCTGAAAATTGGCGATAGTACTTCTCAACGAGTCGTTTCTGCACCGGTGTCAGCCCCATCTTATCACGCATGTCGTAGATGGATTTGATTCGGTCGAAGAGCTGCTGGTTGAGCATCACCTTATTCTGCGCGTCGTTTAGGAGAGGAATTGCCTCCTCCGCCATTGCTGCAAACTCCGGAGTCTTCATGCAACTGTCATAGTGATAGAAGACACTTGCCACACGCTCAAGAATAGGAGAAAGATTCTCCAGCGGGACGATTGTGTTGTCAAAGTCAGGAGTAGCACGATTGCGGAGTATGTTCGCCAGGTTCTCCTCCTGCTGCTCTATACCTGCCTTGATGGCAGGTATGAAGTCAGATGTCTTGATCTGCTCGAATGGAGGTATCTCATACTTTGCAGTATAAGCCTCCAGGAATGGATTGCTTTCTGCCATTGCTGTCATTGTCGATGCGGCTACAAGTAAAGAAGCCGCCATTGCTGTGATTTTCTTCATCTATTTAAATTTTAGTATATTTTTCCGTTCTCGACGTCCCCAAACAGGTAGGGACGCACGGTTCGTGCGTCCGCCACCCGATCCTGTTAAAGTTTTCCCCGTTTAATAGCCCTCGGAATAAAACTCATATGTGAAGCTATCGCCTTCATTGCCCCATAGTGTGCCGCCATAATCTTGAATCGCTCCACGAGGGATGCCTTTTTATTTTTATCGGTCAGTCCGTCCGATAGATAGTCGATCGTAACGCGATGAAGATTGACCCTATTGCCGGCACGAGATGCCTTTATGCATCGAATACACCAATCATAATCGGCAGAAAACCTATAATCTGTATCATAAAGAGGAGCAATATCCTTTTTCACCATAAATGCCTGATGACATATCAGCATACCCTTGCTGAAGCTATCCACTGTCAGGAGTTCAGGAGCAGATAGATGGCGCGGTCCAAGTCTCTTTCCTTCAATATCGACAATGTCGGTATCTCCATAAATTATATCCGGATTTTTTCTTTCTATTGCTTCTGCATATGCCTGCAGAGTATCCGGAGTATGAAATTTGTCGCCGGAATTAAGAAAGAGTAGATAACGCCCACGCGCAAATTTTATTCCCTTGTTCATGGCATCGTAGAGTCCATGGTCCGGCTCGCTGACGATACGAAGCAACGGAGTACCCATTTTGCGGGCTATCCCTATTGTGTCATCAGTCGATGCCCCATCAATAACTACGTGCTCGAAGTCCTTAAAAGTCTGCTCCTTGACCGACTCCATTGTGATAGGAAGTGTTTCCGAAGCATTATAAGTGATCGTCACCACTGATATGAGAGGTCTTCCATCCATGTCGATTATAAATTATGCATTATGCATTGTGAATTAAAAATCAATTTCCAGCACATACACAGGCTGGGTCTTCTCCTGCACATCCGCCACCTTTTCACCATCCCCCTGGTGGCTCGTCTGCACAAACACGTTAAGCTTACGCCTGTCATTCCAGAGGTTAAGGTCATGGGAAGGCTCCCATGCATCTACGCTGAAGTCTGTCAGGTCTGTCACAGTCCAGTCTTTTTCCCCAAGATGAGGGGTATACGCCACACTCACTTTGCTTCCTCGCTCTGCATCGCGAAATACATAACATGCTTTCTTTCCATCCGAAACTATCCTGGGGCGTGATATTGGTATCATCTTCGTTCCTCCGCCGGAAAGGGAGAATGGGGTTTTACGTTCTCCTACAGTGCTCATTTGCCACTGGCCTCCATCATGCCATACAAGCCTATATTGCGGTATTGTGCTGTCCTGGTCTCTCCAGTAGGTAGCTATAAAGGGATGTCCGTCAGCATCTGCTGTCATACTTGTCTGGTTGATCAATTCAGATTTCTGAGGTATCTCCCATGCTATCTCTGCGGTAGACTGGGTGATAGGCAGTTGATATAGGCTTCCGTCACTTCGTTTCCAAGTCTTTCCCCCATCATCCGACCTGGCGTAGCACAGGTCATGATTCGTCTCCACAAGCCAAGTTTCGCGCCATACCCATGAGAGATGTAAAGTGCCCTTGGGGTCAGCAAACATCTGCCAGTAAGCATTGCGATCCCCTTCTCCGTCGATCAGCACGTCATGCAGGCGTGACCATGTTTTCGTTTCTGTATCGTAACGGTTCAATACGAGGTTGCCACGTCCTGAAGCACCGGATCTGTAAGCGAATATCATATCTCCTTCAGGCATAGTGTAGAATTCCGGGTAAGTGACATCTTGCTCGTCGACTCCGGTCATCGGAATCATCTCGCCAAGGTCAAGACTACCTGGAGCAACCGACCTTGCATATCGCAGGGGATGCCCATGATGGTCAAAAGATGCGTGGATATATCCATCTCCGTCCACCCCAATGCTGATCACATTGTGGGCATCCTTGATATTTCCTTTGTATTGAGTCTTATTAAGAGTCCAGTCATCACTCCCTATTTTCCTTTTGCCAAGCATGACATACCCGTCACCATCATAATAAGCGATATATTGGGTATCGCCATGAGTGGCCAAGGAGCTCCCCCTGAATACTGCAGTATTGACTGAGGTCGCCGAGTATCCGTCTCCCACCTTCACCAGTTTTCCTTTAAGGTCTTTTGCGGAAAGCGTCAAAACTGACGCAATCAGCGTAAAACTCAGTATAAAATATGTCCTTGCAGCCTTATTCATGACGGGTATCATTGGTTATTTTTACAAAAATAGCTAATTTTAATTACGCTGGCAATATTAAACATAAATTTTCTTACCACATTTTTGAACTTTTTAACGCCTTTTAAGGTTAATATTGCATAATCAAAGATTCCCACTATGAAAAACGCATCTACACTCGCCATTTTATTTGCTTTGACAGCATCTCAGTTCTCCTTCGCTCAAGACCATCACAAATCAATGTCTTTCTCTGCACCGGTCAGAAAGGCCACGCAGGCCACTCCTTCGAAAGACTCGGTTCAAGCTCAGGCTGTCAGTATCACAGACAACATCGTGCCACAGCAGTCGCTGCGTGCTAATTCTATGGTCGATGCCCAGAAAGAAGCACTTCTCAACGACCATAAGATAATATATATCGACGGTCGCCCTGAGAATCCCAACTCCAAGCAGCATCAGGACTCCATTCGTGACCTCGTGGAAAACTTCTTCTACGATCAATTTCAGAGTTTCTCTGATCCCGCTGCTCCATACTTCCTGTTCATGGGTCGAGATGCAGAACTCGCTATGGGTATAGGAGGTTGTGTAAGAATCAGGGGATGGTATGATTTTGATGCAGCTATTCCTGCCAACAGCTTTACCCCATATCTCATTCCTATGGTGAAGGATCCGGCAAACAACAGCAAGCTCGGAGCCACACCCGCAGGCTCTACACTATTCTTCCGGGTAATCGGCAAGAACAAGACTTTCGGCAACTATCAGCTCTACATAGAGGCTAACTTCAACGGATATGGTGGCACAGACTTCCATCTTAAAAAGGCATATGCCCAGCTCAATAATGTGACGTTAGGCTACGCGTCTTCCACATTCTCCGATCCGGCTGCTCTTCCCCCTACAGTGGATGCAAATGGACCTGCCAACAAGATTTCCCCCACATCCGTTCTCGTGAGATGGATGAATACCTATAAGCAACGCTGGACTGTAGCTGGCTCTGTTGAACTTCCTAAGAATGCAGCAGTCTCAACAGTGGCAGGGAAAATAGGCACTGCGAGCCAGACGATGCCTGACTTTGCAGCATTCATACAGTATGCCTGGGGAAAAAGCGAGCATGTAAGACTCGCCGGACTCGCCCGCTCCCTCCCATATGAGGATATCGTAAGCCACGAACGCCATCATAAATTTGGATGGGGAATGCAACTCTCTACTGTAGTGCATCCTATCTCACCCGTGACTCTTTATGGGACATTCAACTGTGGGGAAGGACACGAAAGCACCACAGGCGACCTCCAGGTAGGCAACTACGATCTCGTCCCCTCCCCACATAATCCGATGGATATGTATGCGCCGTTCTCACTCGGCTGGTGCATTGGAGCCCAATATAACTTCCGTCCAAACCTTTTCGCTTCGGTTTCATATTCCGATAGCCGCTATCTACCGCGTAGTCCACGCGAAGCATCTGAATACCGCTACGGAAACATTTTCACAGCAAATGTTTTCTGGAATCTCACTCCGCGTATTCAGGCCGGCTTGGAATTCGACACAGGCGTGCGCAAGAACTGGAGCGGCAATTCCCGCCGTGCCGACCGCCTCGGCCTAATGGCACAGTTCTCCTTCTAACTTCCCTTTGATCCGAAATCCATGTTTGTTTAGGTGTTCGAGCCTCCGGCTCGGCTCCCACATACACGAAAACATAACATTAATACATTTTTACTATACCTAAAGCGGCCGCACTGAAGGATTATCCCAGTGCGGCCGAAATCTTGTTTATGGGAGGGAGGTTTCCTAACCTCCCCATATCACTCCTCCCATCTGAACACAGCCCCATTCCGACGTGCCGGATCAGCACCGGAATAATCCATCGAATAAGGACTTCCGGTAGTAGGACTCTTCCCTATATATTTATGAGTTTTCGTCGACATCAGCATAAACTCCTTGTCAAGATAATCCTGCCACATAAACTCCTCCGCTTTTGACTCATCATTTGTCAATCTGACATCTCCGGGAAGTCCTTCTCCTGCTACGAATACATATCGTCCATCTCCGGTCTGCAAGATCACCTTGCCGTTGCCTCTGTCAATGACATTGAACTCAGTCTGAGGATTTCTGGCCCCAAAGGCTGTGTCATGAAGCAATCCATGGCGTGTGGCATGCATCGGAAGCCCGGTGGCAAGATTTATGATTCTGAAAGTCTTTCCATATGGAATATTTTCGCTGCGGTCTGCCTTAAGTTCATCTACAGTGAAATTGTCGAATTCAGCAAAGCCACCATTATTTCCGTTTTTGTTAAATGCAAAAAGTCCCGGACGCGAGCCTTGGAATGTTATAAGCTGATAACTGAGTATCATGTCATCACCGAGAGGCTTGAACGTCTCCCCGTCAGTGGAATAGCAATATCTGGCCCGATCCATATCATAATCTCCGTGCAGACGTAGCCAAATCTTGTCGGTCTTGGCAGGGAGCACCACATCAAGGGTATCGTTTTTCAGTTGCTCAAACCTTCGCAAAGTCAGCTTACTTCCTTCCTTCACCACTCCAATCCAGCTACAAGGCACGTTGATATTGCAAAGTCCGGCCACATCACCATCCTTCATTCCGGCTGTATACAACTCTACGGTCACATCAGACTCCGGACCTACGGCACGCTGGGTAAGTGTGTTGCGGGCCCACATTAGCTGCTCGGCAGGCATGGTGTTGAGACGCAGACGCCCTTTGCTAAGCTTCCATTTGCTATCGTCGGGATTATGGTTCCACTGCCATACGCGTCCGAGTCTCTTTCCGTTGAAGTCTTCGTTGCGTTCATATGGTGCATGTATTGGTTCGGTGTCGCGTGCCGCCGTCTCAGGCTTTAGCCATGTGCGAGGTGCACGTCCGAGATTTCCCTCAAGACCGATCATTGGCCAACCATCTTTCCACGTAATAGGAGCAAGTCCCGGAACTCTGCCGATTGAATGGAAATCTTGCATCAACACTGCCCACCACTGGCCATCGGGAGTGTCGACTATACCTCCCTGATGGATGTTGGAAGCTGCTGTTTTGTCGGCATCTGGCATTGCCACGCTCACAGGATATCCGTCTGGCATGATTCTACCTTTGATTTGAGTCATAGGTGCGGCATGATAGCCGAATGTCTCGTCGGCTGTGATCACACGGGTCTCATAAGGTCCCCAAATGTTATCAGCCCTACTGCACAGGGTGCGTCCGTTGGGTATATAGTCAGTGGAGATAAGATAATATTTGCCATCGATTTTATACATATGATGACCCTCCCCTACTCCATTGCCTTCAGGGATAATTACCCTCTCAGTGCCTTCTACAGGGCCTGACATATCTGGTTTGAGCTCTGTGCACTTCACTTCCCCATAGCCATGTATGGCATAGATCTTGCCGTCATCATCAAACAATACACCTAAATCATAGATATTCCCCTGCATATTGGAATGCTTCCATGGACCCTCAATGTTGTCGCTTGTGAAGCACTGCAGTCCCTTGCCGTTGACATTGCTGTATAGATAGAACTTCCCGTCATGGTGCCTGATGCATGGAGCCCAGATGCCCTGACCATATATCTCCTTGCCGTTCTTAAGAGAGAATGCATCGTCATCGAAATCAAAGCGGTCAAAGCAATAAGACACGTTTTCCCAGTTCACAAGATCTTTCGAATGAAGTATCACAAGCCCCGGCACACTATGCATAGTAGTGCCCGCAAGGTAATAGTCGTCACCTACACGAATTACGTCCGGATCCGAAAACTCATCGTAGAAAAGTGGATTAGTAAAGGTTCCGTTGCCGTTGTCGGCACTCCATGATTTTGCAGTTTCTGCTTGCGAGGTTCCGACTGCCGAATACAATATTAACGACAGTGCAAGAGCTGTAAATTGTCTCATGATGGTTTAGATCTTAGTTATATTATATCTGAAGGCTACTTGCCTCCGGACTTTCATATTTTCACTTTATCACTTTATTTATCCACGCATACGACGTCGGTATTATACCTGCATCGAATACTCCTATGAGATTTCCTTCCGATGTATATCTATAGATAGCACCCTGCTGCTGATAGTCAAGTGCATCTGCCACAAAAATCTGTTCTGTGATTGGAGACACCGTCATCGAATATAGATAGCGGTCACCGGCAGGAACAACTATCTTAAACGACGGATACTGCTCGGTCAGATCAAGCATATATAC
>JAIDTO010000062.1 GCA_029060625.1 Muribaculaceae bacterium | reverse complement strand
TACCTTATGTGCCCCCTTCCCGACTGCTTCCATAATCAACTCCCCTACCCCGTATGTAGTAGTCCCCAATGGATTTCTCTTGCCTTCTTCCACCAAAGCCAGTCCCGCTGCCGCCGCCATATCGATGAAAGCCTTACCCGATTCCTCATCATAATACCATTCAGCCATAATATCCTCGCCAAGAGGACCGGAAACTTTAGAAACCTGTTTTTCACAATTACTGTTTCCAAATGCCAAAGCCTCTGCTGTTCCCTCTCCTCCATCTGCCACAGGCACACAAACTGCCTCGACTTCCGCATCCTGTCCAACTATTCCGGAAGCAATAGCCCGGGATGCCGAAAGAGAATCCAGACACCCCTTCATCGAGTCCATAGCCACAACCACTTTCTTCATATCAAGCTCAGCAGTTTCAATTCATGTCTAAGATTAGGAGTAAGCTCATCACTGTTCTTAGCAAGTTCTTCCGCCGTCCACCATCTGCCACCGTCCAGCTCATCGCTTGGATTGACAGAAAAAGGATCTACTACAGTCTTAAAACTGTTTACGAGTTCCCGCTCCCGATCAGACTCAAAGACATAGCTCTTCAGATACTCAGGTGCGAAATCTGTCAAGCCTAATTCTTCACGAGCCTCCCGCTTCAAAGCCATCTCCACATTCTCTCCAAAATCTACATGACCACCAACAGCAGTATCCCATTTACCGGGCTGAACATCCTTCCACTCAGGACGATGCTGAAGGAAAAGTCTCCCCTCAGCATCAAACACATGCAGGTGAACTACCGGGTGCAGCAACTTACTGCCTCCATGACATTCACCCCTCGTAGCTTTTCCTATTACGTTTCCGCATTCATCCACTACCGGAAACAATTCCTCACTATTGTCCTTTTTCATGGCTTAGGCGGAATCTCCCGAATAATTCTTGCTGGATTTCCTGCCACAATGGTATTGGCAGGGACATTTCTTGTCACGACACTACCGGCTCCAACTACTGCATTATCTCCTACCGTAACTCCCGGCAATATAGTAGCGCCCGCACCGATCCAAGCATTCCTCCCAATGTGAACGAGCTTACATGTGATGATCTGCCTGTCATAAAGATCATGGTTGTTGGAGATGAGCTGAACATTAGCTGCTATCAACGCACCATCATCTATTATGATTCCACCTGCCGACATCATCAGACACCCGGGCATAATCGTTACATTCTTTCCAATATGCACCATGTGCGGACGCACGGCTGTCAATGGGATTCCTACTTTGCTACCCTCTCCTATAGTCGGGAAAAGCCGATGCATCAGTTCTACATGTTCGGTTGATCCCGGCATTGTGGTATTAAACTTAAACAAAAGTTCTTCGTGGAGCTTAGCAAGTGCCAAATGCTCCGCCGGTTGTTTCTTAAGATCTATACGTATTTCTTTCATATTCTTCTTCTTTATCTTACCTACTTAATCACCGAAGCAGCGAATTTGCCCATCACTTCATATCCGGCTGGATTCAAATGAAGCCAGTCGTCGGAATACTCCGGCTTCAACGCAGATGGATTTGCCGGATCCCTGACTAACTCATCGAAATCTATCACTCCATCTACATCCTTGTTTGCACGAATCCAGTCATTGAGAGTTAGACGTGCTGCCTCGCTGAAATGATTCTCATAGAAACTGTTCTTGTAAGGAGTGATTGTAGCAAGATATACCTTCTTCCCGGCATCCTTACTCTTTTGAATAAAGCTGCTATAGGCTTCTATAATTTTGTTGACTATCTCTTGATGATTAGGACGTTGACCTCCTATATCATTCACTCCTTCGAAAATCACTACAGATGTCACACCCGTCTGTCCAAGCACATCACGGTCAAATCTCACTACAGCGGGCTCACTGAGACCTCCGTTGACGACTGCATTTCCTCCGATACCAAGGTTCAACACCCCGACATTTCCTCCAAGAGCTTTTGCAAGGAAGTCAGGCCAGCGGTTCTGCATGTTTGTCGTGCTGCCACGTCCATCTGTAATAGAATTGCCTATTATTGCAATGCATTCAGTGGGCTGCTCTGTCAGCACGTCAATGCAAGAGATATTATACCAATGGTCTAACTTCTCTGAATCCACAAACTTAGTCTTTGGCTTGGCTTCTCCATTGATTATATACGATGTAGTTCGTGATCCTCTATGAGATGAAGCATTCACTGGTGTATTTTCTCCATAGTTTACAGTTATGGCAAGTCGCTGCAAAGGCTGCAAGTCAAACTTTATGTCGTCGCAGAATATCGCCTCTCCCGGGGCAATCGTTACAGATTTCTTTCCATCAAAAGTAAGATATTTCGCTGACTTGACATCGATATCGCACGAATCCAAAGCATTGGCAATAAACACCGATTTAATCTCAACCGGCTCCTTACTGTGAATATTGCTCAGCTGCATTCTAAGCACATCTCCTGGTATAGATACCTGCACTATCTCGCGAAGAGCACGATTAGACAAACTTGTCTTAGGCATATCACCCGGTCCTGTAAATTCAACAGCGGTAGCCCAAGTGCCGGTCCATGATTTGGCAGCATCCTGAGCCATAGCGCCAAAGACGCATGCAAATGAAATTAACGGAAGAAAAAACCTTTTCATGTTGTATTTTGATTTAAGTTATTTTTTTTAAATTATTACTTGAATACAAATTTAATGAAAAATTCTCGACTACACAACAAAAAACGACTCCTACCCTCAACCCACCTCCTCGCAAATACATTTAAGGAAAGCCGGTTTCCCAGTCTCCCACCAGCGTCAATCTAAGTAGTAAGCGCACTCCGTGCGCGTCCCAGCGCATCAATCCATAGAAAGGAGGCTTCCCAGCCTCCAAATAGAGTCAACTTAAAAAATCCAATATCAAAAACTTTTACTTTTCCACTTTTTTTTCGTAACTTTGTATCTCATCTAACAATCAACCCATGAAATTAACTAAATTAGCTTCTTCTGCCCTCATATTCGCAGTCCTCTCCGCTTCCGCTGCCACTCCAATCATATATTTCGACCGTCCCGCCGACTTTTTCGAAGAAACTTTCGTAATCGGGAACGGCACCCAAGGCGGTATCATATACGGCAATCCCTCACGAGAACGAATATCCTTAAACGACATAACCTTCTGGACCGGCGAACCCGACACTGCCGTATATTCCCCAGGTGCCTACAAAGCTATTCCTGAAATCCGCGCCGCATTAGATGCCGGTAACTATCAACTTGCCCAAGAACTCCAAAAAAAAGTACAAGGGCATTATTCCAACAACTACCAACCCATAGGCAACCTCTTTATTGATTTCGCCGACAAAACTGAGGCTACAAACTATTCTCGGAAACTCAATCTATCCGACGCCACTGCAAAAGTGGCTTATACTAAAGGCAATAACGATATCACAACCGAATACATTGCCTCTGCCCCCGACAGCATCATCGCTATCAGAATTACGGCAGAGCAACCAATCGACTTCACCCTATCTTTTGAATCACCTATAAAGAAATATGAGGTTACTTCTTCCGCCAATGGAATAATTGCAGAAGGAAGCGCATCTTACTCCTCCCTCCCGAGCTACGTGGATATGCCTGCTGATGAGAAATTCCTTTATGATGACAACCGTGGCGTTCGTTTCCGTACTGACATACGCGCCATATCACCGGGGGCCACATTAACTCCGGGCAACGATGGAACGCTGTCTGTGAAAAATGCCACTCAAACTCTCATCCTCGTAGCTATTGCCACAAATTTCAACGGTGCAGATAAAAATCCTGCTACTCATGGCACAGACTTCAGGACTATCGCTTCTCGAAAAGCTGACAACGCCGAGAAAAAAACATTTGATCAGCTACTGAAAAGCCACATTTCTGACTATTCAAGCCTATTCTCTCGAGTAAATTTGGATCTCGGTGAGTCTGAAAATGCACTAAATGAGATGCCTACCGACATCCGACTTAAAAATTATTACGACAACACAGCCTACGACCCGGATCTTGAAGAGTTGTACTTCGACTATGGAAGGTACCTACTGATAAGTAGTTCACGAACTCCAAAAGTTCCTGCTAATCTTCAAGGCCTTTGGAATGAATATCTGCTTCCGCCATGGAGCTCCAACTACACTACAAACATCAACGTTGAAGAAAACTATTGGCCTGCAGAAGTGACTAATCTTAGCGAACTTCATATGCCATTGCTCTCTTTCATCAAGCAACTCCCCGTCACCGGCAAGGATACTGCACGCGAATACTACGGTGTTGACCGAGGTTGGTGTCTCGGACATAATTCCGACATATGGGCTATCACTAATCCTGTCGGCTTAAACTCCGGCGACCCCCAATGGGCAAACTGGAATATGGGTGGAGCCTGGATTGCCTCTCATATATGGGAACACTATCTTTTCACACGGGATAAGGATTTCCTCGCAGAGTACTATCCTACCCTCAAGGGGGCTGCCGAATTCTGCCTTGGCTGGATGATAGAAGACAAAGACGGCAACCTCATAACATCTCCTTCTACCTCGCCGGAGAACAACTTCATAGCTCCCGATGGAAAACCTGCGGCAACATCTGCCGGAGCTTTCGCTGATCTTGCCATGATTCGCCAATGCCTTGCTGATACCCGTGAGGCTGCCTTAGCACTCGACACTGATGCCGAACTCGTGAAGGAAATAGATGCTGCTCTCGCAAAAATTGCACCTTACAAGATAGGAAAAGCCGGACAACTTCAGGAATGGGCTGAAGACTTCAAGGAGCAGGATCCGCAACATCGCCACCAGTCGCATCTCTACGGTCTCTATCCGGGTCATCATATTTCCATTGCAGAGACTCCGGAACTCGCTAAGGCTGCTGCAAAGACTCTTGAGATAAAGGGAGACAACACTACCGGATGGAGCACGGGATGGCGAGTCAATCTACTTGCCAGACTCGCAGATGCAGACAAGGCGTATGCCATGTATCGTAGGCTCCTCAAATATGTGAGCCCGGATAATTACAAGGGTCCCGACAAGCGCAAAGGTGGCGGCACATATCCAAATCTTCTGGATGCCCACTCACCATTCCAAATCGACGGCAATTTTGGTGGAACTGCCGGAGTAGCCGAAATGCTCGTGCAGTCTACGCCAAATTCCATAACCCTGCTTCCTGCACTTCCCTCACAGTGGAAGGATGGCAATGTCTCAGGACTACGCACCCGATGCGGCGCGACTGTCGACATTGAATGGAAAGATGGGAATGTATCATCGTTGACCATTTTACCGGTTGCCGATGCTGACATCAAGGTGAACGCCAATGGAACTTCCATCCCGGTAAATTTGATATCCGGCACCCAACAAACTCTCTCTTTTTAACTGTATGAGTGCAGATGCGCGAATTTTCCACAAAAATCTTTAATTTTATTGAGTATTCTCAATAAATTTTATTAACTTTGCAAGAGAAGTGACCAAGTATGCAAATCATCTTAGCACTTCTCTTAATAATTTAACCTATAAGACTAACGAAAATTCATCAGAAACACCATGAAAAGATTTGCATTTAAAATGTTTCTTAAGCCCGGTTTTGAAGCCGAGTATGAAAAACGCCACGCTCAGCTATGGCCGGAACTCAAAAAACAGATAGCTGACTCAGGTGTGCGCAACTATTCTATATATTGGGATAAAGACACCAACATTCTTTTCGGATATCAGGAAGTTATCGGCGATTCTAATTCCCAGGATGCTGAAGCTGCTGATGAAATCACACGTAAGTGGTGGGACTTCATGGCTGATATCATGGAGGTGAATCCCGACAACTCACCTGTCACTGTTCCAATTAAAGAAGTTTTCCATCTCGATTGATTCAAGAAAATGGCAAAATCTTATCATCTCGCGATAGACCTCGGAGCTACATCCGGACGCACAATCCTTGCTTCTTTCGACGGGAAAAAGGTCGATATGCAGGAAATAGCCCGCTATCATTATCCTATGCTTCCTATTGGTGACCACCAATACTGGAATCTTCCACTTATCTACCAGCACATCATCGAATCGATGAAGAAATGTGCCGGGATTCTGGCTGAAATGCCGGAAAAGCCAGCTCTCAAAAGCATCGGTATCGACACATGGGGCTGCGACGTAGCCTATTTCCTTCAAGATGGAAGCATTGCAAGCCTTCCATATTGTTATAGGGATACTCATACAGTTGGGGCTGTTGAACGTTTCTGCAAGGATATGCCAAAAGAAGAGGTGTATACAAGGACCGGTATTCAATTTATGGACTTCAACACACTTTTCCAACTCGACACCATCCGCCGAAACAATCCTGAAGTTCTCGACAACGCAGACAAGATTCTATTTATTCCTGACGCTATATCATATTTGCTCACTGGCAAGGCTGTCACTGAGCGCACTGTAGCATCCACTTCCCAGATCCTTGATCCCAACACTGGAGAGCTCGATAATGTTCTCCTCGAAAAAGTTGGTCTTTCACGCGACAAATTCGGACCAATGATCGAACCAGGAGAAGAAATCGGGACCCTGATTCCGCGTCTTGCTGAAATCACCGGACTTGGAGAAGTCCCCGTTGTGGCTGTGGCAGGTCACGACACAGCTTCGGCTGTTGCCGCAGTGCCTACTCCCGATAAGAACTATGCATACCTCAGTTGCGGCACTTGGTCGCTGCTTGGCATTGAAAACGAAGGTCCTATCATCACAGAAAAGAGCCTTGAATATAACTTCACTAACGAAGGTGGAGTCGACGGCACAATCCGCGTTCTTAAGAATATTACCGGACTATGGCTTTTCGAACGTTGCCGCGAAGAATTTAAGGATGCTCCATCTGACATCTCTGAATTGGCAGCCCTTTATCTTGAAAGCGAATGCCCGAGCATTGTAAATCCCGACGATCCTTCCTTCGCCAACCCGGTCAGCATGACCAAAGCCATCAACGAATATTGCGAAAAGACTGGACAGCCAAAACCTCAGACTCCCGCTGACTATATTAGAGTAGTATATCGAAGCCTTGCTCACCGCTATGGTGAGATCACCGAATGGCTCCGAGAGCTTTCTCCGGTTGAGATCAAGCGTCTGCACGTCATAGGCGGAGGCTCACGCAACAAGCATCTCATGCAAATGGCCGCCGACAGCCTCGGCATTCCCGTTGTGGCAGGTCCGGCAGAATGCACCGCACTTGGCAATGTGCTTATGCAGCTTCGTGCTTGCAAGGCTCTGTCATCATTGAAGGAGATGCGCGACGTGGCTATCAATTCCACTGAGACCATCACTTTCAATCCATCCAAATAAGACCCCACAACTCGATATCTATAAAACCTATAAACAATATAACCACATTATGAAAGAAGAACTTATCCAGAAGGCCTATGAAGTGGCCAAGGAAAGATATGCCGCTATCGGCGTTGATACAGACAAAGTGCTCCAACAAATGCAAGATTTCCATCTCAGCATGCATTGCTGGCAGGCTGATGATGTGACAGGCTTTGAGCCTCGCGAAGGTGGCCTCACTGGAGGTATTCAGGTAAACGGCAACTACCCTGGTCGCGCCCGTAATATTGAAGAGCTCCGCGACGACGTCCTGTATGCAATGAGCCTTATCCCGGGTAAGCATCGCCTTAATCTCCACGAAATCTATGGCGACTTCAAGGGTAAATACGTAGACCGTGATGAAGTGACTCCGGAATATTTCCAGAGCTGGATCGACTGGGCAAAGGACCACGACATCAAGCTTGACTTCAACTCAACTTCTTTCTCACACTCTAAGAGCGGCGACCTCTCACTCTCAAACCCTGACAAGAGCATACGTGACTTCTGGATCGAACACTCAAAGCGTTGCCGTGCCATTTCTCAGGCTATCGGTGAGGCTCAGAACGACCCTTGTATTATGAACACTTGGGTACACGACGGCAGCAAGGACATCACTCTCAACCGCTCGCTCTATCGTGAACTTCTCAAGGATTCTCTCGACCAGATCTTCGAGCATCGCTATGATATGATGAAAGACTGCGTAGAGTCTAAGGTATTCGGTATCGGTCTTGAAAGCTACACTGTGGGTAGCAACGACTTCTATACTGCATATGCAGCTCAGCGCAACATGATGATAACACTCGACACCGGTCACTTCCACCCGACTGAGAGCGTGGCAGACAAAGTAAGCGCTATGCTTCTCTTCGTTCCTGAGCTTATGCTCCACGTTTCTCGTCCAATCCGTTGGGATTCTGACCATGTGACCATCATGGATGACCCGACAATGGATCTCTTCAGCGAAATCGTTCGCGCAGGTGCTCTCAACCGCGTTCACTACGGTCTTGACTACTTCGATGCTACACTCAACCGCATTGGCGCTTATGTGATCGGTAGCCGTGCAGCTCAGAAGTGTATGCTTCGCGCTCTTCTCGAGCCGGTCAACACTCTCCGCAACTATGAGCTCGAGGGCAAATACTTCCAGCGCCTTGCTCTCCTCGAAGAGTGCAAGAATCTCCCATGGAATGCTGTTTACGACATGTTCTGCCTCAAGAATAATGTTCCTGTAGGTGAAACATACATCAAGGAAATCGAGAAATACGAGGCTGACGTCACATCCAAACGCTAATCAAATAATAAAATAACATATCATAGCATATGAATTGGCATTCATATGCTATGATATGTTAGTATCTTAGCGTTGTGGAATCTTTCATAGAAACAGACAACTAAAACTGAAAACTTAAACAAACAATGATTTTCCTTGGATTACTCATAATAGCCGTTGGTTCTTTTTTTCAGTCCAGCTGCTATGTACCCATCAATAAGATCAAAGACTGGAGTTGGGAAAGCTACTGGTTCGTTCAGGCAGTCTTTGCATTTTTGCTCCTTCCTTTTCTTGGAATGATGCTGGCTATTCCTGAAAACCACACTATCGGCGAACTCTTCGAGTCGGCTCCCCCCTTCAATATCTGGATGACAATCTTATTCGGTGCGCTATGGGGTGTAGGTGGTCTTACTTTTGGACTTTCTATGCGTTATCTTGGGGTTGCTTTAGGACAGTCTATTGCCCTTGGCACTTGTGCAGGTCTTGGCACTATCATGGGTCCGGTGATGCTGCAAATATTCTTTCCCGAGCAAGATCCTCTTTCTCAGCTCACATTCTCTGTAATCATAGGTGTAATAGTCACTCTTGCTGGTATCAACATTATTGGTATTGCCGGCGCTATGAAGGCCAACACCCTGAGTGAGGATGAAAAGAAATCTTCCGTAAAAGACTTTAATTTTCCTAAAGGCATCCTGATTGCGCTTCTTTGCGGCTTCATGAGTGGATGCTTTAATATCGGTCTTGCTTTTGGTGCCGACATCAATTTTGGAGCTCTTACACAAGCTGAATACAAGACACTTCCTGCTACTTTCCTCGTGACTTTAGGTGGCTTCGTGACCAATGCTGTCTATTGCTTCTATCAAAACCAGAAGAATCATACTTGGAGCGACTATGGAAAAGGCAATGTATTCTTCAACAATCTTCTCCTATGCATCCTGGCTGGGGCACTCTGGTATAGCCAGTTCTTTGGTCTATCTATCGGTAAAGGGTATCTCGTGGAGTCTCCCACTTTGATGACTCTCTCGTTCTGTATCCTTATGGCACTCAATGTTGTGTTCTCCAATGTATGGGGAATAATTCTTAAGGAATGGAAAGGATGTCCTCCAAGAACCATTGCAGTCCTTATTGTGGGAATCATTGTTCTTGTCATCTCCTGCTTCCTACCACAAATCATCTAAGAAAACCCTTTTTCAAATTATAATTTTGTCAAAACCTCTCTCTTCTCCCAACCCTTAACTCTCCACCCTCCACTCTTAACTCTTAACTCTTAACTCTTAAAAACATGTCTTCAGTATTAGATAACAATCCCGGCCTCGCTCACCAAGTCAATCAGGTGGCTGAAGCAGCCGGATACCTTTGGCAAAAAGGATGGGCTGAACGCAATGGTGGTAATATCACAGTCAATGTCACCGAACACATCACAGATGAAATTAAGGCCATGCCTGCCATTGCCGGTCCATTCCCCATTGGGTTCACACTTCCTCACCTCGAAGGATGCTGGTTTTACTGCAAGGGAACCCAGATGCGTATGCGTGATCTCGCTCGTTGGCCGATGGACAATGGCTCCATCATTCGCATTTGCGACGACTGCTCAAGCTATGAAATCGTTGCAGACAAACCCGTAAAGCCCACATCAGAGCTTCCATCACATCTCGCAGTCCACAACTACCTCATCGGCAAAGGCTCCAACTATAAGGCAAGCCTCCACACACATCCTATCGAACTTGTGGCTATGACCCATAATCCCGAATATCTTAAGAAGGATGTCCTTACCAAGATCCTTTGGTCTATGATACCTGAGACCAAAGCTTTCGCACCCCGAGGTCTTGGCATCGTGCCTTACATGCTTCCTTCTTCAAATGACCTTGCAGAAGCTACAATCAAGGCAATCGATGACGATTATGACGTAGTGATGTGGGAGAAACATGGCGTATTTGCAGTTGACACTGATATTATGTCAGCTTTTGACCAGATCGACGTGCTCAATAAGAGTGCCAACATCTTCATGTGTGCATGCAATATGGGCTTCGAACCTGAGGGAATGTCAGATGCACAGATGACAGAAATATCCACCGTCTTCCACCTCCCCAAATAAAAACTATGGGAAGGCGATTTCCTAATCGCCTAAAATCAGCCACTATATACACCACACCAACAAGCCGGAAGCTCCTTAAATGGTGCTTCCGGCTTGTAATATATACACAATTAACATTTTAATTCTAATATATTACTCATCAACTTACCAACATCTACTCAACCAAACAATCTTTCAGCTGAGCAAGCTCAACATAAATTTGACTAATTCAACTTTTTTTCCTAATTTTGTATTGACAATCAATAATCACGACAAAAATGAAACTATACAAGTTTTTCCTATCCATATTCCTCATCTCAATTGTCTCGTTCTCTGCCAAAGCATATGAAAACGTCGCTTTCCATTGCGACCAAGACACTACTATAATAAATCGCCTTCTCAGCACCCCGGAACTTAAAGATATGGCTCCTGAAGGCAGAGTCGCTTTCTTTGCCAGAAATCTTGTGGGCGCAGAATCGGCCATGAGGTCACAGATTCTGGAGGCAGACACAATGATATTTACTGTCGATGTGCACTCTTTTACCCCCCTTAGCCTGATTTCCACTTGCTTGGCACTTGCCAAAGCATATGAGACATCTTCGGCACCTAACTGGCGTGATTTTGCCGACAAATACGAAAATATCATGTTCAAACGTGGTGAGGCTACCGACTTCGTATCAAGGTTTCTATATCCTTCTGATTGGATTTCAGATAATATTTTCCGCGGGAATGTCACAGACGTGACATTAAATCTTGATGGACTTGCTGCAAGAAAAAAAGAAAAGTCAATCGACTATATCTCTCACCACAAGGATTCCTTCAAAGCATTTGCAAATCCACAAAACTATGACAGGCTAAAGATGCTTGAAATGGGCTTCCGCAACCATCAAATTCCATATATTTCAAATGGCGACTTGATGAATTCAAATCGTTTCAAACCCCAAGCTAAAGATGGAGATATCTTCTTCCTTCTGACTCCTGATTTCAACCTCGATAGCCGAGAGATGGGTATCCTTACTCGCGATGGCGACAAATTGCTCATCATACAACTATCTCCTTCTAAAGACAATGTGACATTGGAAGAACTTCCTTTCGAACACTACATCAAGAGAAATGTCAAGCGCATACAAGGAGCCCGCATCATTCGTATCGCAAAATGATTGTAGTTGCTTTTGATCTTGACGACACTCTCGTTCCGGAAGCTCTCTTCATCAAGAGCGGAATACGCCACATAGCCTCACTTCTTCATTCAAGCTATCCGGAAATCCCATCTCTTAGGATTATTGGAAGCATGGACACGGCGCTCATGACCTATAGAAACCATTATTCAGCACTTGAATTATTATTGGATGAATTCCACCTCTCCGAAACTGTTGACATGAAAGAGATTGTAGCTGAGTTCAGAAGTCATGTCCCTGATCCATCCATATATCATCTGGCTCCCTCTATGATTGACGTGCTAAATGGACTGAAGAAAGACAACAGTGTAAAAATTAGCCTTATTACTGACGGCAGAAGCATAACACAACGCAATAAGATAAAGGCTGCAAGGCTAAACACGTTTATCGACGACTCTGACATTTTAATATCAGGAGAGACCGGACACGACAAATTTGACCCCGACAACTTTCTCCATATCATGAAGAAATATGCCGGGGCTGATTCTTTCCACTATGTAGGGGATAACCCTAAAAAAGATTTTCTGCATCCTTCAAGATTGGGCTGGCATACACATCTTGCGCATGCGTTCCCTCTTGCTGTTCATCAAGGGATGCCAAGATAACGATGAATCTGAAGGCTCAATGTCCAACGCGGATCCTGAAGCACTCGTCTCACTGTCCGCATTGTGTTTGACTCTCTTGTCTTTTTGTCAGCAACATAACATGGCTGAAGATACATGAGCGTTTTCTCCCCTCTGCAAGGCAAATCAAAATAGCTCTCAAGATCCTGACCAACGTCCACCACCTTTATTTCATCTGCATGCTCCACCTTGATTTCAGGCTCCCCTATCATGTCATCAATGCCTGTCTTTGGGGAGACAGTAATCCAATCAATTCCATCAGGCAATCTGTTTGTGCCATTGGTCTCTATGGCAATTTTCTTGCCCGTTGCCTGATGCAAAAGGCGGATAAAATCAGCATCAATATACAATGATGGCTCTCCACCTGTAAGCACGACCCAATCAGCTTTATAAAGATTCACGGCTCGTATTATATCCGTGTCGGTCATTGCAACTCCCTCGTTATGCCGTGTGTCGCAAAATGGACATTGCAGATTGCATCCGGAAAAGCGTATGAAGACCGAAGGATATCCTGTGTGATGTCCTTCTCCCTGAAGAGAATAAAATATCTCGTTTATCCTTCTCATTTCAATCCTCCTCGTAAGCTGCCGTGTTCCCTTCTGATTCCTGCACCTCACAACGATAGCATTCAGGAATCGAGTCAACAATCCAACGGGCAATGTTCTCAGCCGTAGGATTGAAAGGAAGAACATCATTTAGAATAGCATGGTCAAGTCTTCCTGCGACGAGTTCCTTTATCTTGGTGAAGTCTACCACCATCCCTGCCTCATTGAGCTTCTCCGCCTTGCATTCCACTATTATCACCCAATTATGGCCATGAAGACTACTGCACTTGCTTTCATATGGAAGCTCCAATCTATGCGCAGCCGATATCTCAAGTCTTTTCTTTACGTAATACATAAATCTCTAATCCTTAAAATCCCCAACCCTTTATCCTTAACCCTTAACTCTTAACTCTTAACCCTTAACTCTTACCCTTTAATACTTAATCTCAATTCCCGCATCCCGTAGGGCTTCCATGCGTTCCACGCATGTGCCGCATTTTCCACAATGCTTCTCACCACCCTTATAACAGGAATACGTAAGAGTATAGTCGACCCCGATTCTCTTTCCAATGCGTGCTATATCGCTCTTGGTGATATTGGTGTAAGGAGCGTCAATGACAATTCCATCATACGTCCCCTCTTTAATAGCCTCACTCATGGCATCTACAAATCCCGGACGGCAATCCGGATAAATGGCATGGTCACCTCCATGGTTTGCAAGCATCACCTTCTTTAGTCCTCGACTTTCAGCTAAGCCTGCAGCAATGGCAAGCATTATACCATTGCGGAAAGGCACGACTGTCGACTTCATATTTTCATCTGCATAGTGACCCTCTGGAATCTCTTCTCCTCCTATGAGAAGAGATGACTTGAAATATTTTCCCATAAACTCCAAAGGAATCACTATATGCTCAATTCCAAGCATTTCACAGTTTTTTCTCGCACACTCTATTTCCCTTGCGTTATGTTTAGAACCATAATCAAAGGTCACAGCAAGGGCTATCTGATCTTTTCGGTCGTGAAGAAGAGTGGTGGAATCCATACCTCCACTCAGCACTAATATAGAATCTTTCATATCAGAACTCAAGTTGGGATATTCGTCTTTGTCTTGCCATTTCCTCATGCTCTGCGTCTCCCCAGTTGGCAAAGGGATGAATCGATATGCCTCCTCTCGGCATAAACAGACCCTTCACTTCGATATAGCGGGGATCCATCAAATCGCGAAGATCCTTCATGATTATGTTGACGCAATCTTCATGAAAGTCTCCATGGTTGCGAAATGAAAAGAGATAGAGTTTCAGGCTCTTGCTCTCCACCATTCGAGTTCTAGGAATGTAAGATATCTTAATATGTCCAAAATCAGGCTGTCCGGTCTTAGGACAGAGTGTTGTAAATTCAGGACAGTCGAGACGCACCACATATTCGTTTTCCGGATGCTTGTTCTCAAACGTCTCCAACAGTTGCGGAGCATAGTCAGTGGGATACTTCGTTCCCTGATTGCCGAGTAGGGTAACACCCTCAAGTTCTTTTTCGTTTCTCATATTTTTGATCATCAAAGGTGATTCAACAATCCGGATCTTTCCGGAGCAATTGGAAAGACAGTCCAACGCCGACACAAAATTACAAAAAAATCTGCTATCTCACAATAGCAGATAAATATTACGGAAAGTAAGCTTATATGGGAAGGCGGTTTCCCAACCGCCTCCCTGACTCGTCAAAGAATAACCATAGCCAACAAATGCGCTACGACAGCAGCCACAAGGCCTCCGATAGTATGAGCAAATATAGCCTTAGATGTCAGATTGCGGTAACCGAGAGAGTCAAGCATCGCAGTATGCGTACTAAGATATCCGCTCCAGCACATCCCAATGGCTGTAAACACGCATATGGCATTTCCGTCAACCCATCCTTCAGCCATAAATTTCGGAAGCAATCCGAGTGCTGCACCCACAGCCCCAAGTGCAGTTATCGGAAATCCAATCAAATGCGGATCATGGAAACCGAAAAGCCACTCAAATACTACATTAATCTTTCCTACAAGTTTCGGCAACAATTCTACGCCTTGATATGCACTGCCATCATATCCATTAGGACCTGCGCCAAAAGTAAGCATCATCACAAGAGTCGAGATTACCAATACTCCGGGAATTATGGCAAGCCCAACTTCTACGCCACCTTTTCCTCCATCGAGGACGGCATTAAGAATCCTTGTGAAAAGTGACTCTTCTTTATTCTTTCCTTCTTCTTCTGTCTTTTTGATTTCATCATACACTTCATCAATGGCTTCCATATCTCTATAGTCGGGATGTGAGCGAAGGATAAAATGCTGCATGCAACGGGTCGATACCACACAACCTATGATTGCCCCAAAAAAGCCAATCAAGGGTTCAACTGTATAGCCAAGACTTATCATATAAATGATCACAAGTAGTCCCATTCCAAAAGCAGTACCAAAGTTAGTCAAAGAAATAAACTGGTACTTCTTGAAATATCTTGCAAACTGCTTATCCTTAGAAATTGTGATGATAGCAGGATTATCAGAAAGGAAAGTCATTACGCCTCCAAGAGATGCTACTCCTGGAAGATTAAATATAGGCTTCATTATGGGCTGAAGTATTTTCTGAAGCATGGCCACAACTCCAAATTCCACAAGAATTCGTCCAAGAGCCCCTGTCAGCACACAGACAGCCATAAGGAAGAAGCAAGTATTTAACAAAAGATCGTGTGCCGTCGCCATCATTGTCTTCATCATAGGTGCAACACCCATCTTATAGGCAATAGCCCCGAATATGACAAACACCCACATCAGGCATACAATACCAGTAAGGTATGTCTTTCTTCCCGATTTTGTTTTAGATCCAGTTTCAATTCCAGAGTCAGTAGTTACATTAGTAGAGTCCATATTTAGATTTTTAATTATTATCAGTAACTTTTATTACCCTCACTCCTACCGGGAATTATTTGAAATTAAATAGATTCATATGCCATGTCAGACCTACGGATGCATACATAGTCTCTTTCTGCATGAGGTCTGCCGGATTATAATTACTTCCATATGAACCGAAGGCAGCCGCATGCACCTTCAACAGATGCTTTCCATTGTTTATTGGATACCATTCAGCCACTGCTCCTGCGATAGCCAATTGCGATCCTCGGGCAATTTCCGTTTTGTCTGTCATGTTTACACCTCTGTTACAATCGTATGACACTTTACCCGTCACTTTCCATTTAGGATTTATCTGCCAGGAAAACTCACCCATAAAGGTATTGTTTTTGAATGCTCTGTTGTCAGGATAAGTGCGCGTCATCAGATCAGCAATCAATGTAAATTTATCATTAATGAGCAGTTTATTACCCAAAGCCACATAGTTGCAATACTGCCCTTTTACAAACTCGACCTCATTTATTGACCAAATAGTCTCAAAACGCAACTTATCTGTAAGGTTATGTCCACCTCTCCACATAAGATTGTAAGAATATAAATTTCGATCTGCAGGAGTAGCGAAAATGCTCTGCGATACTTGGAATGCAAGATGATCGTTTGGCGTCAGCTGATATCCGGCTGACACACCGAACTGATAGCATGCCACATTCGACACGAATAAGTTTGGGCACATCAAATTGATAGGTGCACGGTCATATTCATATCCACCTATAAGCACAACCTGTTTGCCGGCTCCGCAATCAAACTTATCGTGCTTGTAGCTGATATCAAGGATATCAGTCTGATCCCAAAAGGTATTGTCTTTAGGAGTGCGTGAAAATCTCTGGCGCCATGTATAAGTCAGACCCTCCATTAGCTGTCCATGAGCCTTCAACGCTATGTATTTTCCTATAAAACCAGTCTGTGAGTTATCAAGCTTACCTTGATGCCTCACCATTTGCCAATCAAGTCTGGCTTCAAGATCCAGTGATATCAAATGATCCTCAGATTCTTGCCTTTGGCTTTCATTGGGAGCTGCATACGATGCCACCCCCGAGATCAACATTGCTGCCAGAGCAGCTGCTTTCATTAATTTCATAATTCGGTTTTCTTTCATTCGAAGTAGCACCAGCCCTGCGACCTGATGGTCATGCTGCAACCAAACTTAGTCCGGTGCATCCGGTCAATAGTCCTGCAGTCTCATAGAGGTTCTATAAGGTTGGCATTACGCCACAAAATTAGAAAAATAATCCTAATCCAACAAATTTTTACATCGTTTTTTGTAACCTATCGTGTGCTATAAAGGCTGCTATCATACACCTTTAGTCGACAACTGCAAAAACATTTGCATATATCGCATAAATTTTGTAACTTTGCGCGCAAAACAAAACCGTTAATCAATTTGATCACCATGACAGTAACCGACAGATTTTTAGAATTTATAAAATTCGACACTCAAAGCGACGAAGAGACCAATCTCACACCTTCCACTCCGGGACAGATGACGTTTGCCCGCCATCTCAAGACTGTAGTAGAAAGCATGGGTCTTGAAGACATCACTCTTGACGACAACGGTTACCTTATGGCAACTTTGCCCGCCAATACCGATCGAGTACTCCCCACTATTGGATTCATCGCCCATATGGACACGGCTCCTGACATGAGTGGACGCCACGTAAATGCAAGGATTGTTGAGAACTACGACGGCACTACCATTACACTCAACGAAAAACTGAGTATATTTTTGAGCCCCGATGAGTTCCCGGAGTTGCTTAACTATATCGGTCAGGATCTTATAGTCACCGATGGCACTACACTTCTTGGCGCCGACGACAAAGCCGGCATCGCTGAAATTCTCACAGCTGTCGCACGCCTTCAGGCAAGTCCTGAAGTGAAGCATGGTAAGATCAGGATCGCATTCAATCCTGATGAAGAGATTGGCAAGGGAGCGCACAAATTTGATGTAGAACGGTTCGGTTGCGACTTCGCCTATACCATGGACGGAGGTGCAGTAGGAGAACTCGAATATGAAAACTTCAATGCCGCTTCTGCAAAAGTGACTATAAAGGGACGCAACGTACATCCGGGCACTGCAAAGCATAAGATGGTAAACTCAATAAGAGTTGCCAACCAGTTCATACAAATGCTTCCCCGTTGGGAAACTCCGGAGCATACTGAAGGCTATGAAGGATTCTACCACCTCATAGGAATTGAAGGAAGCGTTGAAGAGACAGTCTTGACATATATCATTCGTGATCACGATCGCTCCCGTTTCGAAAGCCGTAAACGCGAGATAGAGCATCTTTGCCGCAAGACCAATATGGAGCATCCCGGCAGCTGCTCGGTTGAAATAAAAGACCAGTACTATAATATGAGGGAGAAGATCGAACCAGTAATGCACATCATCGAGATAGCTGAGAAAGCTATGCGTGATGCAGGCGTCACACCTAAAGTGCAACCCATTCGTGGAGGCACAGACGGTGCTCAGCTTTCATTCAAGGGTCTCCCCTGCCCCAACATCTTTGCCGGTGGCGAGAATATGCATGGACGCTATGAGTTTGTTTCTATTCAGTCGATGGAAAAAGCCACAGATGTCATTTTCAACATCGCCAAGATAGTGGCTGAATAATCTCGTTCTACGCACCACGCATAACGCAAAACTCTTGAAAAAATTAATAGTTGTAACGGGGCCTACTGCTTCCGGCAAGACTGACCTCGCTGTCAAGCTCGCACTCGAATACAACACTGAGATTATCTCAGCTGATTCGCGCCAGATCTACAAAGGAATTCCTGTAGTCACCGCCGTTCCTGACGAAAGTCAGAGAATGGGGGTGACACACCATCTTATGGAGACCCTTCCCCTTGATGCTTATTATTCGGCTGCAATGTTTGAAGAGGATGCCCTTAGAATTGCAACTGAAATCTGGAAGAAACGTGACGTGGCTATCGTTTGCGGAGGTTCAATGATGTATGTTGACTCTCTGATTCATGGCATCGATGAACTCCCAACCGTTCCTGAATCCATCCGGCTTCCACTGATGGAGGAATGGAAAAGCAAGGGCGACGACTGGCTCCGCGACCGCTTGAAAGCACTTGACCCGGAATACTATGCCATAGTTGATCGTGCCAATATGAAGCGAGTGTTTCACGCTGTGGAGATATGTTTGGCTGCCGGCACCTCCTATTCATCCCTTCGCACTGGAAGACGAAAGACTCGGGACTTCGAGATTGAAAAAATAGTCATTGATTTGCCGAGAGAGGAGCTTTTTGACCGTATCAACCGTAGGGTGCTTGCGATGGTGGCTCAAGGACTTGAAGAGGAAGCAAGAAGTGTATATCATATGCGCCATCTCAATTCTCTAAACACTGTTGGGCTCAAGGAGATGTTCGCATACTTCGATGGCGAAATGGATTTTGACACTGCAGTAGCCCGCATTCAAAAAAACACTCGCGTCTACGCAAAAAAACAACTCACATGGATAAAAACAAAGTTTTAAAATACGCCGCAGTCTTTCTTCTGATAATAGGAATTGCTTATTTCTGGAATAAGCTTGCCCCCGGAGCCATTGAAAACGACATCAGATCTGACTCACCTAAAGCTACCGAGTCTTCTCCAGCCATCCGGCTCAATGAGTTGGATAAGGTGACGGCTGCAACAGGAACACCATCCATAATTAAGGAATACGAGGGTTTCACAGTTAACTTCAATCCCGAAAACAAGACGCCCAACTATGTGGCATGGATTCTCCAAGGGCACGAGACGGAAGGAGCTACAGCTCGTAGCAACAACTTTTGGACAGATCGGGACCTCGAAGGATGTCCGGACACCCACGATTATTCACGTTCAGGATATGACCGCGGACACATGTGCCCTGCAGGAGAGCAAAAGTGGAGCGATGAGGCAATGAATCACAGTTTCGTGATGGCAAACATTTGTCCACAGAAACATGAACTGAATACAGGAGCCTGGAAAACACTCGAAGACAAAGAACGGGTATGGGCCAAACGCGACTCAGCAATCGTGATAGTGGCAGGTCCGATCTATGATAAATCCGACAAGGAAACTATCGGAAAGAACAAGGTACGAGTGCCTTCGGCATTCTTCAAGGTTCTTCTCGCACCATATGCAGATCCTATCAGGGCCATAGGATTCGTATATCCTAACATGAGATGCGACGGAAATATGCAAGCTTATGCTGTCAGCGTAGACGATGTGGAGAAAATGACCGGATTGGATTTTTTTGCTGCTCTTCCCGATGAAATAGAAAATGATATTGAGTCGATCGTTCCCTTTAAGGACTGGAATTCCAACCACCGCTAAAATTTTAATTCTCCTTGTAAGTATTTATATCCTCCTTGTAGGGACGCACGGCTCGTGTGTCCTCCCGAAATCAAAATTAGTAGCAAAGCGCACTCCGTACGCGTCTATTCGATAACGAATCCATTCGAAATTCTAAAAATGAACACCACAATAATCGCCCCCGCTACTCCCAAAGGTAAAGGAGCCCTCGCCATCATACGACTATCGGGTCCTGAAGCCATTTCCATAGCAGACTCCATCTGGGAAGGCAGCCCACTTACAGAATGTAGATCTCACACTGCGCATCTCGGCAATATCATAGACGAGAACGGAGAAATTCTTGACCAGGCAGTTGCCTCAATTTTCAAAGGTCCCAAATCCTTCACAGGTGAGAATGTTGTGGAGTTCTCACTACATGGCTCTCCATGGATCATTCGAGAAGTGAGCAATTTGCTCCTTCGTAAAGGAGCACGAGGAGCTGAGCCGGGAGAGTTTTCCCGCAGGGCGTATCTCAACGGCCGAATGGATCTGGCTTCAGCAGAAGGCGTGGCTGATCTCATAGCCTCTTCATCCAGAGCAGCTCATCGACTTGCAATGCAGCAGACCAAAGGTTCTTTCTCTAAGGAATTTAATGATTTGCGCGACAAACTCATCGAACTTGCTTCCCTTCTTGAACTCGAGCTTGACTTCTCCGAGGAGGATGTAGAGTTTGCAGATCGCACTCGCCTGATAGATATAGCCACACTACTTCTCCTAAAGATTGACAGGCTTACTGCATCCTACGCTACCGGACGCGCCATCAAGGAAGGGGTGCCGGTAGTCATTGCCGGAATGCCGAATGTCGGGAAATCAACCCTTCTTAATGCACTTCTTCAGGAAGACAAAGCCATAGTCTCGGATATTCCGGGCACGACACGCGACATCATTGAAGATACATGTGAGATCGAAGGAATACTATTCCGATTCATCGACACTGCCGGACTCCGTAATTCATCCGATAAAATTGAGAACATCGGCATTGAAAGGGCTCGAAAACGTCTCAGCCAAGCAGCCATCGTGCTCTGGCTCATAGATCCACTCGCTCCAATAGGAGACCAGATAGCTGAAATGAATGCATCTTTAAGGGAGCTCACACCTGAACAGAAGATAATACCGGTCATCACAAAAACCTCAGCACCTGAAGTATCCGAATCTCATCTTGACTCAATCCGGAAATACCTAAATGCTGTCTTAGTGGCAGAAGAAACTTCTAACGACATTCAGAATATAGTTAAAATCTCGGCTTCCGAAGGCAATGGGCTCGAAACGCTGTGCGAAGCCTTGAAAAAAGCCTCCACAAGTGAATTTGACCCTGAAAAGGAACTACTATTGACCAACGCCCGCCATTACGGCGACCTTTTAAAAGCCGGAAACGCCCTACGCCGTGCCCTCGACCAAATGCAAGCCGGCTCAAGCGCCGACTTCATCGCCATGGACATCCGCGAAGCCACCACCGCCCTCTCCTCCCTCACCGGCACCATCACCACCCCAGACCTCCTCAACTCCATCTTCTCCCACTTCTGCATCGGAAAGTGACTGTGCTTTTGTCAAGATGACGTTTTATCTTTTCATGAAAAGGCTTAGGGCTACAGTTCTATCTTATAGAGGATATGCATAATTAAAGGAGATTCTGTCGGTAAGTTGGGATGCTCAAATTCTCCAACTTTTGTCATACCGATCTTTTGCATTACTCTTTCGGAGGGGGCATTCTGTTTCGCGGTAAAGGAATATAATTTTGTCAGCCCTTTATGCTTTGCAAGTTTCAATACTTCTTTGGCAGCTTCGGTTGCCAATCCCTGATTGTGATAATCGGCAGCCAATCGCCAGCCTATTTCTACTCCGGGTGTAAAGTCGGCATCAAAACCAATTTCATGCAGACCGACATAGCCGATAAACGTTCCTTCTGATTTCAATTCTACTGCATACAGGCCCCAGCCATTTCGATCAAACTCTGATTGAATCCTATTATAGAATGATTCCGTTTGTTCATCTGTCAAAGTTGCAGGGAAATAGCGCATGACACGTTTATCCTTGTTCATTTTGGCGAACAATGGTAGATCCTCCGGCTTCCATGAGCGAAGAATCAATCTGTCTGTCTCGATAATGTTTGTATTCATAATGCAAAATTAGTCATTTTTTTTATAACTCGAAAGGTAACGATAAGTATATAAAAAAAGGCAATCAGACGTGTCACCAGTTTGCCGGTCTGATTGCGTGGAAACGTTTTCCGTTGTACGTTTGACGTTTTCCGAGGAGTCCCGGACGCGATGCCGGGGGTGTATAGAGCCACGGATACGGTCATGCCGTGGCTGTCAGGGTCGATACACCGTTCCAGTGAGCAATGCGGCAGGAGCTGCATTGTGTTGTCGGAGTTGTCATCGTTGTCGTAGTTGTCAACGATACACTATGCTTATGGAGGCAATTATCATGGTGACATTG
>JAIDTO010000061.1 GCA_029060625.1 Muribaculaceae bacterium | reverse complement strand
CCCGCTCCCAACAGTAGTGGCAATATGTATCGGTAGCGGCAGCTTTGACCCCACATGACCGACGCGACGGACCCACCGGGCATTGATGGAAGTTTCTTCACGGAGGCCCGAGCCCTGATGGACCACTCCGTGCTGTCGCCGGCATAGCCTTATTCTGCGGTCATAGCCTTAATTTGTCAACGTTCGCGGCTTGTCCGCATTCTTAAGACTTAAGACTTAAGACTGAAGACTTCCGGCTCTCCGAGCCACAGAAAGAGCACAATGAAAATACTGACACCCCCTGCAATGCATAGCCGAATGCAGAGGGCATGGTTACGCCGACAGGCCTGAGCCCTGATGGACCACTGTCCCCATAATTATGCATTATGCATTATGAATTATGCATTAATAAAACGAGCATCGACCCAGACGGCGCCGGCATGACCGCATCCGGCGCCCTATGCTCTCCCCGCCAAAGGTGGCGGGGCACATTTCCACGCTCGTTCTTCATCGTGACCATCACTCTCGTTGACAACGATGACAACGCCGAAAACGATGACAACGATGAAACCAAATACCTACATATCCAAAGGCTTGCATCTGGTGTCCCATCCGACACTGGATGTGAGCCTTTTCTTCTTAATCGTATATACACTGAATAATTGCTGAAGACTTATGAGTGGTTAAAAATCATTAAGATTAGTTCTTTTTGTCGTTTTCTATTTGCGCGAATGCTATTTTTTGATTAATTTTGTCGCAAATTTAAGGAGAAGATTGTTATCATTATGGACCACAATGTTCAAAACTGAAATATAACTAAAACCCAATAATATTAATTGACAAATATGGCAGAGTTAGATTTGTCCCGCTACGGGATCAAAGGGGTGAAGAAAATTATCCACAACCCCAGCTATGATCAGCTTTTCATTGAAGAGACAAAACCAGGTCTTGAAGGCTATGAAAAGGGTATCCCCACAAGCCTCGGCGCTATCGACGTGATGACCGGCGTTTATACCGGCCGCAGTCCTAAAGACAAATATCTCGTGAAGGACGCCACTACAGAAAACACTGTATGGTGGAACTCTCCCGAGTATCCTAACGACAACAAGCCAATCTCTACCGACGTTTGGAATCAGCTCAAGAAGATTGCTATCGACGAGCTCTCTGACAAGGAACTTTTCGTTGTCGACCTTTTCTGTGGCGCTAACGCTGCAACCCGCCTCAAAGTGCGCTTCATTGTTGAAGTTGCTTGGCAGGCTCACTTCGTGACAAACATGTTCATCCGTCCTACTGAGGAAGAACTCAAGGACTTCGAACCAGACTTCGTTGTCTACAACGCTTCCAAGGCTAAAGTTGAAAACTACAAGGAACTCGGCATCAACTCCGAGACTTGCGTTGCTTTCAACATCACTGACAAAGAGCAGGTGATCATCAACACTTGGTATGGCGGTGAGATGAAGAAGGGTATGTTCTCCATGATGAACTACTTCAATCCTCTCCGTGGCATCGCTTCAATGCACTGCTCAGCCAACACCAACATGGAAGAGACCAGCACTGCTATTTTCTTCGGTCTCTCCGGCACAGGCAAGACCACTCTTTCTACCGACCCGAAGCGCAAACTCATCGGCGACGACGAGCACGGCTGGGACGACGAAGGTGTCTTCAACTACGAAGGTGGTTGCTACGCTAAGGTCATCAACCTCGACAAGGAAAGCGAGCCCGATATCTACAACGCTATCAAGCGTGACGCTCTTCTCGAGAACGTTACTGTTGTCAACGGCGAGTGCGACTTCGCTGACAAGAGCGTGACAGAGAACACTCGTGTTTCTTATCCTATCTATCACATCAAGAACATCGTTAAGCCCGTTTCTAAGGGTCCGGCTGCTGACCAGGTAATCTTCCTTTCAGCTGACGCATTCGGTGTGCTTCCTCCCGTATCCATCCTCAACGACGAACAGTGCAAGTACTACTTCCTCAGCGGCTTCACCGCTAAGCTCGCCGGCACTGAACGTGGCATCACTGAGCCTACTCCGACATTCTCTGCTTGCTTCGGTGCTGCTTTCCTTAGCCTCCACCCGACAAAATACGGTGAAGAGCTCGTTAAGCGCATGAACCAGAGCGGTGCTAAGGCTTACCTCGTGAACACCGGCTGGAACGGCACAGGCAAGCGTATCTCCATCAAGGATACCCGTGGCATCATCGACGCTATCCTTAATGGCGATATCCTCAAGGCTCCTACAAAGACCATTCCTTACTTCGATTTCGTAGTTCCTACTGAACTCCCCGGAGTAGATCCCAAGATCCTCGATCCGCGCGACACTTACGCTGATCCCGCAGAATGGACCAAGAAGGCAGAAGACCTCGCAGCTCGCTTCATCAAGAACTTCAACAAGTTCACTACCAACGATGAAGGCAAGGCTCTCGTAGCTGCCGGCCCGAAGCTCTGATCATCATCCGATCATAGAAATCCTATAGATATGAATCCCCGCCCGTCAAGGACGGGGATTTTTTATGGGAGGGCGGTTTCCAAACCGCCCCGGCACGCCATCAGGAAACTTTAAAACCTATCATCTTATGAAACCTTTACGTCTTATAAATCTTATAACTCTCATAATTTTTTCCCATCTCTATCTCTTCGCCGAAAACTACCCCTACCGCTCCGATGTGCTTTGGGTCACAGTGCCTGACCATCCTGACTGGCTATATAAGACCGGTGAAAACCCTGTCATAGATGTCCAGCTATATAAATATGGTGTGCCTGTTGACGGAGCCAAGGTGACTTATGAAATCGGCGGCGACATGATGCCCGCTGACTCGAAAGGGGAGACCACCCTCAAAAACGGCCGAGCCTCCATAAAGACCGGCACGATGAAGACACCCGGTTTTCGCGACCTTCGTCTGGCTGCAGAGGTTGATGGCAAAGTCTATAAGCATCATATTAAGGTGGGCTTTTCTCCGGAAAAGATTGAACCTTATACAAAGATGCCGGCTGACTTCGACTCATTCTGGGCAAAAAACCTTGAGGAACTTTCTAAAGTACCCCTCGACTTTACGATGACTCCTGCTCCGAAATATACTACCGACAAGATGGACTGCTGGCTCGTGAACCTGACGGTCTCGAAACAGGGCCAGTCTATCTATGGCTACCTGTTTATACCGAAGGATGCCAAGCCCGGTTCTTGCCCGATAGTGCTGTGCCCTCCCGGCGCCGGAATCAAGACCATAAAGGAACCGTTGCGCCACCGCTATTATGGCGAGAACGGATGTATCCGCTTTGAAATGGAGATACACGGACTGAATCCGGAAATGACCGACGAGGCTTTCAAGGAAATAAGCAAGGCTTTCAGTGGCAGGGAGAACGGATACCTGCAGAACGGCCTCGACAACAAGGACAACTATTACATGAAGCGAGTATATCTCGCATGCGTACGTGCTATCGACTTTCTTACTACCCTTCCTGAATGGGATAGAAGGAATGTCATACTCCAAGGTGGCAGCCAAGGTGGAGCTCTTGCAATTGTTACCGCAGGGCTTGACAAACGCGTGACAGCTTGTGTCGCCAACCATCCGGCTCTCAGTGACATGGCGGGCTACAAGGCTGGGCGCGCTGGTGGCTATCCCCATTTCTTCCGGGTAGATGGGATGGACACTCCTGAAAAGCTCAACACCATGGCTTATTATGACGTGGTCAATTTTGCTCGCCGGCTGAAATGTCCGGTATATATGACATGGGGCTACAACGACGACACCTGTCCTCCTACCACCAGCTACGCTGTCTACAACGTCATCACTTCCCCCAAAGAAGCCCTCATCACCCCAATCAACGAACACTGGACCTCCGAGGCCACAGAGCGAGGCCACCTCGACTGGATACTTGATCATTTGCAGTAATTCGTAAAACGCACAACGTAAAACGTAAAACGTAAAACTTTTTTTGCTAATTAGCGGAAAAAGTTGTATCTTTGCAAGTTGAAAAGCGTAGGCAGATGGCCCCAATAGGGTCATCTTGCCTATGCCGTCAATTTATTTTTCTGATAATTAATAAAATAACAATAAAACTCAGAACAACAAAATGCAGAACAAAGGCTTTATCAGCACGATTGCTGTGCTACTTGTCCTGATTTGCGGATTCTACATCTCTTTCTCGTTTGTGACATCACACTATGAGAAACTGGCAAATGAATACGCGACTAAGGCTGCCGGCACTTCAGACGTGACAAATGATGTCTACAAACAGAGTCTGAAACAGTACAATGACTCTATCGACAAAGAGAAGGTTTACCTCGGTTACACCTACAACCAGGTGCGCCAGATGGAAATAGGCCTCGGCCTCGACCTTAAGGGTGGTATGAACGTGGTCCTCGAGATCTCAGTGCCTGACATCCTTCGTCAGTTTGCCGCTGGCGAGCCCCAGCTTAAGGAAATCAACGCTGCCATCGACAAAGCTAAGGCTGCCGGCGCAAAGACTTCCGACAAAGACTTCATCAATAAATTTGCTTCTTATTTCCAGCCGGGCACCATGGCTTCTCTCTTCACTCGTGAAGGTGAGTTCCTTGGTAAGATCAAGAGCAACTCTTCAAATAGCGAAGTGACTGCCGCTCTCAACGATCAGGTAGACAGCCAGGTGGATGCTGCATTTAATATCTTCCGCACTCGTATCGACCAGTTTGGTGTAGTAGCTCCAAATATCCAGAAGCTTCAGGATAAGAAGGGCCAGATCCTTCTCGAACTCCCGGGTGTGAAGGAACCGGAGCGTGTCACAGAACTTCTTAAGTCAAGCGCTAACCTTGAGTTCTTCGAGGTTTACAACTACAACGAGATCGCTTCAGACCTCAACAACTTCGCTATGGCTTACGCTGCTCAGGACACAATCAACCACCTCAACCTCATCCAGCTTCTCGGTGGTGCTCAGCGCAGCGGTAGCCCGGTGATCGGTTTCGTAGCTCCTGCCAACCGTAACCTTGTTGACTCAATCCTCAATTCTGATCTTGCAAAGCAGAAGCTCCCCAGCGATTTCCACGCTGCTTGGGAAGTTAAGGCTGTTGAGGTGCCTGTAGCTGATGCTCAAGGTAACCCGATTCCAAAGGGAAATGGCGAATATAAGACCACTCCTTATTGGCAGCTTATCGCCCTCAAGGGTGAACCCGCTCTTGAAGGAGATGCTGTGACAAGCGCTACTTCTGAATACGACAATATGCGCGGTAATACTGTCAACATGCGTATGAACGACCGTGGCGCTCGCGAATGGGCTACTATAACCCGCAGCAACATCGGCCGCCCCATCGCAATCGTGCTTGACGAACACGTATATTCATTCCCGAATGTTAACAATGAGATCACAGGCGGTAGCTCTGAGATCACAGGCAACTTCACTCCGGAAGAGGCTAACGACCTTGCAAACGTGCTGAAGTCCGGAAAGATGAGCGCCAAAGTTGACGTTGTCTCCAACAACGTTATCGGCCCGAGCCTTGGTGCTGAGGCAATCCAGCAGGGCTTCATCTCATTCATTGTGGCTCTCGTGCTCCTCATGATCTTCATGATCGCTATCTATGGCGTGATTCCCGGTCTCGTGGCTAACGTGGGCCTTATGCTCAACCTTTACTTCACTCTCGGTATCCTTGCTTCACTGCAAGCTGTGCTTACACTTTCCGGTATTGCCGGTATCGTGCTTGCTCTCGGTATGGCAGTCGATGCCAATGTGCTTATCTTCGAGCGCACCAAGGAAGAGCTTAAGAGTGGCAAGAAGCTCCGTCAGGCTATTTCTGAAGGCTACAGCAATGCATTCTCTGCAATCTTCGACTCAAACCTTACTTCAATCATCACCGGCGTTATCCTCTTGATCTTCGGTTCAGGTCCTATCAAGGGTTTCGCTACCACTCTTATCATCGGTCTTGTCTGCTCATTCTTCACAGCAGTATTCTTGACTCGCATCGCCTTTGACATCATCACTGCCAACGGTCGCTGCGCAAACATGACTTTCGACACAAGCATCAGCCGCAATCTCTTCACCAACACCAAGATCAACTTCCTTGGCAAGACTAAGGCTGCTGCAGTAGTTTGGGGAATCCTTATCCTCATCTCTGTCGTTTCGCTTGTAGTTCGTGGAATGAACCAGGGTATTGACTTCTCCGGTGGTCGCAACTATGTGGTACAGTTCGAGAAAGACGTTGTACCTTCTGATATCCAGGAGCGTCTTCTTGGACAACTTCAGGAAGCTGCCAACGATAAGACTGTCAGCGTAGGCGTTATCTCTATCGATGACAATACTAAGGTGCGTATCTCTACCAACTATAAGATCGATGACGAGGCTGAAGGCATTGAAAACGAAATCACCGACCTCCTTTACAAGGGACTTCAGCCTGAGCTTACCAATGCTCAGGGCAGCGTGATGGATAAGAATGCATTCTCAGTGTCTGACGAAAGCCATGGTATCATCTCAATCCAGAAGGTTGGTCCTTCTGTGGCTGATGATATGAAGCGTGACGCTTATTGGGCTGTCAGCATCGCTGTGGTATGTATGTTCCTCTACATCCTTCTCCGTTTCCGCAACATCGCCTTCTCTGTTGGTGCAGTTTGCGCTGTGGCACTCACTGCATTCCTCATCATCGGTTTCTACTCACTCTGCTGGGGCTTCCTCCCATTCTCTATGGAGATCGACCAGGCGTTTATCGCGGCTGTGCTGACCATCATTGGTTACCAGATCAACGATACTGTGGTGGTATTCGACCGAATCCGTGAGATGATGAAGGTTTACCCGAAGGAGGACCGTTATGATACTTTCAACAAGTCGCTTAACACTACTCTTACCCGTACGATCATGACTTCGTTCTCCACCCTCTTGGTGCTCCTCTGCATCTTCTTCCTTGGTGGCGACACAATCCGTTCATTCACATTTGCTATGATCTATGGTGTGATTGTAGGTACATTCTGCTCGCTCTTCTGCGCAGCTCCGGTGGCTTACGCTATCCTCAAGCGCTCACTTGCTAAGAAGGCTACAGTAGATGCAGCGGCCGGCCCCGCACTCCAGGGCAACCGCCGCTTCAAATAATCAGAATATCCACCTATGACCTTGTAGGGACGCACGGCTCGTGCGTCCTTTTTTATTTTTTCATCTCTCGTCAATTTTTTCTTGCGAAATCTGAAAAAAAACATTAATTTTGCATCTTGAATATCCGTATGCATTCCGCATTCGGTCTATTCGCATATTATCTACAATAACAACATTAAAACTCATACCGCCCCTGTAATGGACAAGAACACAGTCTATGGCCTGATTCTGATGGCCCTCGTTTTCTTCGGTTTCATGTATTTTACATCGCCTGATCCCGCTGCCGTGGAGGAGCAGGCTCAGACAGAAAAGACTATAGCTGACAACCAACCGGCTGCCGCAGCCCTTTTCTCTGACACCGAACGCGAATGGCTCGCCAAAAACATCCTCACTAATGGAACTCCGGTTACTACCGAAGATGGCAAGAGTGCCCTTGAAATCAATAGCAACGGAGTAAAGCTTGCCCTTGCAGGCGATTCCATATATGGAACTGTAGCAGTAAACGGCAAAACCCTTAATTGGAAGGATATATCTGCCAATAATCTCAACGCAATGACTGCAGCCGAACATACGGCAGCTATCGACAAAGTGCGTGCACTATCAAACTCAATAGGACGCTATGGCAGATTCGCTACATTCCTCTCGGGCAATGACAAAACGTTTACTCTCGAAAACGAAGTGATAAAACTCGACCTCTCTTCAAAGGGTGGTATGGTGACCCGTGCAGAACTCAAAAAATATGACACAGAATATGATCCCGACGAGACCAAGAAGGTAAAGAAAAAGGTCGTGATGTTTGATAGTGAGTCAAACCAAATGAGTTTCATCCTTCCTCTTCCGCAAGAAATCTCTACATCCGACCTCTATTTCACGCCGAAAGAGGTCACTGACTCCACTGTCTTCCTGGCTCTTGATCTCTCTGCAGATGCTTTCTGGGGAATCAAGTACACCCTTCCGAAGGGTAGCTATATGGTGAAGATGGAGATTCTCCAGAAGAATATGGAGCCTATCGTGCAGAGCAATGTCCGCAAACTCGGCATCAATTGGCACCAGGATATTCACAGACAGGAAAAAGGACGTATGTTTGAGGAGCGTAACTCACGCCTTGCCTATAAGTTCCTTGGCGGATCTGTAGAAGAAATGAGCGAGAATTCCAACAAGAGCAAGGAGCGTCAGCAGAAACTGAAGTGGATTGCATTCAAGAACCAGTTCTTCTCTTCTGTGCTCATTGCCGACAAGAACTTCAACTCCGCCGACTTCAACAGTGAAGTGCTTAAGAACAGCGTATATCTAAAGTCGCTTACAGCGGATGCTGAAGTCAACGACTACGACTGGAATGCCTCTAATCCTGCAGGGTTCAACTATTACATAGGCCCGAACCTATATCCACTCCTTAATAAAATTGACAAAAACACGTATGAGGATGAGAATCTCAAGCTGACAAAGCTTATCCCGCTCGGTTGGCCCATCTTCCGCTGGATCAATACCCTTATCGTGATCCCGGTATTCAACTTCCTCGGAAGCTTTGGGTGGAACTATGGTATCGTGATTCTTGTGCTCACCATTCTCCTTAAGCTCGTGCTCTTCCCGCTCACCTACAAGAGCTACGTAAGCCAGGCGAAGATGCGTATACTTGCCCCCGATATCAAGGAGATCAACGACAAGTATCCAGGCAACGAGAATGCCATGGTGCGCCAGCAGAAGACAATGGCTCTCTACAGCAAGGCAGGTGCCAGCCCAATGTCCGGCTGCCTTCCAATGCTGCTTCAGATGCCTATTCTCTTTGCGATGTTCACATTCTTCCCCAACTGTATCGAACTTCGTGGGCAGTCGTTCCTTTGGGCTCACGACCTTGCCGCTCCTGATGCCATCATCTCATGGAGTGGTCATATCCCACTTGTCACTGAATATTTCGGCAATCACATATCTCTCTTCTGCCTCCTTATGACAGCTACCAACATTATCTATACACGCTCCACGATGCAAAGCCAGAGCGGTGGCATGCCTGGCATGAAGTGGATGATGTATCTGATGCCGATCATGTTCCTCGTATTCTTCAATAATTACGCAGCCGGCCTAAGCTACTACTATTTCCTCTCATTGCTTATCACCATCATCCAGACCTATGCTATCCGCAAATGGTTTGTCAAGGAAGAAGATGTGCGGCGCACTATGAAGGAAAATGCTAAGAAACCACAGAAAAAATCCGGCTTCATGGCTCGCCTGGAGGAAATGCAGAAAGAGCAGCAGCGCATGATGCGCGAGCAGCAGAAAGCCGGCAACCGTAAACGCTAAAATAAATCATTAAAAAATCTTAAGACTTAAGACTTAAGACTAAAGACTATAAAATGCGTCAATTCCGGATAATGCTGGCCTTGGTGATGCTTTTTGTATCACTCCTCTGGCTCCTGCTTGGCACCAGGGCTCCGGTCTATGCGCTTATTGCGGAGCAGTCGCAGATCATCCCGTCGGCAATCCAGTCGTGTCTTGGCGTCACTGTGGCGTGGATCATCGCCACACTTCTCTTCGGACGCATTTACTGCGCAACTGTATGCCCGATAGGTACGCTTCAAGATATCACCATCTGGAGCAGAAGGAAACTTGATCCGAAGCATACATTCCGCTATGAGACTCCGAAGAAGATATGGGTGTTTATCCTTATCGCATATGTCGGGTCTCTCGTGGCAGGTATATGGGGAGTGGCATTCGTAGTAGAGCCATGGAATATAATGCGCAACGCTGCCTCTGCAGTGCGCCCTGCCGACACGGAGACCACCTGGCAGGCAATAGGTGTATCTCTTGGTGTTGGGGTTGCAGCCGGTGTTGTGATGATTGCTGCCATACTCTTCTGTGCTTGGAAATGGGGGAGGGTGTTTTGCACTTCAGTCTGCCCTATCGGTACTGCTCTTGGATGCCTGCACTCCCAATCGTTGATGCATATAGCCATTGACCCCGACAAATGCATCAGTTGCATGAAATGTGAAGATGTCTGCGCATCGAAATGCATAAAGGTTGACCAGCGGCTTGTCGACAATTCACGTTGCACCCGTTGCTTTGACTGCACTGAAGTTTGTCCCAACGATGCCATCCGCTTCCAGCTCAATCGCGGACGCCATCGCCAAACCCCACTTATGGAACCAAATGCATAATTCATGATATGAAGCAATATTTAGACCTGTTACGCCACATACTCGACGAAGGACACCGGAAGGAAGACCGCACCGGCACCGGCACGATATCCACTTTCGGCTATCAGATGCGGTTTGACCTTTCTGACGGATTCCCTTTGGTGACTACTAAAAAGACCCACCTAAAGAGCATCATATATGAACTCCTTTGGTTTCTTAAGGGCGACACCAATGTGAAGTATCTTCAGGAGCATGGTGTGAGAATATGGAATGAATGGGCCGATCCGGATGGAGATCTCGGACATATCTATGGCTATCAATGGCGCTCTTGGCCCGACTACAATGGCGGACATATCGACCAAATTAAAGAAGCCGTGGAGACATTGAAGAATAATCCGGATTCCCGCCGCATCATAGTCAGCGCATGGAATGTGGCAGACCTCGGCAATATGAATCTCCCTCCATGCCATGCCTTCTTCCAGATGTATGTAGTGGATGGAAGGCTTTCTTTGCAGCTATATCAGCGCAGTGCCGACTGCTTCTTAGGTGTCCCGTTCAATATTGCATCCTACGCATTGCTGACAATGATGCTTGCACAAGTATGCGGGCTTCAACCGGGAGAGTTCATCCACACTCTTGGCGATGCGCATATCTATTTGAATCACCTCGATCAGGTCAATCTCCAATTGACCCGGGAGCCTCGGGCGCTCCCTAAGATGAAGATTAATCCTGACGTGAAGGATATGTTTGATTTTAAATACGAGGATTTCACTCTCGAAGGATACGATCCTTGGCCGGCAATAAAAGGGGAGGTGAGCGTATGATTGACCCCGGGCAACTTGCGATGATAGCCGCAGTTGGTCCCAACCTTGAGCTTGGGATTGACGGTGATCTTGTGTGGCATATCTCGGCAGACCTTAAGAATTTCAAGCGCCTTACTCTCGGGCATCCGGTCATTATGGGGCGCAAGACATGGGAATCGCTTCCAAAGCGACCCCTTCCCGGACGCCTTAACGTAGTGCTTTCTCGTAGTCTGGATAAAGTGGAAGGGGCTGTGGTGGCGACATCTTTGGATGATGCTTTGGATGCATGTGCCGGGCTTGAAATGCCGTTTATTATAGGGGGAGCAGATATTTACCGCGAGTTTATGCCAAAGGCCACCAAGCTTTTCATCACCGCTGTGGATGCACCTGTGCCCGATGGTGTGGATGCATGGTTTCCTGAATACCGTGATGAATGGCAGATTGATGAAGCTTCTGAATGGATCGACGATGGCAATGCAGTTAAATACCGTTTTGAGACATGGAAAAGGATTTGAAACTGACATTCATCAGCAGAAGCGACCTACGTGGAGGAGCCGCCATTGTGACATATCGTCTTGTGGTGGCCCTGCGTGAACTCGGAGTGGATGCCCGGATGTTGGTGTGCGAAAAGATGAGCCATTCCGATTTTGTGCGCGTATGTGCGCCATTCAGGAAAATACAGTATAGCTTTTTAAAGGAGCGTCTCGGAGTGTATGTGCGGAATGGCTTCAAGAAAAGCACCCTTTTCAAGATTGATACAGCTTCAGAAGGTTTGCCTTTGTGGTCTCATCCATGGGTGAAAGATGCCGATGCCATCTTCCTTGGGTGGGTGAATCAGGGGATGCTCAGTTTTAAGGGACTTAGAAAGATTATCGCCCTCAATAAGCCGGTGGTATGGATAATGCACGACATGTGGAACATGACGGGGATATGCCATCATGCCGAAGGCTGCACGGGATATCTTAAGGAATGTGGTGATTGTCCTCTCTTAGGCAAGAACGCACATCATAACGATATATCCCATCATATTTGGGAAGTAAAGAAAAAGTTGTATGCGCCCGGTAGGATCCGGTTTGTGGCAGTCAGCACCTGGCTTGCTAATAAGGCTGAAGTTAGCGGACTGATGAACGACCTTGTGGTGAAAGTGATACCCAATCCTTTTCATATTTCTACTATTGAAGATGTCCGCGACAGGGCTGGAAAAAGAAATGGACCTGTCAGGATCATTTTTGGTGCAGCTCGTCTCGACGACCCTATCAAGGGATTGCCGGTGTTGAAAAAGGCCATGGAGGTTTTGAGAAGTTCCTACCCGGATGTGGCATCTGATGTAGAATTGGTTACCTTTGGTGCCTTTAAGAACATTGACAATCTCAGGGATTTTGCTGTTCATCACATCCATCTTGGGGTGCTGAAGGGGGCTGAGGAGATCAAAAAGGCATATTCCGACTGCGACATAGTGGTATCCACTTCTGATTATGAGACACTTCCCGGCACGCTTGTGGAAGGCCAGGCATATGGATGCATCCCGGTAGCCATTGATCATGGAGGGCAACGGGATATTGTGGAGCATCTGAAGACAGGATGGCTCGCCACATGGAATGATTCCCCATCCATCAGAGCCGGAATGGTAGCGGAAGGCATTGTCTGGGCATACCGTAATGTTGACAATCATGATCTACTTGTCAGGATGAAAAAGTCTGTCCAGAAAAAATTCAGTGCTTCCGAAGTAGCCAGACGCATCCTCGATTTCACTTTCCCCGACTTAGATTAATCAACCACAAAACAAATATAACATCAATGAGTAGACTAAATTCACTACTACTTTTCCTCGTAATGCTGGTGTCATTGCCTGCATTCGGACAGAAGCTGACAGTCCGTGACTTCGAGGCCCGTCCGCAGGACATGGACGCACAGAGCAACACGCTTGAGAAGCGAGACCGAAACGGCAAGCGCGCCGCAATCATCAAGATCTATACTTCCCTGCCGAGTTCCGAACTGACGTTCGGCGGTTCCGGCCAGGGCTTTGCCGGGCAGGAACAGCATGGCCCGGGACAAGTGTGGCTCTATGTGCCGCGTGCCTCACAGAAGGTGACCATCTCCCACCCGAAATATGATCCTCTGACGTTCTACTATCCCTCCGACATCAAGGAAGGACGTGTCTACTCCATGATTCTTTCCCCGGAAGGCAAGGAGGTGTCACTCTCCGCCTCTGCCCGCAACGCCGAGATATGGATCGACGGCGACAGCGTCGGGGTGAGCCCGATCACCACATTCATCCCTTATGGCACCCATGC
>JAIDTO010000060.1 GCA_029060625.1 Muribaculaceae bacterium | reverse complement strand
GACTCTTTGTCGGCAATTGTGACGACATCGCTGTCGTTAAGTTTGGTGGATTGCTCAAGGTTTTTTGTGCGGAAATAGCGCATCTGGATCTCTCCGGCCTCTTCTGCCATTGCAAAAGCCGCTTTTAGAAACGGCATATAATTCATGCTAATATCGGTAGGGAATAGATTTAACTTCATGTAAATTTTAATTTTACTTTAAGCTATTAAGCAGCTTATCAAATTAAACGCATATCAAAATAGATTATTGCCTGGATATTAGAGTGAGATTAATCGGCCATTGTCGTTCCATTCTCCTATCATCTCTCCGCGTTCGCTCGCCTCGATAAGTTTCTTCAATCTGGCCTCAAACAGTTCCTTACTGGCCCGGACCCTTTGAATATTGTCAATGCGGACTCGCCGGTATAGATCTGGAAAAGATTGGAAGTTATGGTATGCCTGGGGATTCGCGCCGAAGCGTTCCAGGATGTCAGCGTCAATTGTAAATTCGGCATTAAGATCCGGACACACCTCCCGTCCATTGGACGTCATAAGTCCGAGTTTTTCAAGTCGGCGGCAGCGCTCCTTGTTAAGCTCTGTCCATACGCTTCTTTTCTGGCGTTTGCTGAATCGTTGGTAGGAGACGCCATTCACATTTTTAAGAGTGGAGTCAATCCATCCGAAACACAAAGCCTCTTCCACCGCATCGAGATACCTCAGTGCATCCTCCGTCGGAGTCTTACCTCGCTTCACGGCAATCCAGCATTCCTTCTCCGTTGTGCTGTTGTCGGTAAGCCACTTGCGAAATTCTCCACGCTTCCGTATGTCAAGAATATTTTTCATTACTATACCTCGCTAATGCAACGACTGTTACTGTAACCGCTGTTGTATTAAATCTTTGAAATCATCGATCATATAATCCGGATGAGCAGCCTTTAGCGAGGTGATTGAGCCGTTTCCGTAGGTCACGGCGCAGGTCTTGCATCCCGCTCCATTGCCCATCATTATGTCGACATCTGCGTCTCCTACCACCAATGTCTCAACGGCATTCCATCCGAGTGACTTCAGAACTGTCAACACCGGCTCAGGATCAGGCTTCCCTTTATTGACGCTATCGGCTCCGACCACAATGTCAAACCAGTCGTCGATTCCTAATTTCTTTAGATAGTCGGTCAGCGACACAAGCCTGCGGCTTGATGCGATGGCAAGTCGACATCCGTTGGCACGGAGTTTTGTAAGGGTTTCTATTACTCCCGGGAATGCCTTTTCATGTGCATCTTTCTGCAATCTGTCGTAATTAGCTCGGAAAATCTTGGCGAATTCCTTATTCGAGATATCCAGATCAGGATAGAGATACCGTCCTGCCTCATCCGTACGGATTCCTATGATAGAGCGACATTCCTCATCTGTCTTATCTGGAAGTCCCATATCCTTTATAGTAGCCTTTATTGTGGAGAGGATGACGCCCGATGTGTCCATCAGGGTTCCGTCGAAATCAAATATATAGTTCATACTCAAGTTCTATTCTTCAGATACGGTTTTAATGACGATTCACCAATTCGATTGCCTGTTTGCCGGTAAGCTGTTCGATGCTCATTTCCAGCACTAAGCATCGATTGAATCCAGCCTGGATCTCTTTTGACAATCCTTCCGGGTCGGCAGGATTGCATCTGCGCCCTAATATCTCAAGGAATTCTTTCTTCCGGTGTTCGTCTTCGATGATCTTGACTTTCCCAAATACAATAACGCTTTGAAAATATGTAGTATATCTTTCTGGATGGATTTCATCTTTGGCTATGACGGTGAAGCTTGCATTGTCGTTTTGCCTGATTAGATCTACCTTATGTCCAGTTAGGGCAGAATGAAAATACAATTTCCCATTATCATAGACATGGCTTAATGGAACTCCATAGGGCATTCCATCGTTGCCACACAAAGATAAGACTCCCGATGTAGAGCTGCATAGTATCTCCAAAGTCTCGTTTTCTGTCACTTGCTGTTTGAAGCGTCTCATAACTTGTATGTCAGTTTATAAGCTTTAGACCGATTATTGAAATGATAAGTGTTGATATGAAAAACAGTCTCCAGAATGTGGCTGGCTCGTTGAAGAAGAGAATGCCTACAATCACTGTGCCCACAGCGCCTATCCCTGTCCATACAGGATATGCGGTCCCGATGGGTATTGTCTGCACCGCTTTTGCCAATAATGTCATGCTAAGAGTAAGACAAGCAAGGAATCC
>JAIDTO010000006.1 GCA_029060625.1 Muribaculaceae bacterium | reverse complement strand
TATTCCGGTTTGTGGTCCGGCAGAACTTCCGGGTGGAATACGTGGATAAAATCAGCCAATACAATCTCCGGTTCCACGGGCATGCTCTCGTAAAAAGGTACTTCCTTCATGTTGCAATAAATGACACCATGATTTTTCCAAGCATCAAAATCTGTGTACCTGTTATCCTGCTCCTTGAGGACATTATAACTATAGTCACCGTCAAAACTATTGACGATTCTCCAATAGTCTGCGTGTGCGGCATTGGTGTAGACTGTCTCATAGTCAAGGGTCACTCCCCCTGATTCCTCATTGTCCTTCAGGAAATAGTCGCCACCTGCATCCCTGAACAACTGGGCGAGGAAACTTTTGCCACCTACCGCATACCAGTTGCCGCCACGCATCTCTCCGCTGAATACAGTAGGACGATTCTTCACTGTATCTACTTTAGACTTAAGTCCGTTGTATCTGCTTTCAATACCATCGAAGGTGGAATTAGCAAGAGTGGCGTTACCGGTCAATAAACCTATTATCTTTATCCACTCAGCCTGCCCCAACGGAGTCAGCTCCTTATATCCGAGATGCGGGATCATCGGTATGTCAACATTGCGGATTGCATCGTAGCCGCCACGCTTGAATGGGGAGATGAAAATCACATCCGGATTTATTGCCATTATCACCTCATTGTCGAAATTTCCTTCTATTCCGATCTTATGGGTCTTTCCATCCTTCAGCTGTTGGTTCATCTTTTCATTATGAAGATGACGGGTGCTCGTGATTCCGACTACCTTTTCCGGGATGCCGAGTTTCAGGAAGTTGGAAAGCTGAAGGGAAGTCATACATATGGCAGTTTCTATCGGAACATTGAGACGTGTATAACCTTCCGGTATATCTCCCTTATACTCCTTGTCGACGAGAGCAAAGTGAAACTGCTCGGACTCCTTGTTCTCGGGGTCATTGATGTCAAGAAGTGTAATAGCATCGCCATAGCTTACATTAAAGCCTTTGGCATAACGAGCAGCTATCACAGAAGCTGAATCCACATCTGCATTTGTTTTGCCTTTCGATTCCGATTGATTCCGATGCCCTCCACATGAAAACATGAGCGCAAAAGCGAACAGCAGCGGTAAATATCTAAGTTTTCGCATAGTTGATTTGATTTATTCAGGTATATATATTATTTCTCCATTCTCAAGTTGATACGCCGTCCCTACTTTCCTTCCCTTAGATCCTGAAGAGGAAGAATCATCGTCGGTCGGTGTGTATTTCTTTATCTCACTACCCTCCTTGGTGATTATTTCCATATTCTCCGCACCGGGATTCTTTACGATAGTGAAATCCTCCTTTGAGAAAATCTCGTTCATGCTGAAGTGGCTCACCAATGCCACCATCAGGGCGACAGCAAACACCATCGCTACATCAAATAGATTGGTCAGCATACCCATAGGATTATCGTCTTCGTCATTGCGAAGAATAGGATTCTCTTTCATTCTGTTGTAATTTTAGCGATAATAAACTCCAAATCGTTCAGATATCCGGCATAATACCTTTGGTTGAGCTGCGATGTACACAATCCTATACCGGCAACAAGCATCCCGATCACTGTTGTAGCAAACGCCACCTGCATATTGTATGCCATTGATGCAATGTCTCCTACAGCAAGACCTACAAGTGCGGGACCCATAGGAATAAGCGTACCCATGAGCCCAAGCATAGGGCCAAACTTTATGAGCATCCGATATTTTGCCAGTATTTTCTGCACTTCTACCTGAAAATTCGCCAGTTCATGATCACAATACGCGGAATCGTCCCTATGATCCATAATTCTTGTCAGATACTGGTTAATGATGCTGTTTTTCGTGACTTGCAGACTGGAAAGAGTAGTTTGAAGCAGATCATACGAATAGTTACTGACTATCTCATTAAGTGCTGTAGACATATGTCTATGAAGATCAACAGTTCTGTATAACCCTGCCAGTATCCATATCGCCCTTCCCAATAGATAGAGAAGCAACAGGACCACAGGAATCATAAGTCCATTAGAAATCGTAAATAGTATTTCGGATATTACTTTCATGGCATTCCATAATAAATTATACATATCAGGATCCCGAAT
>JAIDTO010000059.1 GCA_029060625.1 Muribaculaceae bacterium | reverse complement strand
CTGAGAGTGACCATACATGAAAACGGCAAAACTCTAACCCTCAACTCACATATAGTCTATCCCAAAGGAGACGGACCTTTTCCCATTGTAATAGGTGTCGGTTTTCCTACAGGCTCGCTTCCAAAAGAACTTTTCCTTGACAATGGAGTTGCAGCAATCGGCTTCAATTTTATGGAAGTAATGTCGCACACCCAGAATCGAGGGGAAGAACCAATCAACCGTCTCTATCCCGAAAACACAGAAATCGGAGCCTATTCTGCATGGCCCTGGGGTATCAGCAGACTTATCGACGGACTTGAAAAAGTCGCGGACAAAGCTAACATCGATATGAAACACATAGCTGTCACCGGATGCTCTTTTGCTGGAAAGATGGCCCTATATGCCGGAGCAATGGATGAACGTATTACTCTGACTATAGCACAGGAGCCGGGTGGAGGCGGAGTAAATGCATGGCGTGTATCCGAAACTCTCGGAAATGTAGAGCGAGTTCACAACACCAACTATGCATGGTTTCTTGAAAGCATGAAACAGTTTTCTGAAACTAATGTCACTCGCCTTCCTATCGATCACCATCAGCTTGCCGCACTCGTTGCTCCAAGAGCGTTGCTTATTCTCGGCAATACGGATTATGAATGGCTGGCAGATGAATCAGGCTACGTATCGAGTCGTGCGGCAAAGGAGGTTTGGAATGCATTCGGCATCGGAGAAAGAATGGGATATTCCATTGAAGGAGGACATCCCCACTGCCAACTACCATTGAGCCAGTATCCCGAAGTGACAGCATTCATCCGCCGCTTCCTACTTGACGACAACGATATGAATACCAATATCGGACGAGCTCCTATGTTCGAGACCGTAGACTGGCAGAAATGGGCACCCTGGACATCCCAGCAGCATAAGCCGCTGATCATCTGGCAATGGATGGATGGGCTCGTGACTAAAGAGGGAATCACGCGAGATCTTGAGGCTTTCAAAGAAGCAGGTCTCGCCGGAGTGCAGAATTTCCAGATAGGAGGTCCGCAGCAGATGCGTATCGGGAATCCTGAGAATGCCATCGGTAACGAAAACTGGAAAGATCTTCTCAGATGGACCCTCGACGAATGCGAACGCCTCGGACTTACTTTCGGAACCCACAACTGTCCCGGATGGTCATCAAGCGCATACCCGACCGTAAAGCCGGAATACTCCATGCAGAAGCTTGTCTTCACTGAGACTCCTTACAAAAAAGGAGAAAGAAAAATCTCGCTACCTATTCCCGAGATCGATCCACAATGGAACTATTATGAGGATGTGGCAGTCTTGGCTATTCCTTCGAATTCAGTAGCAACTATCGACCGGATTATAAATCTTTCCGAATACTTCGACAGCTCCAAAGGTAAACTGCAATTACCCAAAAGCATAAAACTTCCGGGAAACACATCTATACTGCGAATAGGTCAGACTACTAATGGAAAGACCAACGAAGCTCAAGCTCCCGAGACAGGGCGTGGTCTTGAGTGCGACAAACTAAGCCGTGAGGCAGTAAAGGAATTCTGGGATGGTTACCCATCCATGGTATTGGAGACTGCGGGACGACATGTGGGAAAAACCTTCACTCATCTTGAGATAGACAGCTACGAGGCTGGAGGCCAGACATGGAGTCCCGTACTCCCAGATGAATTCAAGAATCGAAAGGGCTATGACATCATCCCCTATCTTCCATATATGATAGGAAGGCTCAAGGAAATAGACGGAGAAGAAAACACTAAGCGCTTCCTTAAAGACTGGGAAAATGTAGTGACCGACTGCGTAGCCGAGAATTATTACGGCTACATGACGCAACTTGCAAATGAAGCCGGTGTAAAAATGATGATCGAACCATATGGCACCGGAGGGCAGAAACCATTCCGTATCATCGACTTTGAGAAAATCGTCCTTGCAAGTGAAGGAGCCGATATTGCCACTGAGTTCTGGCAGGATCCTCCAAGGTGGGGATGGAAAGATATCGTAGGACATGAAAAATCTATGCGAAAACTCGGCAAACCTCTTCTGATAGCCGAAGCCTTCACATGCTGGCCTCTGAAAGCTTGGAGCGACAGCCCGGCTGACATCAAAAAGACTTGCGACAAGGCGTTCTGTTCCGGAGTGAACAGAATGATGCTTCATGCAGGGGCAGCAAATCCCTGGCCTAACGTGGAGCCGGGAATGTCGTTCGGCATATGGGGCACACAGTTCGTACCAGGCCAGACATGGTGGAAAGCTGGAGGAGCAAAGGAACTTTTTGAATATATGACCCGATGCCAAACCTTACTCCAGAAAGGGACCCCCTCCCCGGATCAGCTCCCGAAAATGGATAGGTTCCTCTCCTATCGACGCACTGACGGAGATACAGACATCATATTTCTCTGCAATCAATCAGATTCCGTAGCATCAGATATCATTCCATTCGATCCTAAGGGAAGAAGCATAGAGGTATATGACCCTTATTTACAAGAAAATTATTCAATTGACCCATCATCCATTGAAATTGAAATCGAACCGCTCGGCTCTCGTTTTCTTATAGTTCATCCCGGTAAAAATGCCTTTTCACCCAAACAAGAATGGACTGTCACAAATACCATTCCTGTAGAAGGAACTTGGACCATCTCATTCCCTGAAATCGGAGATATCACTACCGACCGCCTTTTCTCTTGGCCCGAATCGGAGAATCATGATATAAAATACTTCTCCGGCACTGCGTCATATTCAATCCCGGTCAATATCTCCCAAAAACAAATCGATTCCGGACAAAGGATGATACTCTCTCTTGGAGATGTAAAAGACATGGCATCGGTGAAGGTAAATGGCATCGAAATGCCACTGATTTGGAAGTCACCGTTTGAATGTGATATCACAGATGCGATAAAGGCGGGTGAGAATCAATTAGAAGTCATGGTAACAAACCTTTGGCCAAACCGGATGATTGGCGACGAGCTGGAGCCTGACGACCTCGAGTGGAGTGAGCCGCTTGTCTATGACTATGCGCCAGGCAAACCAAGAGCAGGATGCTATCTGACATCCAATCCCGACTGGCTCCGCAACGGAACAGAACGCCCGTCGAAAGGACGCAAGACAGTAGGATGCTTCAAGTTTTTCACCGCTGATTCTCCACTTCTCCCCTCTGGACTCCTCGGCCCTGTGACGATTTCCATCCAAAATCAAACGAAAATCAAAGCCGAACAATAAGATTTACATTCAATAAGCCACGTCCTAATGGTCGTGGCTTATTACTTTCAAAGAAAACACACGCTTAAAAGTCAAAACCGATCCTCAGTGTGAAGCGAGGATAGTATTTGTGTTCCTTTCCGACATAATATACTACATAGAATGATTCATCGGGTGTCTCGCCTTCATAGAATTTAGATTCATATATCTCATCAGTCTGGCCACAAAGAGTCAATCCGACACCTATATTAAAGTTCGCCTTCCTTCCCCAGTTGAAACGATAGCCTATCGTTGGAGAGAAATACATTCCTCCTCCGTCACTTATACTGTAGCCAAGACGGCAATCGGCATACGGAGTGAACTTGCCAAACTTAACGTCATATCTGAAATCAGCAAATACAGGGAGCATGATGCATGGAAATCCGAGCGAAAGCATAAAGCCCGCTCCTACATATGTGTGTCGGTTGATCTGGAAGCCATGTGAGGTGGAAAGTCCCATGAATAGTAAATCATTATGCTTATCTATACCGTCTGAGCTTGACCACCAATCTGCCTTTCCAAAGGTTGAATCCCACTCAATGAAACCCCGATAACCTCGCTGTGGCTCCTTTGCCTGAGCCATTACCATGGCATTTACAACAAAAATAATGACAATCAATACTTTCTTCATCGTGCACATCTTTTTATAATTAACGGAAACAATTATTTATAGTCGTCCTCAAGAGCTTGCTTCAGGAAATCATGAAAGTCCAGGTCGTAGGTTGTCACCGACTTAGCAACAACCACTCCGGCTCCTGTAGAGACATTGCTATACCCCCAGATAGGATCTGAAAGGCCAATATCCGCAAGATCTCCGATGATTCCTGAATTCTTCTGCCAAAGATAATTCAAGCGGTTATAATAGCTTTCTGAAATAGCCATGAGCCTGAACGTAACACCGCAGTCAAGAAGCGCTGCTTCAAACTCCTCACTTGAGGCTTCGAAAGACGCACCGTCGAATCGAAGGCATATTTCATAGTCTGAGCCGGAAAACGCACGATCTGTAAAAAACATCCCCAGCGTTTCATATCCTCCCATGACTGACTCAGCGATTCCAATATGCTCCTTGAAGATCATGTCGGAATTATAGTCAAGCTCACCCAAGCGCAGGATTGCATAGCTACGGTGAGGACATTCAATATCATCATCTACATCTTGATCTTCATCCGGGTAGCCGAGCGCATAAGTATCTCCACCAAGTCTGAACCATTCCCTTCCCTGATACCGGTCGGTTATTCTTAGACGCACCTCAAAGTCAAAACCTACATAGACACTGTATTCCTCCTGATCTGAATATGCTTCTTTATTCCACTCCAATATCCTTACTCCGTAAGGAATGAACTCCACTTCATCTATCGGAACAGTATATGGCACTTTTACGGAAGATTCCGCTTTACCATATTCCGTACTTTCAGCCACAATCCGTATCTCATCCCCTTCCTTGGCGACGTATCCACACTCCTGTAATTCGCCGTTGATATAAATTGAAATACGCGCGTCTTTCACTTCCTGTTCAGCGCTATCCAAGGGTTCATTGTACCTCCACGTACGACTCACCGAGACCTCTATAGGTTCTCCGGCTGTGATGGTTGAATTTATGCATAGCACCGGCGTGGAATAATCATCCGGATTGAAATCGGAATAGCATCCTGTCAGGATAATGGCAGGAAGGCAGAGAGATAGAAGATTCTTTAGAATTGCCATGTATATGAAAATGATGGGATGATTGGTAATAATGCTACTTTCTGAAAGACGGGTTTCCCTTCATCATCGTAAGCCCGGCGGATACCTATGGTATTCATATGGCAATAGGCGTTATAGAGACTGAAGTTCCAGTAGCCACGTTTATTTTTAACTATGCACGACAGGTCAAGCCTGTGATAGAAGGGAAAAGAGTATCGGTTTAGTTCAGTCTTCAGAGCAGACTGCTCATACCACCATCCTACATCGGTTTCTTCAATGCCTGTCCATGTCTGAGTCATCAGCGTGAAGCGGCTTCCGGAATGTCCGGTCCATACGGCGCTTAGCCTTACCTTGTCGCTTATGTCCCAATTGGCGAGCACATTTAATGTATGCCTATGGTCAAGCCGAGCCGGGAACGCCTTGCCACCGTTTTTTTCCGCAAATTTACGGTCTGCCCATCCTAAGGAATATGATATATGGCCGCTTATGTTACCTGTCCTTTTCTCTATCTTGAAGTCAATGCCCTTAGCACTCCCTTTTCCGCAGCACAGCATCGCATTCCACATATCCATAGGAGGCTTGAGATAGTATTCATCCTTATAATCTATAAGGTTATTCATCCACTTGAAATACCCTTCCACCGAAGCAGAAAACCGTCGGTCGTCTGAAAGCCAATATGCACCCGCCGAGATTTTGTCAGATGTCTGAGGACGAAACCCTCCGGTGATTGGAACCCATTGATCCGTTGGCAAGGAGACATATGCCTGACTGAGACGGTGAACGTATTGTACAGAGCGGCTATAGGCAAGCTTAAAGGCTACGTCCGTTGAGGGATTGTAGCTTAACGAAAGTCGCGGACTTACTCCCGAATGTATTTTTCCGTCAATGGCGAAGAGAGAGCCATGGACTCCTGCATTGATCGCCAGCTTCCCTTCAATGTTCCATTCATCCTCAATATATAGGTTAGCCTCATTTGCAATATAACTCCATGTGGAATCCATCTGCGTTACCGTCGATAAATTCCGGCTATAGAACACATTACTCCTTTCCGGAAGGAAGGAATGAAGCGTGTATCCAATGCCGAATCCTACACGATGACTGTCGGCTGGATGCCATGTGAAATCACTCTTCAGAATCACGTCTCCTATATGGTTGCTACGTCTTTCCCTCTGTCTGGATTCGGATGATGTGTCGCCGTTCCGCTCGGCGAGGATATCCTGTTTCATAGTAGAGAAAAACCTCGAATATGCCAATGTGAACTCTCCCGACATCTCATCGGAGACCTCTCGTTTTAGTCCTGTCTGAGCTATAATGTTGCCCCATCGCAAGTCATAGCTTTCATCAGTCGTCACACTCGGAAAAATGTAATTCTCAAACCTATCGCCAGCATAAAACCAATCGTCACCATAATACAGACTCACAAAGCCTATGGTTCGGTCATTGAAAGCATGCGTGACCTTTCCTGTCAAATCTATAAAGGAATAACCGAACTTTGCCTTGTCTTCGCCCATAAGGCGGATCAGTCCCAAGATAGGAAGAGTCACAACCTCCGACCAGGTGCGACGTACGGCAATCGAGAATGCAGTATTTTTCCCCATTGGTCCGTTTAGGGAAAACCCCAAGGTAGCCAATCCGAGTCGGAACGAACCGGACCTTCTTTCCAAGGAACCGTTCTTTGTCCGCACGTCAAGATATGATGACAGTCTTCCGTCATATCTCGCCGGAACGGATGACTTATAGATATCCATATATCCTACTGCATCGACATTGAAAGAAGAGAACAGGCCCATGCAATGGTCGCTACTGTAGAGGGGAACGTTGTCGAGCATCACCATGTTCTGGTCCGTCTCACCTCCATGCACGCTTACTCCCGCCATGCCTTCTGCCGTCTGAGTTATACCAGGTTGCATCTGAAAAGCCTTCATCACATCGGCTTCGCCAAACAAGACAGGAGCCCCGGAGACATCCTCTGCAGTAAGCTTTATAGCTCCTATATCGGGAGTTGACACAGGATGCCGGTTGAGCCTTGATTCGACAAGTACTTCTCCGAGCATAACCGGAGATAAGGAATCCGAGACAGCTGCTTCTGTCTTTATCCGATCCTTGTGAACCCTATTCTCTCGTGCCGGATCCTTTATCAGAAGAATACTCTTTCCTTTCATCTTAAAGCTTATTCCGGAGTCCTTGAATATCAACCGAAGAGCATGCTTCAGCCTGACTTCCCTAACATCGATCGTCACTCTACGTCCTTCAAGCAAATCTGAAGAATAAATAAAGTTTTTTCCCGTCTGATCCATAATAGATCTGAACACTCTTTCCAATGGAGTGTCATCAGCAATTACGGTAACCTTCTGACAGGGACACGCCTGCCAGAAAAAGAATATAAGAACTACTAAAACAATCTTTCTCATATCTTTTCCACTGTCAACCTTGTACCCAAAATTTCGTTGATGGCATCAATGAGTTCTTCGGGAGTACCTTCAAACCTGAGTGTCAACACATATTCGTTGGCATTTGATGGCACGTTGTTTATCCTCACTCCATATTTAATCTCTACTGTCTCCACCACCTCTGAAAGTCTGGTAGACTCAAATATCATCAACTCTGGCTCGCTTACTGAACAGATTTCATTAACAGTAACCTCTTTTGCTGACTCACTTCCGGCAGAAGGAGTGGAGCGATACGTATATGTGAATATCGCGGCAGAAGTAGATAATACAATTATTGACGCTACCACAGCAGCCACACCGACGCGTCTACGCCGTAATCCAGCCAAGGCGATGAAATTACGCCAGTTCTCCTCCGGATTAAAAGCATCAAACCGGAAATGTCTTAGTACGAAATCAATGTTTTTATCTTTCATATCATAAATTAGGAGGCGTTGGAACCTTCTAATTATTATGATACACAAAGACAGGAAATGTCCTATGCCTTCATGGAAAAATTTTAGATCCCGACACAAAAAAATTTGGTCGGGGCCTTAAAGGAAAGGAAGAAAAAATGGTTTATTATCATCTTTCAATACTCCCCGGAGTCGGCTCAGCGCTTTAGTCATCTGATTTCTGACGGTTTTTTCAGATATATCGAGTTCATCGGCTATCTCTTCATTGCTTAATCCCTGCTGTTTGCCCATAAGTAAAATCTTGCGGCATTTTTCCGGCAGAGTAGCCACTGCCCGCCATATCCTCGCGTCACGTTCGGATGTATCAATATCTTCTTCACTAACCTCCGGAATGAATTCTTCCCCTACCATATCCTTTCTGCTCCGCAAGTATAGAAGGCATTCGTTGCGCACCGTGCGGTACAAGAACGAAGAAAATGATTCGATTACACCCCCATCCTCTGAATACCGCCACACCTTCAGGAATGCTTCCTGCACAAGATCATCCGCCACCGCAGTATCATCTACGAGACGCAACGCGTACATGCAGAGCGGCACGTAAAGTCTCTTATAGTTTCGTTCGAATTCCCTGGAGTGCATAATATTTTTCTTCTGGTATGCAAAGTTAGCAACTTAACACGTATTTTGCAAAAAAACTTTATGCCACAAGTAAACCTTTGTTACCGACCCTTGTCAAAGCTAAGGATATTTAAAGCCTAAAGATTCCTATACTATAAATCAAAAACCATAAAACACAAAACCAATGAAAAAGACTTTTCTTTCTATTATCACCATGATGATGGCTATCATGGGACTCGCTCAACCTCCGGGTTTCCAGATGCCGGAGACCAACCCTGACTTCGCCAATATCAACTATGCAGGCGACGATCTTGAGGGACATAAACTTGACATCTATCTTCCAAAAGACGGAAAAGACAAGCATCCTCTTATCATAGTGATATATGGAAGCGCTTGGTTTAGCAATAACTTTAAGAATGCTGCATATATGTCGCTTGGCAAGCCACTTAACGATGCCGGATATGCTGTGGCATGCATCAACCACCGTGCGAGCACCGAAGCTAAATATCCAGCCCAAATCAACGATGTGAAGGGAGCTATTCGCTTCCTACGTGCCAATGCCGACAAATATGGACTTGACACATCTTTCCTCGGCATCACCGGATTCTCTTCCGGTGGACATCTTTCAGCTATGGCAGGCGTGACCAACGACATGAAGACACGCACTTCAGGCGACATCACCATTGATGTAGAAGGAAATGTGGGAGGCAACCTTGACCAAAGCAGTTCGGTAGATGCAGTAGTAGATTGGTTCGGACCTGTAGACATGGCAAGAATGGAAAACTGTGAGACCGTAAAGGGTGGCGATTCCCCGGAAGCAGTGCTTATGGGCATCGCTCCAGCTGAAAGTCCTGATATGGTGGCACTCATCAGCCCAATCACCTACATTTCTGAAAATACTGTCCCGATGCTCGTGATTCATGGCAACTCTGACAGTGTAGTGCCTTACTGCCAAGGTGTAAACTTCTCAGAGGAACTCAAGAACGCCGGTAAACTCTCCGACTTCATAACCGTGGAAGGGGGCGAACATGGCCCCGTGACTTTCAATGAAGACACCTTCAAGGCTATGGTTGATTTTTTCAATACACAGCGTTCTAAATAGTTAGAACACTTAGTATACGTCAACTCGAGTCTTTAACTTATAAAATAAAGTGGGAAATGCCTGTACGGTGCATTTCCCACTTTATTTTTTATACATCTTTAAACACTTATTAACCTCCATTCGTTATACATACAAACACACATCTGACGACCATATTAGCCGCCACGATTCCACACCTTTCTTAATCTTCATCGATATGAAAAACACCATAGTCATCCTCTTTACCATCCTGTTTGGATCATCTTTGGGTTTCGCTCAGTCAGAAAAAGACTCCGTGAAAGTCCATTTCCGTGTGTCTGACACTCATATCGACCGTTCTTATGGAGGCAACGGTGTAACTCTTGACAGCATCTTCTCAAAACTTATAGCAGACTCTCTAAATGGGCCAACACACAGACTGGTAGGGGTGAAGGTGACCGGTGCTGCTTCTCCTGAAGGATCGGTGGAATTTAACAAATATCTCTCTGAAAAACGTGCGGATGCAATTTTCGATGAATTTCGTAACCATGGTCTCCTTGAAGACTCTACAGCAGTATTCACATACATAGGTCGCGATTGGAATGGACTTAAGTCTGAGGTCAAAACCGACTGCAATGTCCCATACCAGAATGATGTCTTGGTGCTTCTTGAAGAAATAACCGGACCTAATCCACCATCGCATCCCCTTGCACGACTGAAGGCATTGCATAATGGAGAACCTTACCGCTATCTTCATGCAAAGCTTTTTCCTGAACTTAGGGCATCAAGACTGACAGTGGAATACGAACGAGTTTTTCCTCCTATCAACATTCCGGACATTCAGCTTCTCGAACCTGAAATAACGACAGACATAACCGGAACGATCCTCCCTCTACCCTATAATTGCCTTGGCGAAGTGAAGGAATGCAAACCATTCTATATGGGACTCAAGACCAATATGCTCTATGACGCTCTCCTTCTTCCAAATATCGGAGCAGAATTCTATGTAGGAAAGAACATCTCCTTGACTGCAGATTGGATGTATGGATGGTGGGACCGCGACCGCACACACTATTATTGGCGAGCTTATGGGGGAAATGTCGGGGCTCGTTGGTGGTTTGGGAAAAAGGCTCATGAAAAACCTCTCACAGGGCATCACCTCGGACTATTTGCAGGAGTGGTGACCTATGACTTCGAACTTGGCAAAGGGGGAATAATGGGTGGGATTCCAAGAGGAACTCTCTGGGACCGCTGCAATTTCATTTCTGGGGTTGAATACGGTTATTCTCTTCCTGTGGCCCGAAGACTCAATATAGACTTTTCATTAGCAATAGGCTATATGGGAGGAAAATACCTCAAATATGAACCCAAATATGGTTTTTATATATGGCAATCAACTCACAAACTTCATTGGTTTGGACCTACAAAAGCTGAAATTTCACTCGTATGGCTGATTGGTTGCGATAACTACAACCGCTCGAAAGGAGGCAAAAGATGAAACATTACATATGGAAAACACGCTTATTCCCAACGCTTCTCATCTTACTTCTTGCACCGGCAATCACTTCCTGCCGACATAAAGACCTTTATATGGAAGAAGAGATGACTTCGCAACTGCAAGTGGTATTTGATTGGAGTAATTCTCCGGATGCCAACCCTGAGTCAATGGCTCTTTATCTTTACGAGGAGGATGGACTTAACCCAATGCGCTTCATTTTCTCAAACAAGACAGGTGGCCTAATAAAGTCGCCGTTTGGAACTAACCATGCCATATGACTGAATGCAGACAATACCGACTGGGCATGCATGCGCAACCATGGGAGCGTAGAGACTCTTGAGATCTACACTCAAG
>JAIDTO010000058.1 GCA_029060625.1 Muribaculaceae bacterium | reverse complement strand
TAATTATTATAAAGTTATAATTATATTTAGAGAAAAACCCAAAATACTAAAAACATGAAAACTTTGAAATTCTTAGGAGTCTGTGGCCTTGCAGTCATCATGTCATCATGTGGCGGCAACTCAAGCAAGGAAAAAGAAGCAGAGGCTGAAGCTGCCAATGATGCTTTTGCCGCAGAACAACCGGTAGAAAGCGGCGTATATGACGCAACATACTTCAATATCAAAGGAAAAGATGCCCGAAAAGGGCAGTTTGACGGCCGAGTCATCTACTCCCTTAGCCCTGAGCAGTCGGCAGTGTTCGTATATGAAAATGGCAACCGCACCAAAATCAAACAGATACTGATGCTCGACAAGGGATTCCAAAAAGAAGACAGTGTCTTTGTTGCCACCGATAAGAGCGGCGAACCTGTGACCGTAGGCAACGACAGCACAAATATGTATGTCAACTACATAGCGAATGGTGACACTGTAACGATCACATTCAATCCGAAAGCCCGCAACACATATACTCCGCTTGAGGCACTCGCAAAAATCAAAGAGGAGGCAGGGAAGTAATATCACTGCTCCGATGATTGCGGACTCACATGCCGTGCGTTCCTACCGGAGGCCGACCTGGATATAAGTATGGAGGCCTCGTACAAGAGCCAGATTGGGAGAGAGACTATCAGCAGCGTGAATGCATCAGAGGTGGGCGTAATGATAGCACACACCACAAGAATAACCAATATGGCATGGCGCCGATAACGCTTCAGGAAGCCGGAATCGATGATTCCGGCTTTCGTAGCTATATATGCCAACACCGGAAGTTCGCACATGATTCCCATAAACAGGCAGAGCATAATCAGCACACTCATATATGACTCGAGAGAAATCAAATTGGTCACTTCTGCCGACACCTGATATGTGCCAAGAAACCTAAATGTAAGTGGGAAAATAATGAAATAGCTTATTGCCACACCAAGCAAGAACATAATATATCCACCTATCAGCAGACGCAGGGAATACTTGCGTTCCTTATCATAGAGCGCAGGGGAAACGAATCCAAACAATTGGTGAAGTATATATGGGGAAGCTACAATAAGACCGACACAGAAAGCGGTCTTCATATGAATCATGAACTGCTGTGCAAGTCCGGTATTAATAAGACTCACATCAAACCATTCCGCGCCTGACATTCCTAAACGTGAAGCCACATCAGCCAAAAGCCTGTAAAGAATGAAATCAGGAGATTTTGGGGCAAGCACCACGGCAAACACTTCGTCCTTGAAGCAGAATGCCACGACTGTAAAGAGGAGGGTGACAGCAAGTATGCGCAGCAGAACACCACGCAACACATCGAGATGATCCCAAAAGGTCTGTCCGGAATCATCCTGTAGGTTCTCTGACGATTTTGCCATCGCAGAATATCACTTTTTCTCCTTTTCTGTCTTCACTTCCTCTTTATCATCATCGTCGAGACCGGACTGCACTTCCTTCATACCATCTTTGAAGGAACGTACTCCTTTTCCGAGACCTTTCATGAGTTCGGGGATTTTCTTTCCCCCGAAAAAGAGAAGGACTACAAGTGCAATTACAAGTATCTCTGAAAGGCCGAGACCGCCAATGAAGTTTAATGTTGTCATTGTTTTCGTTGTTTTAGTCGTTTTCTTGGAGTAATCGGAGCAATCTGAGTAATCTGAGTAATCTGAGTAATCAGAGTAATCTGAGCAATCCGAGTTATCAGAGTTATCGGAATGATCGGAGTATTCTCAATTCTTATATTAATCTTGTGGGATCACTTCTTGCATGTAGATTGCGTCGAGGCTCCAAAGAGCAGCATCGTTGGTGCTGATCGGAGATGCCTCATGCAAGGGAGCAGGGACTTCACTGCCTTCTATAATGCTTACTTGCATACGCGGAGCATCGGTATGCTCAGATGTAGTCAGAAGATCATGCCAAGCCTCTTCTGCCAATTCCTTGTCGCCTCGCTTCCATGCAGAATATGCCTGCAGGCGTGACACACGGAATTTGTTGCGCTTTATCTCCCGAGCCATCTTCTTGTAGTGAGTGGCATGTTCGAGCCATGCATCTTCCCAGTCTTTATCAGGGATCAAATCCATCATTTCATTCATGATCTCAAATCCACCCATGATTGTCATCAAGTGATTCGTATCCTGAAGAGTGGAATCACATTCTGATGTGATAATTCCTGTAGCCGGGTCATAACCAAGCGCAAGAGGTCCGGTAAAAAGTCGGCTTGGAAGTGTACATATGCTCTTCATTCCAGCCTTGATTTTATCTCTATAAGAGGTATTCTCTGTCCTTTCCCACTCCGTCATCCAGTTGCCGGCATACGCCAGCCAGTCGGGTCCGAAGCGAAGGCGGGCAGGCGCTGTACAAGGATACTTTTCACGAGGCTGGGCAAGGCGCATAGGGTCAATTGTATAGAGTTTTTGGTCAGAATCCGTAACGTCGCTCATAAGATCGCCAAGACGCTCGTCGGCAGTCAAGTAATACATTATCCGGTTGAATCCTGCCTGACTTATTCGTGCTTCCTTGGCTCCGCATCCCCAATGGCTCACATTATGTCGGCTACCAAGTCCGGCATTTGGTCCGATATGATAGACATCTACTTCCGAAGCATGGCGAGTCATGGCAGTAGCCATACGCCATAGATCGGGATCAGCAGTACGCAAGAATTGATACCAAAGCCAAAGGTTGCTACCAAGCTCGGTATTGTCCCATGCATAGCCACCCACATCGTAGCGCCATGAGTGGCGCACAGGGTCGTATGCATGCATCACATCACCATAATGCCAAAACCCATACCAACGGTTTTCCTCAATGGCGTGCTTATAGAAATCGGCATAATCATCAAGACGGTCTTCCACTATGGCACGAGACGGAGTGCTTCGGTCCGGAAGACCCCAAATTCCGAACGCTTTATGTCGATGCAGATAATCGGGAGTCGGGAGCAGTACACTTTCAAGTCCGGCAGCCTCAGCATTCGCCGCGAAATTCGCCTTGCCACGATATCCTTCATCAGGACGTATGGTAAGACTTGACGTACGGGCTATACCATACGGTGTGCTCATTCCTTCCTGCACATCCTCATAGCTGGCGTTGAGTCCATGAGGGCGGTCATCATAGTGACGGAGATCCATAGGTTCTGCATCAGGATTCCATAGCCAAGCTATCACTGTAGCTTTAGGAGAGCGGGCACCGGAGACTTCGAGTCCGGATGGGCATGATTGCCAGAAATCTTTCATTGAAATGGTCAATCCTCCGGTGACATCACCGGCATATACAGAGCCTTGGGCACGATGCCCACCGAAAGTGCCTATCCATGGAGAATCTGCAGTGGCTTTCTTGCGTATGGTATAGCCATCGGGACCATTCTGAGAGAGACGGAACCCATCCCATTCAGCCCACTCGTCGATGAGTTTCTGTCCGGCTTCGTCGAATTCAGAGTAATCAAATACCCTCTCTCCATTCATTTGCATTTCCTGCACGGAAGGAGTAAATTGACCAGAAACAGGATTACGGAGGACCCGACGCCCTACGAGAGGCTGTACCGGTTCGCTCCATACTCCACCGTCTGCCGTAGAGAAAGCCACATGTCGATTGTAAGTGCGTTCACGCATCGGGACATCAAATGCCACTCCAAGGGCTGAAATGAAGTCTTTATCTTGCTCCCCATCAAATATGAAGGAATGAGTCATCTTTATCTCAGGACTTGAAGAGAATGCGCTTAACCGGATAGTCCATGGCAACCATTCACGACCATCGTCTGAGCGATGGACTCCTTTTAGATAAATCACTGCTCGTTCAGCACCGTTACGCTCAATTCCGGAATAAAGGAGCCGGCTTTTCATATCGGTAGATTTGACAGATCCCATATAAGGGGAGTCTTTTACAGAACCTACAAGTCGACCATCCACAGCTGTTTTCACCCCATCGGTTACGATAGAGTCTATGATATTTTCAACTATTTGACTTGAAGAAGTAACTTTAGGAATATAGATTTCAGAATTACCGGCTCTCACCACGATTTGATTTCCATCATCCTCTGCAAGCATTTTCTTCTTGTCCTTGATGTTGGATTTCTTCCCTTGCCGACCGATTCGGACCGTGAGATTTTCAGATCCTGCGGGGACGGTACCTGATACTGCAGCCCATTTCACACTTCCGTCTGGCCAAAAAGCCAAAGGCCAACTTTCTGTGGGAATAGTATTAGTGCCTGATGCTATAGCAAGAGGAGTTGAAATGGAAACCGCACCTGTATCGAAGGGGACACCGAAAGTCACCGGGACATCAGATGTCGGAGCTTTTCCAATCCATGCAAGCGGGACATCAGTTTCTTGTAGCGGTTCGCAAGTGTAAGAAAAATTTGTCAGACGTGTACGGCTAAGGGTAGTGCGGAAAGCAAACCACCCCTCAGTCAGTGGAGCAGGGTCACGGAAATCTACGATTCGTTCGCCATCAATGAAATATTGTGTGCGAAGGCCGTCGTGCGTAATCTTGATATGATACCATTTCCCGGGTTTAAGCAGATGATCTGCATCAGTGTATTCCTTGATTATTGCGGGGCGAAACTCAGGATCTTCCACTCCCCTTTCATCGCCATTATATCGACGGAATCGTGTTGTGGAGTTATGGTTGCCGCCATAACCAAGATAATAGAGCTGAAGCGTATATGAATTGACAAACTTTCCCCCCCGTTTATTAAGGTTTTTCCAAGGATCCGGGGCATTCGGGTCTGAAGCCATCCAAAAGCAGTTGAGATCACTGAGACGGTCGTCCGGGACCTCGGTCACTACCTGAGCATCATATTCTATCACGGTTCGCCCACTCATCTTGTCTTTGCGCCAGACGCTAAGTCCTTTCGGTGCTACAAACTCCGCTGTGTCGCCCTTAAAGGTCACTTTATACGGGCCTTCCGACTCCACTATCCAATACTTCTTGAAGTCTTTGGCGTTTAGCCCTGATATGCATTTTTCGGCACCAAAAGCCGATGTCGTCAAGCACAACAGTGTAAGAATCGACAAGATATTCCTATAAAGCGTCATAAAATGATGTTTCATGTCAGGTTTTAAAATTTCAACATATGCAAAAGTAAGGATTTTTTTTTAATTCTGCAAAAATAAAAGCCCCAGCACCTTATGAAGCTGAGACTTTTCACAATTATTAAGTAACCGAAGAGGTTGTTTAAGATTCTTATTAAATCCACTATCAATTTCACTTGACAAGAACCTTTCTATTGGCTATGATATATACACCCGGGGTGAGCCCATTGATGAAATTAGTCTCACCTGCCTTCAAAGAAATCCAACGAACAATGCCACCTGTCATGTCGGCGACAGCTGCCGTCATATCTATAGAGGAGTATATAGCAACATTTCCATCTTCCTGCCATATACTTACACCATCTTTAGGATCGAAAAGCTGAGCTACGCTATCAGTGTTTCCACCAAAGCTTATTTTCTTCATTCCGGGAGCTCCCTCAAACCAGCATTCGAAAGGCCGAATCTCATCCCCATCCGGAGAGAAGACACATCGGATTTCTTCTTCTCCTTCTACTTCTTCTTCAGTCAAAGTGAACACATAGTCAGACGATGACATCGGTATATATGAACCACGGAAGATCCTTTGATTGCCATCTTCATCCATTAACCCGGCTTCTGAGACTATATCGCTTACCTTGACATCGTGACCAACGAAAGCGACATTCCCTCGAATGTTGAACTCCTCAATATAATCAGGATTGTTGGGCATCGCAATGATATAAGGGACACCACCCTTGATGCTGTCATGATCCACCCAGTCACCTACTGTGCCATCAGGAGAAGAGAGCCAGAAGCCAGGGGTCGACTTATCATCCGGATCTATCGCCAGGAACGGAAGTATCTCGCGTTGACGCTCATCCATTTGAATCACCTGATCCACATCAAAAGGAATCCACATAGTCTCCCATCCACGACTCTGTCCAATATATGTAGGTCGACTGAAGTTTTTAGTGAAAGTAGCTTCTCCAGCTACAAATTCATCAATCACGCAGAATGGATAGTCATGCGTCAAAGTTAAATTCGTTGCATATCCGCCGCATACTACATTGATGGCATTTTCAGGGGCAAGATCCAAATCGTCGACATAAATGAGCGCATGACGGTTGGCCACCTTTGCAAACATATCTGCTGTCATAGGCTCAGACATATTCCACTTAATAGCAGAAAGCAGACTGATCTTGTCGAGATTCCAATCGCAAGCGTATGAATCATGCTTGGGCATACTCAACGACATCAGGCGGTCAAGACCACTGAAATCTGCATAAGATCCCTGAAGAGGACTTGCAGCTGAAAGATCTATGTGGTGAAGACCACTTAATGACGCTACCAGATCCATATCTTGTGAATCAACAGGGGCATCAGATCCCATGGGGCCAATAATGGTCAGAGATTCCCAGCCGCTTCCATCATCATCGCCAATCGCCTGGCCAAGGAATCCGCTATGGTTAAGCATCACAGTCCTTTCTTCGTCAAAGCGGATTGCATGAATCTCATATTGAGACGCATCGGAACGGAAGAGTCCATCATCATAGGCAAAACATTCGAGCACACCGGTCAACTCAGGAGTGAATGAATGATAACCATCAGGAATTACCTCTTCGTTTTCAAATACTTTCCCGTCATCATATCTCATACCATAAATTAGATTACGCCCAATGTCGTTGCTAATTCTGACATTGACACCGTCATAGTCTATCTTCGGAGCCTGCGCATACTCAATCGACATCCCAACCGGTCCACGCTCCAACAATTCTTCTGATTTCCATTCAAACACTGCGACATTGCCTAATATTTCGGTCGGGAATTCCAACTGACGGATCTCCTCTCCACCTCTAAGAACAACCTGATCATTCATCAGAATTGAGTCGGTTGCGGCAATAATCTCTTCTTTTGTATCGGGAATCAAGACCACCATCCTATCCAAATAGACTGGAACAATATTGAGGTTAGGTACGGTGTGTTCTTCAGCAAAGTAGACATAGCTGGAGACATCTGTTGTCACAGAACCATCTTTAAAAGCGACGGCCTTTATGGTACAATCGTTTTCCGGAAGGAATGGAGAAGAGTAAACCTCACCGTATGATGATGAAGGATTACTTCCATCTGTTGTGTAACGGATCGAAGCGTTTTCATATTGGGTGCAATTGAGATGTATCTGCTTGCGTGAGAAAGTGATTTCAACATTAGATACATACCAACCGGTAACCTCTATGTCATGGGCAGGCATAGTATCGGGCAGACCCTGCCATCCGGCAAAAGTATAGCCACTCACCTGTGGAACCTCGGGAGTCTCAACTTTCTCTCCGATCTCGAAAACCTTTGTATCAAAGACCTCCCCGTCTATTATGAAAACTGCGCTATATGAATTTGCAGAGAAGGTTCCGGTAACAGTCACATCATGAGCGGGCATAGTGTCAGGTACACCGTTCCAGCCGGAGAAAGTGAAACCTTCCTTCGCAGGGACCGGTTCAGGCACTACAGCAGTGCCGTAGTCAACAGTAAATTCCTTGTATAACTCACCATCGACAACATATGTAAGCATATATTGATTGACGGTATAGCTACCAAGAATCTCTATGTCATGGGCCGGCATAGTCTCTGGAACATCCTGCCATCCTATAAATGAATGACCCTCTTTTACCGGAGCTTCGGGAGCCACAACATTCTGACCAAAATCTAAAACCTTAGTCTCAAGGATTTCCCCGTCTATTATGAAAACTGCGCTATATGAATTTGAAGAGAACGTTCCGGAGACAGTCACATCGTGAGCCGGCATAGTCGTCGGAACATCGTTCCAGCCCGAGAATGTATATCCTTCCTTCCCGGGAGTCGCCTCAGGTACTATTGTCGTACCATAATCAACAGTAAATTCCTTATATACCGCACCGTCCACAACATATGTAAGCTTATACTGATTGACAGTGTAGCTACCGAGTATCTCTATGTCATGGGCCGGCATAGTCTCTGGAACATCCTGCCATCCGGAAAATGTATGACCCTCTTTTACCGGAGCTTCGGGAGCCACCACATTCTGACCAAAATCTAAAACCTTGGTATCAAGGATTTCCCCGTCTATCTTGAAGACAGCCTTATATGAATTTATAGAAAACGTTCCGGAAACAGTCACATCATGAGCAGGCATATTCTCCGGGACATCGTCCCAGCCGGAAAAAGTATATCCTTCCTTCGAAGGCACAGGTTCAGGCGCTACAGCAGTGCCGTAGTCAACAGTAAATTCCTTATATGCAGCGCCGTCAACAACATATGTAAGCTTATACTGATTTACAGTGTTGCTACCGAGTATCTCCAAGTCATGGGCCGGCATAGTCTCTGGAACATCCTGCCATCCGGAAAATGTATGACCCTCTTTTTCCGGAGCTTCAGGGGGAGCAACGGGGGCACCATATTCAATTACACTCTGCTCGAAGACCTCATTATCTAAAAGATATGACACAGTATAACTCAGCACCTTAAAAGTGGCGGTAAACGTCAAATCTTCGGCAGGGACCGTCACCGGCAACTCTGGATTCCAACCGGTAAACTCATATCCTTCTTTGACGGGATTTTCAGGAGCCTCAAGTGCATCCCCATAATACTGTTGAGTCACAATGGATTCACCATCGACTTCAAACACAATCTCATACAAGTTGACACCATTGACCACAAAAGGGCTGCTCGGAAGACCAACCGAAGAATCGGAAACGAAATCCAAGGTGGTCTTACATCTCAGACTCTCTCCGGAAACCTTATCAATGATCTTAAAATCGATTACCTCTCCTTCAGAAGCATTACTGCGGATTCGAATATATCCATATTGACTTCCCCCTGCAGTCCTGACATCAAGAATACCCCTGCATTCATCACCACAGAATGCCGCGACATCATAATCGGCAAGATCAGCAGCCATATCGCCGTCTATCTCAAGCTTCACATACGCAGACATATCATAGCGATAGTCATAGGGATTGACAGTCCAACCGTTGTCGGCGATCAGCGGCAACGACAACGTGAGAAGGAAGCCTAACAACAATAATATTTTATTTTTCATATTCCATCGATTTGCGGTGGCCGGAAATCAGGAGTCCCAAGTTCCGGCCACTGAATATAAATGTTACCTTACAAGAACTTTTCTACCATCTATGATATAAATACCTGGAGTGAGCGACTTGATTGTCTCGAAGTCAGCATCAGCATTGATCAAGATTCCACCGGGAGTGTATATCTTCATCTTATGAGTATCACCTGATACTGAATTCACACCTGAAATAGCTCCAATGTTGATCACGTAAGGAGCCTTACGGCTTCCGACAATATCATTTCGGAATTGAATCGGCTCCGCACCAATGAAAGTCTCACCAGTAGTTTTATTCTCTATCAGGAATGTCACCGAGACCGGATCGTCACCATAGACTGTCAAATAGTAAAGATCTCCAGCATAAACACTGACACCCCTACATTCATTTCCAACCATAGCATAAACAGTATAGTCAGAACCCACCAGTTCATAATCGTCAGCCATAAGCGTGACAGTCATGCTCATTGTGTTAGGATTCTTATGCACATCCACTTCTTCCGAGCGAGAATAATCAGCGATCTTTCTCATGGATGCTGACCTACCGGTATCTGCCCCGGCACTGAAATCAAATTCAAGGTGTTTGTCGGCAGCTGATTTATAGAGATAGCCCAAACCAGGCTCAAGAGTCTCGATGGAACCTTGCCAATAACCTTCGGAATATTCAGCAAATCCAAGCTGGGAGACGACGAAGTCACCTTCTGAAGCGTTCTTGACCGCAGAGTCAAGAGTACGCGCCTCAAAGTAAGGATAAGATATCCAGTTCCATCCGGTGTGAAGGTCAATTGGATTATCCACTATATCGTAAAGATGCCCCTTGACTGTCTTCAAGAATGACAGGTTACTTTGGACCTTATATGCCTGACCGGGAACAAAATTCTCCACATCACCGGTCATGCCAAACAATGGATCCTGTATTGACTCGGAGAACTGACCGAGAATCTTATAGGCTCTCGTGTTGAAATCAATCACCTCTATAGGTTCCTTCAAATAGGATGAAATCCAGTTCCATCCTTCGTATATACTGAACGTCTGACCATAGACATCTCGAATGAACACAGCTGTCACTTCTGTGGTGCCTGTCAGCTCAAGTTTTAGCCCACTGTCTGCTCCCACTTCCTCTCCATTTACGATCCAGGTTCCGAAAAGGAAATCCTCATCCGGCACGGCAATTAGCTTCACGGTGTCGCCATATAGATACACACCGGTAGCTGCTCCAGTAATCTGACCACCTTCAAGATTGTCTGCGATATTGAGATTCACTTTCTTTCTTGCGAACTTAGCAATCATTGAGAAATCATCTATCATCTTACGAGAATAAACCGAATCGTTAGAAAGGCTTGTGTCACCCGCATACCAACCCATAAAGTCATATCCTGAATCAGGAGCTGCCTTGATATCAACATTCGAGCCATACGTCACGTAATGGATTGACTTATCAACCGGATCAGCCTCAAACCCAGGAACGAGGATCGTGCCGGCATTCTCAGGCTGAACTTCAACCCTCAGACGGGTCTGATTGTTGAAATACATCACCCATGCCGCCTGTTTTCCATCCTTGCCCTTGTAGCCATCTTCGTCGGTGATTTCAGCAGTACGGACAGTCAACACATTGTAGCCGTTGATGACTGTATCGTTTAGGGCAGTCAAGTCAAGCGTGAACGTCTTGTTATCTTCGGTGCTGAAACCAATAAGGTCAACGTTGCGCGTTTCTCCTTGAGTCATAAGCGTGATATCATCGGCGGTAAATGTAGCCGGATCAATACGCTTGTTAAACACTACATTTACACTCTCCAGAGGCTGAGCGAGTACTGTTCCCTCCGCCGGAACGCCATCTATCGATACGATCTCGAGCGTGAGATCAGGAATGGAATCAAACCTGAGCAGATAAGATTCCGAAGCATTCCTTATGTCGTCGGCGAAATGGATACGATTCTCATAGATCGGATCCTTACCGTCTCTAAGCGTACGGTCGGTCAGCCAGAAGTTGCGTGCGGGAATTACATAGCCATCGCTCTGACGCACCACCGACTGCAGCTCAGCGCATCCATAGGTAGGATCAAGGACGTTTCCGTAGACCCAACCATCACCACGGCTTTCTATCTTCAGCAGACATTCCGTATCTGAAATCTTTTCGATTTCGCATGATGACGGAACAGCTACAGGAAGAACGTCTCCGTCAGAGACATACAGCATATCAGGCGTATCGTTCTCATCAGTGAGGTCGTTTGTCAGGAATCCTATTACGTTATCGTTGGCATTACCTACCTTTATGCTTCTGATAAGCTCATGAATAGTCACGTCTCCCAGCAGAGAGAGGTCGGGGTTACCGTAACTCGTCACGTGAGTTGCCTTCACATCATAGTCGATGAAATGACCTAAAAGAGAGCTCGTAAACCACCACTGGGCATAAGAGGTGCTCTTCGCAGGAATTTTTCCGAAGTCTGTGGCAACGCTGCCGCCAAGTGCGAGGGTCTTGTCGCCTCCATTGAGCTGACTGCTGATCAGTTCCATGTCAATGAGGAGACCCTTGCGATTGTCTACCACCTGCGGCTGATGCGTCAGCATACGAACATTGTCGGCATCTCCAAAGCCGGTATTATTGATGAGCAGTGAGAATTCCGCTTCCTGACAGGGCTCCACAGTCTCTGTCAGTGGATCATCGCCTATCACGTCGCGCTGCATGAAATAAGTAAGATCAAGCACCGGAGACGGGGATACAATCAGGGTGACAGGAGTAAGGGCACGTACAGCCTCGTTACCTGTAAATGGATCAGTATATGTCACAAATCCACCGAAGCTGTAATTCTTCGGGTCTGTAGGAGCCGCATACTTGGTGGGAATGAACAGTACAGTAGCCTGTCCCTCGGTATTGCTATCAAGGGTCCATCCCGCTTCAAAATCAAGATCTCCCTCAAATCCCGAGAGTGATTCTGGAGCTGTCTGGAACTCACGGGAGGTAGCAATCTTTCCGTCTTCGTCAGCTACAGTGAGGTGGAGCTTGAAGTTTTCCACCGGCAGCGACTCATGGCCGTTAGTGACCTTCAACGTACCCCTGAAAGCTTGGCGAGTCATCACCATTGTCTGGTCGAACCGGAAAGTCACGGTAGAACATACAGAATTACGCGACTCATTGAGGCTCTTCATCACGGTGTTGGTCTCCGTATTGAACATCTCTGACATAGAGTGATAGCCACTCTTCACGGAGAAGTCGATTGCCTGCACCACTTCACGGTAATATGTATCTACCTTCTGCATGTCGACTACGTTGTCGCTTTCCACTCCGTTAAGAGTGTTGTTGACTCTTAATGCAAATCTCCTGAACTGCTCCTCCGTGATGTTGGATGGCTTATATGGAAGAAGGCTTTCATAAGTGCCGTCCCAATTCGCAATCTGAGAGGCCAGAAGTGTCAGCTCCTGTTCCGATACGAAATTCCAGCATGGATCACCGCAGATTTCCATCGTGGTCTGATAGACGGCATTGATGGAGTTCATAAGCGGAGTCAGGTTGTTGAGGAATACCTGCACATAGGAAGGATAACCCGAAACGTCATCACCTCCCTGCAGACGGCTTGCGAGAATACCTTCAATCGAAGGATCCGAAATGACCGGAACACCTGACTCTGAACTGCCCGGGGTGCAGTCGGCAAACAACGGAACTACTCCGGTAGTATAGAATTCAAGCCATTCAGTGATGTTCTTCAGTACGGGTATCTGCTTTATTAACTCGTTGAGCTTTCCCTTCACGTCGGACGAACCAGCCGCAAAGTTGACTTGATCCACTACATCCAGGATATCTGTCACCATTTGGGTCTTCTTGACGAAGCCAACGGTCATCTTATAAAGGAAGGCGTTCTGACAAGGCTCACATCCCTTGTCGGTATCTACAATACCAGAAGGATATGAAGCGGAATAACCGCCATACCATCCTCCTCCGCCGCGTAGTCCAGGACCTCCAGCACTTCCACCGCCGACATAGCTTGTACCGAAGGAGACTATCTCAGCACTGCGGCAAGGTCCTACCTGCAACGACACATAATACTCCTTCCATTTACGGTCTGAGCCGCAATCCCAGTAGTATATCGTACCTATATTGGCGTAGCATCCTTCCTCGACACTTACATCAGTAATAGTCAGTCTAGTGATCTTCACCGGAATCTGCACGCTCTGTTTTGCTCCGAGATTAAACGGTTCGTGATGGCTAAGTTTCTCGAATTTGTATTTGCTTGATCCTGTGGGAAGAAGCAGATCAACATCTTCGGCTGTAACAAGGCCATGGTTGATGAGCACAGCGTTGAAAACGAGCGACTCACCCTCTGCGAGATAGTCGGCATCCACACTATTGGGGAGGATAAGCTCCACTACCGGCACGGGCACATTGACCTCATACTTCACGGTGGTGGCAATGTCATATACATCCTCTACAGTAGTCTCTTCAACACTCCACTCGAGGTCGATTCCCTGAATACTGAGATTGATCACCTTCGTGGTGACCACTCCCGGATCGACAAGAATCACACCGTCGTAGGAATCTCCATGAGATTCCTCGGAGACATTCAAAGCGTACCTACCCTCGGGGACAACAACACTAAAGATGCCGTCTTCACCGGTGACACCTTCAGCCACCAGCGCGCCAGTATAGGGATTAGTCACCTTCACCTTAGCGCCGCTGACGTGCGGAGCACCCGGCGAGGCATATGATGCCTCATCGCATACGTCGACCGAAAGCGTGCCTGTAGATTCAGAAACAGGAGTGATACTGAACGGCATGACGAGACCTCTTCCTGACTCGCAATTGAGGCTTATGCGCCCGGTGATGGCTGCATTCAGCTCAAACTCATCCTGAGCCACTACGCGGAGCACTACCTCAGCCGATTCATCTTGCTTCAACGATGCCATAACCTTGGGAGTCGCCGGGGTAATCCAAGATGGAAGCGAGAATGTGATCTTGCCTGTCTCTCCCTTACCTGTGTTAGTTATGGTGAATGGATATTCCCTTGCACTGCCTTTTGTGACAGTAGTGTTGATCTGAGATACGCTTGCCTCCAAAGCGCAGTCTTCTGCCACACAATAGAAATATATGCTTGAGTCAAGGCTTCCACCTTCTTCACTCGTGACACGCACGATGAATTTCTCATACTGATTGCCGGTGCTCAGGCGCTTGCCGGTGATCTCATAATTTATGGTGTAAGTCTTTCCTCCGTCGGTGGTCTCCACTCCCGTGATCCTGACATCACAGCCCTCCGGTTGCTCCACTACAGACGCAGTGACGTTGCTCTGGTCAAGGACTCCGGTGTTGATTACATCGAACGAACCGGCATAAGCCTGATCCATGATCACATCAAACTGGATGACAATGCCATCTGTGCGTCTGAATCCATAAATATCCATGGATGTCATCTCGCTCTTCTGGTCCTCACCGGGATAGCAAGCGCCGATGGAGAAGTGGCCTGTCAGGCCAGTAACCGGTATATATTCACAATTGAAGTCGCCATTGGCATCACTCTTTGTGGCAATAGTCTGGCGGTAGCCATCATTGATAATATAGACCTCTATATCTTCGTCAGCGAATCTTTTACCTGACAGTCTTCCGCTTATCTGCACTGTCTCACCGGGCTGATAGATGGCCTTGTCTGTGGAAACTGCGATAGCGAATGGCGCGAGTGTGGTCACGTTGACTATACCTGACGAGTTGTTGGTATAGACGAGTTCCTTGACCGCCCTATTCTCATTGACAGCGACAAAGACTGTGTTTTCCCCAACCTTGCCTCGGATCGTCACGGGGCATTTCACGGTAGTGCTGGCTCCGGGAGCCACGCTCTCAGACGTGTAGGCTGTCGCAATCTCATCAGAGGATTTATTGGCATATACATTGACGGGGACACCGGCCGCAAGATCATACGTGCCATCGTTGGCAATGACTATCTCAAGAATGAATTCCTCATCTACAAACACCTCTGATGGAGTAGCCGAAATAGAGGCAACCCGTGCATCGGGAAGTGTCTGGTCAGTAACTGAGATCCATGCGATGCCTTTTGCAAAGTCATCAGCGCTTGCAGTGAAGACCGCATTGAATCCATCGTCAATGATCTCATTGGCCAGCGATCTCACTGTAAAGACAGCAGATGTCTCTCCTGCCGGAATCAGCACTGAAGAAGGATATTCAAGACGATCGGCATGATCAGACTCGATGCTTACAGTCAACGCAGCCTCAGAGGAAGTGTTGCGACTTACTTCTATGGAAAGCTCTCCGCCTTCCTTTATGACTGTGGACTGAGTTGTCAGCGTCAGTGCCGGGCCATCATTATCGTAGACTGTCAGCGGGGCTGTCACCACTCCACCGGAAGCCATATCGGAAGCTGCGCACGAACATGAGGATATATAGACCGCAGCTGTGATGTCGATGATACGTTCACCGTCAACCGCATTATTGTCAATAGGACCGAGATTCACTATAGCCTCCTCTACACCGGCGCCCATTTCAAACGACTGTCGTCCATAATAGATCTGGCCGTTGGAATTATCTTTCAGCTGCACAGTTATTGCCTTGTCGATATTGTCGGTGCGCTTTATCACGGCTGTCACCGACAGCGGGCCTGCGTCTTCCGCCACAGCGTCAGGCGTAAGCTTCAGTGTCAGCGTCGGCATATCATTATCCACAAGGGTAATATAATCCGTAATTGGATTATGTCTGGTTATATGGACAGTAAATCCAACCTCGCGGTCGATGTCCGGCAGATTATCGTCCTTAGAAGAGATCTTGACATCTACACTTTGCTGCCCTGCGGGGATCACAACTCCGGAGGGAATGGTAAACTTAGCAGGGGAATCACAAGTGACAGTAACAGGTGTGTCTTCCACAACAGGACGACCGGCTGTCACAGTCATGGTAAATTCACCACCCTCCGAAACCTGCTCACGGTCGAATGCAATGCCAACATCCGGGAAAACATCATCCTCAATGGAAATCACACTTGATACAGGCTCATAATCATTGCCGGATGCCGTAAGGGTCACAGTCTGGTTTTCATCAAGGAGATTATTCGGGGTCACTTTCACCTGAAAATAAACTTCCGACTCACCAGCAGGAATTGTTACATCCCTGTCGAATACAAGACGAGAGTCTGCAGGCGACAACTCAATGGTGAAGGTCTCAGCAGAAGAAGTGGCACCACTTCTTGAGATCTTAAACATAAACGACCTTGCGTCTTCCTCTACGACCTGAAGCTTAGGATAATTGACATATAGCCTTTTGCCTATATTGACAACACTGCCGGAATAGGCAGAATTATTGTCTTGCAGACCAACCTTTTCATCAGAAGAAGTGATACGCACAAGGATACGGATATCCCCGTCAAGTCCAATTATATCAGGAAGCAAGAATGTGGCATTGCAACCAATTGAACCTCCTACCGCAAGAGAATCATCCTGCCATTGGGAGAAGACCAATTTCGAGAGACCATCCTTTTCAATGAATATATCCGTAGCCCAGCCATCTGCAGAAGCCTTAGGGCCAACATTCGAGACTTTCCAATTGACTGTCAATTGATCTCCCGGCATCAAAGAAGATGCCGTCAGGGAGACATCAGACACTTCAAAGTCAGGAGAAGACTCTACAGTGATGCTTCCGGCAGAAATTCCGGTGACCATATTGTCGCCGTTTCTTTGTGCAAGAACCACATCAGTCAAGAGGAGCTCATGCACTGATTCTTCCTCTAAGGAAGATGATGCTTCAAGACCTACAGTCATTATGCTACCATCGCTTCCGGATATCGGGGTATTGTCGGGAGAATAAATCATCGCCATATATTTATGGCTGCCGATTTCCCTCATGGAGACAGCATGGGCCGCGCATCTTTCGGTGAGGGTAGCCGACGAGGTGTCGACTGAAAAGCCCTCCGGCACTGTCAGGGTGAACTGAACTGCTACAATGTCTGTAGAGTTGCTCACCACAACAGGCATGCTGACGGTCTTACCCTTGCCCACTTTAATATCCGGAATCGAGACAATGTTTTCTTGAGCCCATGACGAGAGGAATCCCATCAGGACAAAGAGTAATGTCACTATTGAATATTTAGATTTCATGATGTTGTACTATTTGATATTATAATATCTGATGGTTTTTCCGTCGCGGACAATGATGTTTAGGCCATTGATCAAGTTATTGTGCCTGATTCCTTTCACATCATATATCTCACACTCATCATCAATTTCGAATGGAAGACAATCCACTCCACTTTCAGTGTAAATCATCACAGACACTGCAATAGGAATAGCCTTCGTGTCTGATAACGAGACGGAAACTATATCAGCATTCCCATTGTATTCACCAATCACAGTCTCTCCCGCAGGTATTTCGGCACCGGAAAGAGAATAAGCAACCAGATTACTACCGGACACTTTTTGAGTGAGACCAAATTTGTCGGCACACCAATCGATATCGCCGTATGCCTTTAAAGTCAGTGCAGCCACCGGTTTTTCTGAAGACAGTATCACCTTTCCGCCAGCCAGTATGATTCTTGCATCAGACATGTTTTCTTCCTTGAATGCGACCTTACGGCGGGAAGAAACTTCCGCCGGAGATTCAGCCAAATTAGAAAGCAGAATATTCACAGTGCAGGTGACGTCCTGGATGTTAATGACATCATCCTCATAAGTATTCGCAGCTGTGAAATTGAATGGAAGATCCGAATATGCTCCAAAGGCATAAAGAATAGTGGCCTGAAGGTCGGTGGCATCAATGCCGTTTAAGAAGTTTGCGTCTCCCTGATCGAAGGCAAGGTTCACGTTGAAGCGGGTTCCGTTGATCTCACCGTCCTGCATGCAATAGACATAGAGAGTATCGCCGCTCTGACCGCGATAGGTGTTGCTACCAATCACCATCGGAGTGATCTCACCACTGCTGATGTAGAGCTGCAGCGACCATACATCGCCTGAGGGAAGCATACCATCAGTCATGGCAGCTGTAGACATGATCAGACCTACCTGATTGGTGAATCCATATGCCTTAGGATCATACATAATGATTGAGGGAATCTGCTCCTTGAGCTCCTCCCATTCTACATGCGACAGATTGAGATCGACAGTGCGTTCTATCTCCTGTCCTCTTATATCGAGGTATTTGACATTCTCGGGAAGAGCGGGATAAAGATCCTCAAACTTATTGTAGGAAACATCCAGATACTCGAGCGAAGGCATACTTTGACCGATTAAGCCCACGTTGCCGATGAAACCGTTGCCACCTATCTTTAAAGTGTCTACTGAAGCAAGCGCCGTAGGATCTTGGGCGGCTATAGCCATCAGTTTTTGGGGAAGGTCGCCGGAAAGATCATTGTCTGAGACATCGATTTTCTTCAGCTGAGGCAAAGCGAGCAATGATACCGGGAACTCGCCTGTAAGCCCCTTTGAGGACAGGTCGATACCTACCACGTGTCCCTCCTTGATTTCCAGCCCGTCGAAAGTACCCACTGACGTGATTCCTCCTTCAATATCCCATCCTTCAGCCAAGCCGGCTTGGATAAGTTGGGCGTTAATCGCGCCAAGGGCCTCAAACTCTTCACTATCAAACTTGAAAATGGAGAATGAGCCTAAAAGCTTATCTTCAATACCATAATAATAGTCGCCTTCCGCAACACGGAGATAAATTTCATAGCTTCCTGCCTCAGAGACAGCTTCAACATTCGAGCCATCGGCAATGTCGACATAACGGAAAGTCGGAATACCCACACCTTCGTCACCCATAAACGTAGCGGCATGGGGATTACCGTCGTAAACTATATCCTTCTCCGGCAAAGCAACGACATACAGATCATCAGTGAGCGGGGCCTTATCAATGGTAAACTCCTTGGTGAAAGTTCCTGTATAGTTTCCTTTACCTGCCACTTCAACTGTTCCTGTACCGGGATAAATGTTATTGCGATATGTCACAGTATAATCTACATCGGGAATCAACTGACCATATGATTCATTTGAAAAACTCCATTCAGGCTGGAAACCAGTATTGTTGAAAACGAATGAATCATTCCGGAGGCTGATGTCTCCTTCGAGCGCAAGAGGATTTATCTTGAAATTATAGTAAGAGCTTCTGCCTATGGAATAGGGGAAAACGCCTTCAACACGTAATGAAGCTGTGCCTGCATTTACGTTGTTGGAATATGAAACCGTGTATTTCTCCTGATCGAGCTGCTCGGAAGAGACATTCAATATCTGAGGATTTCCATTGTATGTACGCTCCTCTATTCCTGCTATATCGATATATTTAACATCAATATATTCTATCGGATGAAGCATGGTAGTGTTTCCGACATTATCTACGGTTCTGAATCTGATCGTGTGCACAGGTTTCGATTCATCAAACATCACAGTCATCATGCCCTCAAACTCACTGCCAGAAGGAAGCATGTCGGTAAGAGGAGTCCAATCTTCACTGTCTTCGACAGCATATTCGATTCTTCCATCGACACCGGCAGGACTTTCGTATTCGCCATTGATTGTAAGCTGATGTGGCAAGGAAAGATTGTTCCAGCCATCGGGATCTTCAGGAGTAACGGCAAAAGAGAAATTTGGTTCGAGATTGACATCACCTACACCGATCAGGTAAGAGAATGTCACCGTCTCTCCTGCTGGAATGACCCTGTCTTTCCAGCACCAGCCCATACCTGAGTCATAGCTGCCGTTTTCTTCCATAAAATTGCTACCATGATAATAGTTTCCAACCATCTCGTAAGCATCGTAGTTCTGGCCATAGTGACCGAACCAGAAATCATCCACAGCACTCACCCCAGTCAATCCGGCACCAAAAAGCACGCAAAGCTGAGCACCGTTACCGTCGCTCATAGTCAGTCCATACGTCTGGTCGAGAGTATCGATTCTTCTCGTAATAGGAGCAGCGTCATTGTATCCTATCATTACATCTGCATGTGTACCAAGCGACACAGTGGCATCGGATTCCATTGTATTCCTAAGTATATAGCTTATTCTTGCGAATTCTCCTTGTTGCTCTACGTTAGTCCAAAAGTCGATACCATCATAATTCTGCAGTGATGAGCAGTTCATTTGATTTGCATACCCATCGTTAACCTTTAAGGAAACCTTATAGCCTCCATCAGCATAAGTTGACCTATAGTATGAGCCTTCAAACAATCCATATACATCGATATTTTCACTGATGCGAGTGAACAGCTGCGTCTTGCCTACTCTTGAATAGCCAGAAGGTCTTGATGGATCCGAAAAATAATTATTGCAGGCAGCATAGTATACGTTATCAGCATTAGATCCAATATAGATCACATCTTCGGGATCGAAACTAAAATCAGTTGAGTCAACATAAAGTTTCAATGGAGTATCAAGACGGGCTATTTCTCCTTCATCATTCACTTTGTAATGATAAAAGACGTATGGACTACCCTCTTCATCAACGGATTCAGTAGCTTGTCCTGATCTAATTGATATTACACCCAGCGATGCATCATATGTCGCGTAAACGTTTAACAAATTATTAACACTAAATTTAATCCACAGCCCACTGTCTGAAGCTCTTTCAATACTAATACTCCTGTTGCGCCAACAGTCGTTATGCATATCATAAAAATTCCAATTGTAATCACCTACTATCTCTTCGATGGAAGGGAAACCTTGTGGAGAAACCCGTTTAGCCATTCGTTTGGGCTGTCGCGACTCGACTTTCTTACCTTTAATAGATGACAATGAGAAGGGCTTACCTAACCTAACGGTTTTTGCCTCATCTCTAATTGCAGCACGCATACCATCGCGTTCTCTACGCTGCGAAGCACTGCCCTGTGCGTCCATATCCTGCACAGGAGCCTCGAAATCGCGCATAGCGAGTTTCTGAGCTCCTGCAGGCAATGCGCACAAGAGTATCAGTAACAAAATAAATGAGTAAATTCTGCTCATGTCGTATAATGATTGATTAATTTATTTCATGGAAATGATATTCTAAATGATCTCTGAGTGATCATCGTTTCTTAAGAGTTTGGTATTTTTTATTCACTTTAGTTGATAATATTCTTTAGTTTAACTTAAGATTGTTTGATTTGAATCAAGCGTCCTACCTAATGTTGCAAAATTAATACAAAAATTTAATATTTACAACTTATATTGAGAAAATAAAGCTAAAATTTGAAAGAATTAAGATATTCGCATATCTTTTTCACAAAAACATAAATAATCAGAGGGTGTTGCAAAATGGGCCAATATTCTGATGTAGGGACGCACGGCTCGTGCGTCCTCTATGCAATTAGATTGGTAATCAAAAATATAAAAAAGGACGCACGAGCCGTGCGTCCCTACAAGATGCGGAGAATATAGTTCTGCAACGCCCTCTGATTCAATGTCAAGAAGAGCATCAAAGGAGTTCAAGACTCTGAATTTTCTTCTTTATAGATATCAGACATGTCGGAGATCCATCCCTTCATTGTCTCTCGGAGAGAATCCGGACTTATCACCTCTACCATTGAAGCGGATTGCAGAAGTTTCATTACAAAGTCGTAGGTAGGTGACAAAAACAGTTCGAAATCAGCGTATTCTCCACAATCTTCCTTAAGTCGCTGACTATGGTGAATAGGAAGAGCCTTAAGATAGTTTTTATGATGTTCGTTGGCACGGATCAGTATACGCTCCGGCTTCACATCATGACCTAATACCACCCCATATTTCTTAGAAAAGAACTTTTCGGCGGAGAAGCCTTTAGGAAGTTTGAATTTATCCGTCGTCTCTTCTACCGATTGAATACGGTCGAGGGCATATATCTTAATATCATCATTATTATTACGTCCGAGCACATACCACCGGTTTTCAAACAGTTTCACGCAATATGGCTCCAATGTAAAGGTATAATTATAGTTGGTATTAAACGGCTTGTAAGTCACACATACAGAGTGGCTGTCTTTCATCGCCTTCAAGAACGATGTGAGGTGGTCGCGTCCGGAGGGGATATCCTCTACGAGAATCCGGCCTTTCAGAGACAGGTGTTCGCCAATAATATTAGTGATTCCAAAAGAGTCGAGAATCCATTTTTTCAACTTATCATCGTCGATTTCTTCCGGATTCTCGATATAATATAGATAACCACCGGTTTTCTGACAGTTGATGACAATTCCGAACTGAGACAGAATGGCCTCACGCCAACGGTTGAATGTTGACCTATGTAAGGGTTTACAGTCGCTAAGGTCCTTGTTAAGTTCCCAGCGGTCTGAAAGCTCTTTATGTGATATTTTACCGGCATGACGGATTGTGTCGATTAGCCAGGCATATTTCTGCAGTTGAGTCATGAGGTTGAGGTTTTTCTACCGCAAAGATAATAAAAATATTTTTGTTATCACCAAAAATCAGCTAAAATGTGAAAAAAGGCTTGCACTTGGTGTCGGAGGGGACACCGGTGCAAGCCTTTTTTCCATATCCCGCCACATTTGGCGGGGAGTGCATAAACGCGCGGGGACGCGCACGGAGTGCGCTTACTACTTAATTTGACGCGGGGGATTATTTTACGATCTTCTTGCCGTTTTGGATGTAGATCTGGCCCTTGATGGGGTTGTCTACGCGGATGCCCT
>JAIDTO010000057.1 GCA_029060625.1 Muribaculaceae bacterium | reverse complement strand
GGGATAGTCAGGAAATCGGTTGTTTTAAGAAAGATGTCCTTGACGTGGGGGAAGCGTTGGGTGTCATTGATGCCATAGAGATGTGCTCCTCCACGGTGGCTGTAGTAGAGACCTGATCTTAGGAAGAGACCATTGCCGAATTCGTATGCGGCTGTCGCTCCAATCCTAATGCCATCACCGGGGCGTGTCGTTACATCTTTATAATGACTGCCGCTAATCTGATGATGAGCACGTTCGTATCCTACTTCAGGACCGACTGTGATGTGTTGTGCCTTAATTGGGAGTGCCATAACCATCGTGCTGATGGAGAAAATGAGTGATAAGATCTTTTTCATGATTCTATAAGTATATTGAAGTTGTTTAAACTTATTTACGAATTCAAATATCCAACAAGAAGCGTTAAAAATAAAATTCTTTTTATTAACCTTCCGCCATCTTTTCGGCATTTTTTGCCTCTCTCATCAGTCATGATGCCCGCATCATTCCTTCTTCAAGAGACAAAACCTGCTCGAAAACCTGACGAAATCTTAATAAAAAAATAAGTTTAAACAACTTCATTGTTATTATTTTTCCTTTAAGACGCGTTTATGGTAGAAAAGTCCTACTCGATCAAGTGAATATTGTTTTTTTAACTATCCAGCAAACCGAGTATCTTCTTTGATGGGAAGCCCACAACGCTATCCTATTTGAAACATAATCAAAGACAATCTATTGGATTTTAGGGGGATGGGCTTCAACGCGGATCCGGCTTCGCCGTGGATTTCGCCGATTGCGGCGGATGGGGCGCGGATTTCTTTCATTGAGCTTTTGTCGTGCTTTGGCATGCTTTGGCAGGTCTCTTGCGACTCTGGCGTGCGCACGCGGAGATAAGCTGAGCGGCGGCTTCGCCTGCTGGCGCGGATTAGGGCGGCTTCGGCGTAAGGGTCAAATGTCAAGGGGCATGAACCAAGGAATTTTGTGAAGACTGTGATCCGCGACAGCCGGCGAAGCCGAGGCTCAGTCACAGTCCGCGAGCGCATGCCCGAAGCGCAAATGCATTACAAAAGCTTGGAAATTAAATAAATCCGCGTGCCATCCGCTGCCATCGGCACCCCCGGCGAGGGCGAAGCCCAACGCTATCCGCGTTGAGCCAAGATCAAAATTAATCCATTGCTAATATATTGGATTTTAAGGGATTCTAAAGCAACGCGGATGCGGCTTCGCCGTGGATTTCGCCGATTGCGGCGGATGGGGCGCGGATTAGGGCGGCTTCGCCTGCTGGCGCGGATCAGGCGGCTTCGCCGTGGATTTAGTCGGGATGGTTGAAGTCGTAGATGCTCCAGGCGGCTGCCATGAGTGAGAAAGCGAGGCAGATCCATAGCACTACGGAAGCGTCCATGCCATCGAAGATGAGGATGGTGGCGGAAATGGCGAAGACATAGGGCAGTTGCAGGAGGGACATGAATTGTTCGATCCATCCTTTTGTCCTGATGATTTCAGGCCTGTATAGCATCATTACGAACCTGATCAGGAAGGCGCATCCTAACAGTATGCCGAGGGCAGCCGCTATGTTCAGGAGAGTCGGATACTTGAGTATTCCGAAGGTTATGAATGGTATTGTGGCTAACGCGGCGGTAGACATTGCGTCGGCATATACATCGTCGTTTGAAATGGTTTTCATAGATTGAAAACAACTCTTAATGATTAAAATAAGTAACTCAACTTTCGCAAGCTCTAAGATTCTCACGCAAAGGGCGCAGAGGAGCAGAGTTTCAATGATTTGAGGAGCTTCGCGTCACGGTTGTGGCGAGCTCGCTAAGATTACGGTCTGCTGGAGCTCGCAGAGAACAAGCGCAGGAACTGCGCTAAGGAATTGCGAATTAATACGAGAGAACTGGCGAAACTTAAATAAGTAAGAATACAATAAGGGGAGATCAATATGCTTAATCTCCCCTTTTTTATCAGAGCTTGAAATCGTATGCGAGGGAGAGGGTGAAGGTGCGGGGCATTGCCAGGTCATAGATTGTTTTGCAGAGACCTAAATGATAGGTAGCCCTGAGCTTGATTCTGTCGAAGCGGATGTGTGCTCCGAATATGCATCCGGCATCGATTCTGTCCGATCCTTTTACAGTGACTTTTGTGCGATCCGAGCCGTCAGGAGTTGCTACGGTGAACTGCGAGTCTTTGAAAACGGATCCGGCTGAGCCCTCGTTGTTCGTAAGGTCGAAAAATGAATTGCCCATACCAAGTCCGGATGCTATGTAACCTCCGGCTTCCACCCCCACACCCCATTTGGAGCTGAACGGTAGCTCATATCCTAATGTCAAGGGGATAGTCAGGAAATCGGTTGTTTTAAGAAAGAGGTCCTTGACGTTGGGGAATCGTGGATTGTCATTGATGTCATAGATATGTGCTCCTCCACGGTGGCTGTAGTAGAGACCTGATCTTAGGAAGAGGCCATTGCCGAATTCGAATGCGGCTGTCGCTCCAATCCTTATGCCATTGCCTGTATGAGTGGATAATCCCTTGTCCTGAGTGTCTCCAATGTGGATTGATGCCCGTTCGTATCCAATTTCAGGACCAAGTGTGAAGTGCTGAGCCTGCAATGATAAGGATGAGCCTGTCATTACAATACCTGCTGCAAGAATCTTTATTGTCTTCATATATTGATTCGGTTTTTAAGGAAGAACAGGTTCGTAATCAACAAACACGCCACGTTTATATGGAATTGTCCAATAAACACCATCGGAATTGTCCTCATACCATTTATCGTTTCCATTTTCATCTTTGCCTAAATAATTATTAGTTGAAAAAATATAGTTTCTCGAATATGTTCTTTCTGCAATGTTATCATCGAGATTTCGATAAGGAATTGAAACATCAATGCCATATTTCTTGTCTTCCCAGGTTACGGTGATAGATGCTTCATATTTATACTCCTTATTTCCACCATCTTCTTCTATAAGAGTCATGACTATATTCTCAAGGGATTCTGGCCAATCGCTTACTGCGATTGCATTTAATTCCTTTTGAGTCCTATGCTTAATCTCCTTGCGTGTAAAAGTAATTTTTGTCCTTGCCAAGTCTGGAATACATTTGCTGGTGTCAGATTCACATGAAAGGTTCGTGTTTTTGAGAGATACGAATCTAAACACATATTCGGATCCGCCAGCCAACCAACTGTCGTGATTTTTTTCTGATCTTACATAGCCAAGGCGAACAGTATTTATTGGCCCCCTAAAGTTAGAATGGGATAATGAATCAATAGGTTGGGGAACTGGAGGATTATTCCCAATTGAAGGAACTGAATTTGTTGAATAAAGGATCCCATCTGCAGATACATTTTCTCCTTTGGCAAAATTGGGTAGATTCGAATAAGGTGTCTCGCTTTCTGTGATTATCCATACGGGGTGACGCTCGCAGAATTGCTCATCAACGTGTGTGAGCATCAATTTTTTGGTATTCTTATTGTAGATGTACCCGATTGCTCTTAAGTCAGAAAGATTTTGGGGAGCGTAAACTACAACGGGCGTTGTGATCCCATCCCAATTCTCTGAGTAAGGCCAGTATATATTAAGACGATCATGGTTAAAGAGAGCAGGTCTTGGGTTGAATTCCTGAGTGGATATGCCGGATTCTTCTACGAAACTTCCGTTTAAAAGCTCCGATCTGAGTTTCCGGGATACTTCAGATGGTTCTTCTTGAATCACTTTATTCGATGAGGGAGATTCGGATACGAATTCTTTTAGGTAATACATTTCATCAAGTCCCAAGGAATGAGATCTCTGAACAGCGTTGTGGATTCGTTGAGCTTCCTCAAGAGTATAGTTTTTAGCAAGCCATATTGCGATATCCATTCGGTTTTGGAGAGTAGTTGAGAAGAATGGGTCTTCATCTGTGGCTCTTGTGGTTTGTTGTGAGACGCTGAGATCAATGTCAGGTTCTTCTGTCTGGGAGCATGCAGCCATCATAAGAATAGCTGGTAGGGCTTTGATTAAGCTATAAACAGTTTTTTTCATGATAAGTTATATTGTTTTTATTTCGACTCATCACGCTTCGTCGGATTCTGCGCCTTTTATACAGTCTGGTCTGTCAGATATAGCCGGCTAATATTTGATTTTATTATTCTTAATTTTTGTTAGTAGCGAGATTAGATTTCGATGCTTCCTGTAGCAGTCCAGGATTCTGTCTTGATTTCAATTGTGTAGAATCCTGCTTCGGAAACGGTGAATGTGGTGTTGATATCAAACGAGCTTTCTATTAGCTGTCCGTTGAGATAGAGATTTGCTTCTCCCGTCGCGTCTCCATAATATATGATGGAGATTGTTTCGGTATCGGCTTCATACCATGCTTCCACAGGTATGCGCATCTGTGCACGGCGTGGCTTAGGGTTCGGTTTGTTATTGTCTGCATGCGAGCTAAGTGTTATAGGTTGAGGAGTAGATTTGTCATCCGATGCATGCACTGACATCGGAAGTGTGAGGGCCATAAAGGCAACGATGAATGATAAAATCTTTTTCATTGTTTTAAGTGTTTTTGGTTGTTTTCGATGGTGCAAAATTACTGCTTCAAACTTTCATATTGCAAATAAAAAGTTTCATATTTTGGAAAAAATATGTTTTTTGTAATATGTTGTAAATTAATTGTATAGTGATTTGGTGAGAATTTATTTTTGCGCAACTGTTGATAAACTTTCATATCTTATGGGATGAATGCAGAATAGCTTTTCATAGAGATGGTTTTTAACATGACACATGTGGACGCACGAGCCGTACGTCCCTACAAAGACTATTATGGATTTAGATATTGCGTAGGTGGAATATAATGTTTAAATTTGCATTATGAAATCTAAAATATACTATCATATTTGGAGGGCAGTGCCCGTAATGATATTCACCGTTATCCTATGTTTGTCAGGATGCGGAGGGTCTTCCTATGTATCGAGACAGCTTGATATAGCCGAAAGACTGATAGAAAACCATCCGGACTCCTCCCTCTTTATCCTGAATTCTATTGATGTCTCCTATCTGAAAGGAAAACGAGAGAAGGCGCACTATGCCCTGCTAATGTCGATGGCGCTTGACAAGAACTATGTCGACACCACGACCTTCGATGTTCTACAACCAGCCATAGACTATTATATTGAAAACGGAACCCCAGATGAGAAACTCCGTACTTATTATTATCAGGGCCGGATATACCAGAACAGAAATGAACGAGACAGCGCCTTACGGGCATTCGTTAAAGGATTGGATATTGCTGAAAAATGTACTGATTCATTGACAATTGCACGAACATTTGTGGCTCAGGGTATAGTATACCAGAACTTTTATGATTTTGGAGCATATGCTGACAACTATTTAAAAGCAGCGGAGATTTTCCGTATTAAACATTATACGGTTGATGAGTGCGAATGCTTACTTAACGCGCTTAATGGTTTTATTATATTGGGTAACAGAGAGTCGGCAGACAGCTTGATCAATTTGCTTGATAAATTCGCTATGTTGGAGCCCGAACAGACACAAGAATTAAAGAATTTAAAGGTCACTTACACACTCGTATTTAAATTAAATAAGAATTTAAAGGAATTGTTAGAAAGCAATAATGGCGGACTAACGTTTGATGTCAACGGTATACTTAATCTTGCGAGGGCATACAACAGACTTGGAGACAATGACGAGGCTTTAAGACATATCCATTATCTCGATGAAACAGTAGCAACGTACGACACTTTGAAATATCTGTCGATAAAGTATACAGTTCTTGAGGATCTAAAACAGTATGAGGAAGCTCTTGCTGTCTATAAGGATTTCGTTGAGAGATTGGAAACCATAAACTCTGCTAAGTTTGAGCAGAAGAGCCGGTCGATGGAAGAGAAGTATCAGCTTGAGCTGCAGGCAGAGCGGGAAGCCGAAAAAATCAAGAAGTTGATATGGATTTGCATAGTTGGCTTTGTGTTTCTTGTGATGGTAATTATTATCGGTACACTGCAGTTACGACGCAACAGAATAAAGAAAGACCTCGCCATTCAAAAGGCACGCACGGCAGAGCTTGAGAATGAGAGCCTGAAGGCTGAAAATGAGCTGACACTCCAGAAGGCTCGTACTGCTGAGCTTGAGAATGAGAACCTAAAGACTGAAAAGGAGAAACTGACTCTTGAGAACCGGAATCTGCAGCTGGAAAGGGACAACAAGGCGCTGGAGGCAGAGAACCTGGCTCATCGTGTGGCGGAGCTGGAGTCGGAGAGCGATAACCTGAGGGAGCTGCTCCAGTCGCAGGATGAGATGCCGGAGGAGGTGCGGAAAGCCATTCAGACGCGCATTGAGATGCTCAACTCATATCTGGCGAGTCAGATATCCGACCACAAGGAGTTTGAGAAGGCTTATGACACGTGGGTGTCGGAGCTGACTGCCAACACGCAGGAGTTCATGGACAGCAACCGGTTGGCGTTCCAGGCCTCGCATCCGGCTTTCATAAAGTATTTTGAGGACCATGGCCTGACAGAGAGCGAGATAAACTACGTGTGCCTCTATGCGATAGGGCTGCGGGGGAAGGATGTGGGCAACTACATGAGGAAGCGGAGCCACGTCAACATAAGCAGCACCATCCGCAAGAAGCTCGGCATCGACAAGCACGACACCAACATCGGCATCTATGTGCGCAAACTGCTGAAGGGACTCTGATCCTACATCAACTTTCGCTTTATATTTGCAGCGTGAAAGGCTCATTGGTCAGAAAGTCCTTTCTGCTTCAGTTCAAAACCGGGGTT
>JAIDTO010000056.1 GCA_029060625.1 Muribaculaceae bacterium | reverse complement strand
AACCAATGATAAAAATAGGCGATACGGTAAGATATCTCAACGCTGTCGGCGGCGGCGTCGTGCGTAAAATAGAAGGAAAAGTTGCATACGTCGACGAAGACGGCTTCGAAACTCCGGTCCTTGTCAATGAATTGGTGGTGGTGCTTCCCGCCGGCCACGAGAAAAAAGCAGGAGGTCCGAATCTCTTTTTTGACCAAAAGGCATTCGACGCTGCAAAAAATCGTGCAACACAACCGTCAAAGGAGATTCCTGCCCCCAATGCCCCGGCACCGCAACCGGAGAAAGTGGTGGAAACAGGCTATGGCGATAAACTGAATATTGCAATTGCATTCGAACCCATCTCAATCCGCGACCTAAGTAAATCTGACTTCAACGCAGTGCTGGTCAACGACTCCAACTACTTCCTTTATTTCTCTTTCATGCGCCGTAGCGCAGATGAAAGAGGATGGCATACTGTCTATGCCGGGGAAGTGGCGCCAAATGAACTCATCGATGTTGCAGTGATCCGACACGGCGAGCTAAACGACTATGAGAAAATAGCCCTTCAATATCTTGCATATAAGAAAGACAAGGAGTTTGAGATGAAACCGGCTGCCACCATAAGCCGCCGCCTTGACCTCTCAAAGTTTTTCAAACTCCATTGCTTCCGTCCCGGCATCTACTTTGAGTCTCCCGTGATGGAGATTCCGTTTGTAAAGGATGATCGTGCTCAGGCAGACATGACTTCATTAGTGTCAGAATACGCTGCTTCAATGACAAATGCCCAACCGAAAGAGAATGCGCAAAAGAAGCAAGGGAGAGGAAAGGAACTAAGTCCCCATAAACTTTTGCCACTGATAGAAGTGGACCTTCACATTGACTCCCTTGTAGACACAACTGCAGGAATGGAAAACAAAGATATGCTGCAGCTCCAGCTCGACACCGTCCGCAAGACAATGAAGGAAAACTCCAAACGCAAAGGGCAAAAAATCGTTTTCATCCACGGCAAAGGCGACGGAGTGCTCCGTAAAGCTGTCCGCGACCTTCTTAAGAAGGAATACCCGCTCTGCGAACTTCAGGACGCCTCATTCCAGGAATATGGCTTTGGTGCTACCCTCGTCACCATCCACTCTTGACCTATATTTGGCTATTTCAGATTTTTTTGTTAATTTTGCCAAATAATACAAAAAGGACTCAAAAATAGCATGATTGCGTCTGAAAAAATTGGCACGGTTATTGTTATTATAGAGTAACACAAACGTAGAACTTCGAAATATAGAAATAAACAGAAAATACAGAAATGAACGTAACGTTTGAAAAAATCGACGACGTAAACGGTATCGTTACCGTTGAGCTCGCTGCTGCTGACTATGCAGAAGGCGTGAAGAAAGCCCTTAAGAATATCGCGAAAAACCGTCCCGAACCAGGTTTCCGCCCGGGCAAGACCCCTACTGCTCTCATCCAGAAAAAATATGGTGAGGCGGTGAAATATGACGAAGTCAATAAAGCTACTTCTGAAGCGCTTTACAACTATATTAAGGAAAATAATCTCCGAGTTCTTGGAAATCCCGTGCCTGAGGCTGACGAAAAGTTTGATATCAAGAATGATGACTTCACTTTCAAGTTCCGTGTAGGTCTCGCTCCTGAAATCACTTCTCCTGTTAGCAAGGATCTCACCGTCCCCTACTACAATATAGAGGCAACCGATGAAATGGTGACTACTCAGGACCAGAACCTCCGCCGCCGCTTTGGCAAGCAGGAATCTGGCGACACCGTAGAGAGCAACGCTGTAGTAAAAGGCATCATCACTGAGCTTAACGAAGACGGCACCGTAAAAGAAGGTGGTATCGTAGTTGAAAACGGCATCGTTGGCCCGGAGCATTTCAAGAGCGAGGATCAGAAGGCAATTTTCGTTGGCAAGAAAGTTGGCGACAAGTTCACCTTCAACCCCTGGGCTGCTGCTGACGGCAACGTTGTGGAACTCGCTTCCATGCTCCACATTGAAAAGGACGACGTTGAGAACCATAAGGGTGACTTCCAGTTTGAAGTGACAGACTCTATCGTACTCCGTCCCGCTGAACTCGGTCAGGAATACTACGACCAGCTCTTCGGCAAAGACAACGTCAAGGATGAAGAGGAATACAAGAAGAGCGTGAAGGAAATGATCGAGGCTCAGCTCAGCAACGACAGCGACTATCGCTTCACTATCGATGCGAAAGACGCTATCCTCAAGGCTGTAGGCGAGCTCACTCTTCCCGATGCAGTTCTTAAAGACTACCTCAAGCAGGCCAACGAATCACTCAACGACGAAAACATCGATGAGGAATATGCAAAGGCTCGTCCGCAGCTCGTATGGCAGCTTGTAAGCGACAAGATTGCTGAGGCTCTTGAGGTTAAGCTTGAGCAAGAGGATGTCGTAGAACTCGCCAAGGCTATCGCCCGCAACCAGTTCGCTCAGTATGGCATGCCTAACGTGCCTGAAGACATCATTGAGAAGTACGCTCAGGAGATCATCAACGGCAAGCAGGGTGATCAGGTTCGCCAGCAAGCTTTCGAAAGCAAGCTCTACGGCGCTATCAAAGATGCCGTAACTCTCGACGAGAAAAATGTCAGCGTAGAAGAATTCAACAAACTCTTCGCTCCCGCCGAAGCATAATCACAATTATTAATGATTAATTATTAAAGATTAATTATTAAATGATACCGAGGCGGCGATGCGGGAATCTCTGCATCGCCGTCTATATTATTATGCATTATGAATTATGCATTATGAATTATACTTATGACTATGAATGAATTTGAAAAATTTGCCGTAAAGCACCTCGGCATCAATAGCAATATGCTTGATGGCTATCAGAAGGCCATCAACCGTCAGGCCGGCGCTGTGGCCGTGCCACATGCCGACTATATGAACCCTTATATCCTCGAGGAGCGCCAGCTGAATGTGACTCAGATGGATGTATTCTCCCGCCTTATGATGGACCGCATCATTTTCCTCGGCACTCAGGTGACCGACCAGAGCGCCAACATCATCCAGGCCCAGCTCCTTTACCTTGATTCTGTCGACCCTGACAAGGATATCTCCCTCTACATCAACTCTCCGGGCGGCTCCGTCTATGCTGGCCTTGGCATCTACGACACAATGCAGTATGTCAACAGCGATGTGTCTACCATATGCACCGGCATGGCTGCTTCTATGGCAGCTGTCCTCCTCGTAGCAGGCGAAAAGGGCAAGCGCTTTGCACTTCCCCACAGCCGAGTGATGATCCACCAGCCTATGGGTGGCATCCAGGGTCAGGCTTCTGACATCGAGATCACAGCCCGCGAAATCCTGAAGCTTAAGGATGAACTCTACCGCATCATCTCCGAGCACAGCGGCATGAGCCTTGAGAAAGTGGCTGCCGACAGCGACCGCGACTACTGGATGATAGCCTCTGAAGCCAAGGAATATGGCATGATCGACCGCATTCTCATCAACGAAAAGAAGAAATAATCCATCTATCATGGCAAAAAAGACTCAGGGATCAGGACTCCAGTGCGCCATGTGCGGTGTGTTTGATTCCGACGCAAATCCGGTTGTGGAGATTATGCCCGGTCTGGCCCTTTGCTCAGACTGCTGCGAATATATCGACACAACTTCACGCGCCGCCCTAGCTCAGCGCACAGCGTCAAAGCCTAAGAAAAGGGCTTCCAACTCCATCCCCAAACCAAAGGAGATCAAGGAGTTTCTCGACCAGTATATCATTGGGCAAGACGAGGCTAAGAAATATATGGCTGTTGCGGTCTACAATCATTACAAGCGCATCCAGCGCCTTGATGAAGGGAAGCAAGATGCCGAGGATGTCGACATCGAGAAGTCGAATGTAATTCTTGTTGGGCCCACCGGCACAGGAAAGACCCTTCTTGCCAAGACTATCGCCAAGCTTCTTGACGTGCCTTTCACTATAGTAGATGCAACGGTGCTTACCGAGGCTGGCTATGTGGGTGAAGACATCGAGTCGCTTCTCACCCGCCTCCTTCAGGCTTGCGACTATGATGTGGCAAAAGCTGAGCGGGGCATCGTCTTTATCGATGAGATCGACAAGATTGCCCGCAAGAGCGACAACCCATCCATCACCCGCGACGTAAGCGGCGAAGGCGTGCAGCAAGGTCTTCTCAAGCTCCTCGAAGGCTCTACAGTGCTCGTCCCCCCAAATGGCGGACGAAAGCATCCGGAGCAGAAGATGATACCGGTCGACACCAAAAACATCCTCTTTGTTTGCGGTGGCGCATTTGATGGCATCGAGCGTAAGATTGCCGCTCGTCTCAACACCCACACAGTGGGCTATGGGCAGAACAGCAGCGACGCTAAGAAAAAGCGGGAGAATCTTATGCGCTACGTAATGCCACAAGACCTCAAGTCGTTCGGTCTCATTCCTGAGATTATCGGCCGTCTTCCTGTGCTTACAGCCCTCGACCCTCTCGACCGAAAAGCACTCAGAAGGATCCTTGTAGAGCCTAAGAATGCCATCATCCGCCAGTATAAGAAGCTCTTTGAGATGGATGGTGTGGAGCTTGAGTTCACTGATGAAGCACTCGACACCATCGTAGACAAGGCAATCGAATATAAACTTGGTGCGCGAGGTCTGCGAAGCATTGTGGAGACGGTCATGGTCGATGCAATGTATGAGGTGCCATCCTCGAAGACTAAGAAATTTGAGGTGACTGCTCAGTACGTGCTCGACAAACTTGCGCAAAACCCTGGCCTAAATCAGGCTGACGCATAAAAAGACGAAATCATCGAAAACGATGAAAACATCGAGAATGATGAAAACGATTAAATCTTAAGGATCAATACAATTTTTAGGATAATACTGCGTTATAAGAGGAGGAAGCAAAAAGCTTCCTCCTTTTTTGATTTTTATCACATCGAAAACAATGAAAAGAACGCACATAGCTGCATTAGCAATCATCTCCGCAACCGCATTCCTTGCTGCTGCTAAAGATGAAGTGATCATGACGGTCAACGGCGTGGACGTGCCACGCTCCGAATTCGAGTACCTCTACCATAAGAATCAACAGCAGCAGGTAGATCCGCAAAGTCTGGAGGAATACGCTGAAATGTTTAAGGTCTATAAGCTCAAGGTAGCAGATGCACTGTCTCAGAAACTTGACACCATGTCAAGTTTCCGCAAAGAGATGAATCAGTACAAGAGTGATCTTGCTGCTCCTTACATGACTGATTCCCTGTTTCTCAACTCTCTCGTAAAAGAGGCATACGACCTTTCACGCGAAGAAGTGGAGGCATTCCACATCATGCTCGCCAAAGGGGCTACCGACCAGGAGATTGAAGCGTCAAGGGCTCAAGCCGACTCCCTGCGCGGAGTTCTCCTCAATGGAGGCGATTTCGCTGAATTGGCAGCGAAATATTCTGTGGATCGTGCCAGCAGCAATGTCGGAGGCAGAATGGGTTATATAGTGGCAGGCAGATTCCCTTATGCATTTGAGAAAGCTGCATATACTCTTGCTCCTGGTGAGATTTCTGAAATTGTAGAGTCGCCACAAGGTTTCCATATCCTGAAAGGTGGCAAGCATCGTCCTGCACGTGGCACGGTACTTGTCGAGCACATCATGAAAATGGTGCCTCCTACTGCTTCTGCCGAGCAGCAGGCCGCAGCCAAGGCTGCCATCGACAGCATATACAGCGTCGTAGTGGCAAATCCTGAAAAATTTGAAGACCTCGCGCGTGAATTAAGCGATGACAAAGGTTCAGGTCGACAAGGTGGCAAACTCAACTGGTTTGGTGCCGGAATGATGGTGGAACCATTCGACTCTGCATCTTTCGCTCTTCAAGTGAATGAAATCTCCCTTCCTGTCAGAAGCCAATATGGATGGCACGTGATCCGCAAGCTCGATGCCAAGGCTCCGGCAAGTTTGGCTGAAATGAAACCGAGCGTTCTGAAACGCATAGCCAACCCTCAGGATGAGCGCTATGCCCTCGCTGAGAAGAACCTGATCGACAAACTTCGCAAGAAACACAAAAAGAGCTTTAACACAGCCGATATCAACTCAATAAGCAGCGAAGATCTGAAAAACGCTGAATATGATTGGCTCTACGCCAACGAGCCTGACTATCGCAACCTTTTGAATGAATATCGTGAGGGTTCTCTGCTCTATGAGGCAAGCCTTAGAGAAGTCTGGGACAAGGCTGCCAAGGATGAAGCCGGACTCACCGATTATTTCAATGCCCATAAGGACGAGTACAAATGGACAAAACCGCATGTGAAAGGAATCCTCGTCCAGGCTGCAAATGACTCTGTCGCAGGGCTTGTAAGGACTGCTCTCAGGGAAGTGAACGACGACAACGGACTCAAGGCACTCAGGAAGCAATTCGTAGGCAAAGCCGCTATCGACCGCATTCTGATGGAAGAAGGGCAGAATGCAATGGTCGACAACGTAATCTTTGGCGGAGAACCCGTGAAGCCCAACAACAAGAAATACACCGTCTATTTCATATTTGAGCCTAAGCTGCTCGAAGCCCCGGAAGCTATGTCGGATGTAAAAAGCCTCGTGACAAGCGACTACCAGAATCAGCTGGAACGCGACTGGGTGGAGAGCTTGAAATCCCGCTATCCTGTAAAAGTCAACGAAAAGGTACTTAAGAAAGTAAAATAAGGCATCGGCCTTATCCTAAAAGCCCTTGGAAAATACATCCTTTCCAAGGGCTTTTAAGTTAATCGCAAGTCATCGCTCAGCAATACTCGCAAAACGTTTAACGCAAAACGATTTTGCAGTATCGTTTTTTTTTTGTAATTTTGCTCATTAGATGAGAAAAAGCGCCCTAATACTTCTGAGCAGCATCGGAATAGCGGTCGGTTGCGGACGTGGACATAGCGACTCGGTTGTGACCGACAATGATATCGTGGCTCAATACCGCGATTCCGTACTGCTGTTGTCTGATATCATCCGGCAAATTCCTCCTGGTATCAGCACAGCAGACAGTGCTTCTCTCATCAAGAAAATAGCCGACCAATGGATCGAAGGGTTTCTTATAGAAGACCTTGCCGCCAGCCAGATTGATGATATGGACCGTATCAACTCACTGACCGACAGCTATCGGAGAAGTCTGATTGCCGATTCATATCGTAGGAAAATGCGACGCAATGGCGTGCAACCTGTAGATATGGATGGAGTGAAGGCCTACTATAAGGAGCACTCTCGGGAGCTGCGGTTGGAGCGTCCGATTGTGAAGGGATTATATATCAGGGTGCCTGCATCTTCTAAATATATCGACGATATCCGCCAATGGATGAAGAATGCCGACCCTGATTCTTATGATGCCTTAGAAAACACCGGACGCCGCGAAGCTACTGCTTTCAGGTATTTCGCCGACCAATGGGTCGACTTTGACGCTATCGCAGGCGAAATTCCTCATCGACTTGGCGATGGAGACCGCTTTGTGGAAAATACAGTAGACTTCGAGACCGAACTGAATGGAACTGTCTATATCCTTCACCTGACCGACTTCAGGAAAAGCGGCACCATCATGCCCGAAGAATATGCAGCTCCGATCATTGAAGACAGGATGAAGGCCCTGCATCTCGCCGACTATGAGTCGGGACTCATTAAGGCACTTCGATCCTCGGCAATTGAAAAAAATATTTTGAAAGAAGGCACATACATCATTCAGAACAGATGAAAAAGACTTTAACTACAATAGGGCTCGCTGCTGCCGCTCTCATTTCAATAGGGATTGCGGCTAAGGCTGACACAAGCACAGGCCCGAAAAAAAACGTGATCGACGAAGTTGCATGGATAGTCGGCGACAACGCTATCTATAAGTCTGAGATCGAAGAGGAGTACGCTCAGTGGAGAAGCATGGGAGTCAGCCCGGGCGGCGATCCATACTGTGTGATTCCCGAGCAGCTTGCTGTCGAAAAGCTATATCTCCATCAAGGCAAGCTCGATACCATTGAAGCTCCTGCTAGCCAGCTATCTTCGAGAGTTGAAATGCAGCTGAACTGGTATATAAAGGGTTTGGGAAGCAAGGAAAAAGTGGAGGAGTTCTTCCGTAAGCCTTGGAATGCCATACGCGACGATGTTATGGAAAAGATGAAGGCCGGCTTCATCAAGGAGCAGGTGCAGGATAATCTTACAAAAAATGTGAAGGCTACCCCAAATGATGTGAAGAAATATTATGCAAAACTCCCTGCCGACAGTATCCCCTATGTGCCCATGCAGGTGGAAGTGCAGCTTATGCAACTCAATCCTTTGATTCCAAAGCAGGAGATCGAAGATGTCAAGGCACGTCTTCGTGATTTCACAGACCGCATAAACAAAGGGGAAGCGGATTTTAACACTCTTGCCGTTTTTTATAGTGAAGACCCTGGAAGCGCCCCAAAAGGTGGCGAACTGGGATATGCCACTCGTGCCACCTACGTTCCTGAGTTTGCCAATGTCGCCTTCAACCTTAACGACCCTAAGAAAGTGAGCCGTATTGTGGAGACAGAATTCGGCTTCCACATCATCCAGTTTATCGACCGCAAGGGCGATGAAGTAAATGTGCGACATATCTTGCTAAAGCCGAAGGTCAACGAGAAAGATCTACGCGATGCCGCAATGCGTCTCGATTCCATAAGAAAAGAGATTGTGGCCAACCAGTTTACGTTTGATGAAAGCGTAAAATTCTTTAGCCAGGATAAGGATTCTAAAAACAACAAGGGCATCATGATCAACTCCAATCAGGAAAGTGAGAGATTCGGCACCACGCGGTTTGAGATGCAGGATCTTCCTCCTGAAATAGCCCAAAAAATCGAAAATATGCAGCCCGGCGATATAAGCGAGCCTTTTATCATGACCGACCGTAAGAAAAATCAAGAGGTGGCTGTGATGGTAAGGCTACAGGCACGAATTCCGGGACACTCAGCCAATCTTGCTGAAGACTACAACATGCTCAAGCGCATGTATGAGAACGCCACTAAGGAAAAGATAATCAAAGACTGGGTGGAGCAGAAAATCAAAGACACCTATGTGCACATCTCCGATGGATGGAACAATTGCGAGTTCCGCTACGACGGATGGGAGAAAGAGAAGGCAGGGAAGTAAATGACTCGGTATCAAAAGGGATTATTAGTGATTATAGGGCTGATGTCGCTGATCTTTTTCGGCGACATCGCTTTCAGTGCATACGCTCAACAACAGAGAAAAAAAGCTGCACAGAAAAAAGAGGAGACTTACACCCGTCCTGCTCCGACAAAGCCTATCAAACCGGTGATTCCTTCTCAAAACCGTTATCAAAGCGATAAGGTGTTTCTTGAATATGCCGACAGCCTCTATAAGCTTCAGCCTTCTTGGAGAGACACTACAGAAAAACAAATCGTGACCGGAAATGTGAAATTCCGGCAGGGGTCTTTATGGATGTTCTGTGATTCCGCCTACTATTATCCTGAAATCAACTCCCTCGATGCTTTCGGACACATCCGCATGGAGCAAGGCGACACCCTTTTTGTCTGGGCCGACCAGCTATATTATAATGGAGATGCACGGTTGGCTAAACTGACAAATGGTCCTTCTGAAAATAAGGTAAGGCTTAAGGATCCAAGTGGAGAACTCCTGACCGACACTCTTGACTATGACGTGGATCTTGAGACAGGCTACTACGGTTGTGGAGGTCTGCTAAAGGATGATGTCAACACTCTGACTTCTATATTCGGGCAATACAATAGCAAGACAAAAGATGCTGAGTTCTTCTACGACGTTGAACTCATCAATCATAAAGACAACTTCTCGCTACTCAGCGATACTCTTTACTATAACACTGCCACCCATATGGCACGTATTGACAGTCCTACTGATATCTACGGGCCTAACGACACCATCTATACAAGCAAGGGTTGGTATAATACCCAGACCGGAAACCTTGATATGATCCACCGTTCCATCATCATTCATAAGGACTCGTTGGGAAGGGCAACCACTCTTGAGGGTGACTCTATCGTCTACGACAACTCCACAAGGATTAGCCGAGCATATCAGTATAGGGATATCACTAAGTTAGGACAACCTACCATTATCACCGACACTGCCAGTAAGCTTATACTAATCAGCGGCTTCGGGATGTATAATGACTCAACCAAGGAGGCTTTTGCTACAGAATATCCTCTGCTTAAGGAATATTCGCGACCCGACACCCTGTTTCTGCGTGCTGATTCCATCTTCACCTATATCAGGCAGGATACCATACGTGTCCCGAAATTCTATCCTGAAAGATTTGTGCGGGAACCATTCACTGTTGCCAATTTCGAATATATTGAATGGGAATTCGATGATGAAGACATGATGGCTCCTATATCGAAAGATGAGATGAAGTCTCTTCTTTCCTCTATGTTGGCTTTGATAAAGGAAGAACATACTCCAAAGGTGCCGGAACAAATTCCTGATATATCCGATAGTATTCAGATTCCGGACAGTACAACTATTGCTGACAGCATTGCATTTACTGACAGCATTGCACTTCCTGACAGTGCCGTGGATACTGATAGCATCATAGTTAGCGAAAGCATTGCTGTCTCTGACAATATAGCCATCCCTGATAGCATTGCCATTTCTGATAGCATTGCCAACCCTGACAGCATTGCCATTTCCGATAGCATTTCCGTTGCCGGGAGGTCTGAGCTTTCAACAGATTCTTTGGCTCTGGTGCGTCCATCGCCATCCCGAAGCCAAGCTTCCACACAACCCCAAAATCAGGAAGAGGAAGTAGAGATGCTTATCAAGGAGATTCGTGATTACCATGTGGCAAAGGCATACCCAAGAGCCCGGTTCTTTAATCAAGACATCCAAGGGGTGGCCGATACTTTGGAAATCTATGAAAATGACTCGCTGATGTATATGAAGAGGAAACCGGTGGTCTGGAATGGAGAGCGTCAGGTCAACGGTGAAGAGATCATCTTGCATTTCAACGATTCTACCGTCGACCATGCCCTACTGCCCAAGACAGGATTTATGGCAGAATACGTCGATGAAGACTTCTACAATCAGCTGTCCGGGAAAAAGATGGAGGCATGGTTTGAAGATGACTATCTGAAGCGTCTATATGTTGATGGCAATGTCCAGGTGATTATGCTCCCAATGGAAAATGACTCATCTTTCAATAAACTTGTAGATGCGGAGAGCAGCTACATGACAGTCGACTTGAAAAACAAGCAGATAGAGAAAATCAAGATGTGGCCGGAAGTGACGGGCAACACCACTCCCCTCTTCCTCGTCAAGAAAGCACAGAAATACCTTCCGAATTTCCGTTGGCTTGATGCCATACGCCCAAGACGCACTGTGATCGACGGAGTGATCCGCTGGGACGACGAGCTCGGAGAAGTCCCCGAGGTCCTCGAACAATATTTTTCCAACTAATCCAACCCTTAACCCTCAACTCTTAACCCTTAACTCTTAACCCTTAACCCTTAACTCTTAACCCTTAACCCTTAACCCCGATGGATCTCATCAGACTTTTACCCGACTCTGTTGCCAATCAGATTGCAGCCGGAGAAGTGATACAGCGACCGGCTTCGGTAATCAAGGAGCTGGTGGAAAATGCTGCTGATGCCGGAGCTTCAGACATACGTATTTATGTCAAGGATGCCGGGAAGACACTTATCCAAGTCATCGACAACGGCAAGGGTATGTCTGAGACTGATGCACGCATGGCTTTCGAACGCCATGCCACATCAAAGATAAAAAGCGCTGAAGATCTTTTTTCTCTCCATACAATGGGTTTTCGAGGCGAAGCCCTCCCTTCAATCTGCGCTATTTCGCAGGTTGAGCTCCGCACCCGCACCGAAGATTCCCAAATGGGCACCAAGATTGTCATAAATGGTTCAAGAGTGGAAAGTCAAGAACCATGCATCTGCGAGAAGGGGACTTCCATCAGTGTCCGCAACCTTTTCTTCAATGTCCCTGCCCGAAGGAAATTCCTGAAGTCTGATTCAGGTGAACTCGGGCACATCATGAGGGAATTCGAGCGCATGGCCCTTGTCAACAATAATCTTAGGATGAGCATCGACACCGGAACAAGGATCATCGATCTTCGACCCGGAAGCATGCTCCAGAGAATCAACGATCTCTGGAAAAACAATCTCAACATGCAGCTCATTCCTATAGATGTAGAGACAGACCTTGTAAAGATACGGGGCTACGTGTCGCGTCCGGAATTCGCGCGAAGGAAAAATGCGCTGTGGCATCTTATTGCCAACGGAAGGCATATAAATCACTTGAAGATGCATAAAGTGATCACCGGATGCTTTGAGAATCTTATTGCGACCGACACTCAGCCCTGCTATTTTGTAAAGCTGGAGGTGGATCCATCTGAAATCGACATAAACATCCACCCGAGCAAGAATGAAGTGAAGCTGGAAAGAGAGAAAGAAATATTGAGCATACTCGGGGCAAGCGTAAAAGCCGCGCTCGGCAAGTTTGCCGCTACTCCTCAGATTGACTTTGATACAGACCTTGTGCCTGTGCAGCCCTCCGGGGCAGATTCTCCGGAAAACCCAGTCATTTCTGTTCCTTCTGACTATAACCCGTTTGAGATTACGTCTGATTCTGACTTCATCCGCACTACTGACGGAGCTAAGATGGGAAACGGGAATTTCACATCAGGCTTCTACAACAGGCAGGAAAGAAACTCCAACGTCAGAAACTGGGATACTCTTTACAACCGGTTTATGAACCGCCAGGAGGAAAACGTCAGGGAGCAAGTCACTGTGGAAGGAGTTCTTCCATCAATTGATGAGAGTCCGCGTCTTCCCGAGAAGGAGTGTTTTCAATATGCCGACAAATACATCATAACAAGTACCCGTAGTGGGGTTATGATAATCGACCAACACCGTGCTCATTTAAAAATACTGTTCGAAGACTGCCTGAGGAGTGTAAAGCGAATGGAGGTGACAAGTCAACGCATATTGTTTCCCGAGACCATTAGCCTTGACTTCGATCAGCAGGATGCCCTCGCCCGTGTGCAGCCGGAGCTGTCGGCTATTGGTTTCTCACTTGAATATGAAGAAGACAACAAATGGCAAATTGCAGCAGTGCCTACAATGATAAGCCAGAGCAATGCCAAGGAGACTGTCTTGAATATTCTTGAATCCGTAAGGGAAGAATCAGATACATATGGAGCCACATCCAATCCAGTAGATGATATAATGGAAAGGATGGCTCTCGTCATGGCTCGAAGTGCCGCCATCACGCGCGGTCACAGGATGACCCAAGCTGAAATGGAAAATCTCGTAGGCCAATTGATGTCGCTCCCCGACCCATCCCTCACGCCCTCCGGCAAACTCATCTTCACCATCCTCGACGAAGACCGCCTAAAGTCCCTCCTGGGCTGACCCTCCCCTATGTCAGGATGCCTCTCAGCCTCCCCCTCCCATCCGGATCAACCAACCCTCCGGTAGGGATGCACGACCCGTGCGTCCACCTCCAATATGGAAGGGAGGCTGCCCAGCCTCCCACTGAAGCCGCGGAGAGGCGCTTTATAGTATAAACTTTACATTTAGAAAATTTTCAATGTAAACAAATTCACCAACTACTTATTTTCAAAATACTTACATTTTATTTTCAAAAACTTTCCCAAAAAATTCTTCAACAAACTCTATGTTTTTTGGAAATTTTTTACGAACTTTGTAGCCTAATATCAAACCACAATACAGCTTAACCAAATGTCTGACCACGTAAAACAATACACTGGTGACGAGGCTTATCATGGAGCCCTTGAATACTTCAAAGGAGATGAGCTCGCAGCCCGCGTATGGGCAAGCAAGTACGCCCTGAAGGACTCTTACGGCAACCTATATGAACGCACTCCCGACGATATGCATCATCGCATTGCGTCTGAATTAGCCCGCATTGAAAAGAAGTATCCTAACCCTATGAGCGAAGAGGAAATCTTTGATTTGATCAAAGACTTCAGATACATTGTGCCTCAAGGTAGCCCGATGGCAGGAATCGGCAATAATTTTCAGGTCGGATCCCTCTCCAATTGCTTTGTAGTCGGACTTGACGGCCACCCTGATTCCTACGGCGGCATTATCCGTGAAGATGAGGAGCAGGTGCAGCTTATGAAGCGGCGTGGAGGTGTCGGCCACGACTTGAGCCATCTCCGTCCTAAAGGGACACCTGTCAAGAATTCCGCTATCACTTCCACCGGTCTTGTGCCTTTCATGGAGCGATACAGCAACTCTACCCGCGAAGTGGCTCAGGACGGACGCCGTGGGGCTTTGATGCTCACCGTAAGCATAAAGCATCCGGATGCCGAGGCATTCATCGACGCAAAGATGGAGCAAGGCAAAGTGACCGGAGCCAATGTTTCAGTAAGGATCGACGACACATTCATGCTTTGCGCTGAGAGCGGCACCCCATACGTCCAGAAGTTTCCTGTGAAGTCTGACAACCCTATTGCAACAAAGGAAATCGATGCTGCTGCCTTGTGGAAGAAGATTGTGCACAATGCATGGAAAAGCGCCGAACCCGGCGTGCTTTTCTGGGACACCATCATCAAGGAAAGCGTGCCTGATTGTTACGACGACCTTGGGTTTGAGACAATATCCACAAACCCCTGTGGCGAGATTCCTCTCTGCCCCTACGACAGCTGCCGCCTGACGGCAATCAACCTCTACAGCTATGTGAATAATCCATTCACTCCGGAGGCAAGTTTCGACTTCGAGCTTTTCAAAAAGCATGTCGGCAAAGCCCAGAGGATTATGGACGACATCATCGACCTTGAGATGGAGAAGATCGAGCAGATCATTGCCAAGATAAAGGCTGATCCGGAGACAGAAGAAGTAAAGTCTACAGAACTTCATCTTTGGGAGAAAATTCGCGACAAGACCCTTCTTGGGCGACGCACTGGGTGCGGCACAACAGGGGAAGGCGATATGCTGGCAGCCCTTGGGCTCCGCTATGGCACCCCGGAGGCAACCGCATTCTCTACTGAAGTGCATAAGCAGCTCGCCCTTGCCTACTACAATGCTTCGGTGACGGCTGCTGAAGAGCGCGGAGCTTTCGAGGTCTACGATGCAGAAAGAGAGAAAAACAATCCATTCATTTTGCGACTAAAAGAAGCAGATCCTGAGCTTTATGAAAGAATGGTGAAGCATGGACGCCGCAATATCGCTTGCCTTACTATTGCCCCTACAGGCACCACTTCCCTTATGACTCGCACCACATCCGGCCTTGAGCCTGTGTTCCTCCCTGTCTATAAGAGAAGGCGCAAGATCGTGCCCGGAGATGAGAATGTGAACGTCGATTTTGTGGATGAAGTCGGAGAGGCTTACGAGGAGTTCCTCGTCTATCATCCTAAGTTCATCGACTGGATGCGCATCAATGGCATGGAGCCCAAAAAGAATATGACCCAGGAAGAAGTCGATGAGCTCGTGAAGAAATCACCATATTATAAGGCCACGTCCAACGACATCGACTGGTTGGAGAAAGTGAGGATGCAGGGCTCTGTACAGAAATGGGTAGACCACTCCATTTCTGTTACGATCAATCTCCCGGCTGATGTCACTGAAGAACTGGTAGGAGAACTCTACATGGAAGCATGGAAGGCTGGATGCAAGGGGTGCACTGTATACCGCGACGGCTCCCGCAATAATGTGCTCGAGGCTGTCAAGAAAAAGGAAGATGCCAAGCCAAATCTGATCCACACTCCCGATCATGTGGCAAAGCGCCCGATGGAGTTGGAGGCTGACGTAGTGAGATTCCAGAACAATAAGGAGAAATGGATTGCATTCGTAGGTCTTGTCGATGGAAAACCTTATGAGATTTTCACCGGTCTTGCCGATGATGAAGACGGTATTTTCTGCCCGAAAAGCATAAACCACGGCAAGATCATCAAGCAAACCCTCCCCGACGGTCGCAAGCGATATGACTTCCAGTTTATCAACAAGCGTGGTTATAAGACCACTATTGAGGGGCTTAGCGAAAAATTTAAACCGGAATTCTGGAACTACGCAAAGTTGATTTCAGGTGTTCTTCGCTATGGAATGCCAATCGATCAGGTGATCAAACTCGTTCAGGGACTGGAACTTGACTCCAACAGCATCAATACCTGGAAAAACGGTGTAGAACGCGCTTTGAAAAAATATATTCCAAAT
>JAIDTO010000055.1 GCA_029060625.1 Muribaculaceae bacterium | reverse complement strand
GATAAAATATTGATATATGAGAGATCCGCTTAAAGACAAAGGTCGACTTCAGCACATGCTCGACATGGCGGTGTTGCTTGATCGCGAGAAAGCAAATCATTCACTCCAGAAGTTTTATGGGATGTCATAGAAATGATATTCCAACATTGATTCCAATTCTGGAAAGATATATTCAGGAAATTGATGAAGGAAAATAGTAAATGAGGGTAAGCTTCACACAATGGCTCACCCTCATTTATCCCAATTTAAGATAATATCTTTAGCTATTCCATATATAGATCGCTATTTTTTGATTTTCACATTGAAGTTTAAACAACTTCATTTTTATTGTTTCAATTTTGGATAATCTGACTGAATTTTGTAATTTTGCACAAAACTCGCCCATAAAATGTGTGAATTTTGCACAAAACTCGCCCATAAAATGTGGTAATAATGAGTAAAACTCGGGTATAAAACGTGTAAGTAGATGTATAAAAGGAAGATAGAAATTCAGCTTAATTCATGGCTTGAAGATCCATCACACAAACCTCTTGTTGTGAAGGGTGTCAGACAGTGTGGTAAGACTTCAAGTGTGGTGGATTTTGCAAAAAAACATTTTAAAAATATAGTGTATCTTGATTTCAGGGAACATCCTGAATATAAGAAGTTCTTTGTTCCTAATCTGGAGGTTGACTCAATTATTATGCGTATATCTGCATCTATGCCGGATATAGAAGTTGTAGCAGGAGAAACCTGTTTTATATTTGATGAAATCCAAGACTGTCCTAAGGCAAGGGGTGCACTTAAATACTTTCATCTGGATGGAAGGTATCAGGTTATGTGTACCGGATCTTTGCTGGGCGTGAACGGTTATAAATCCAAAGAGGAGATGCAGGAGGAAGATGAAGCCTCAATTCCCGTTGGGTTTGAAGATATTTTGAATATGTATCCTATGGATTTCGAGGAATGGCTTTGGGCAAACGGTATAAAACAGATGCATATCGATTATTTGAAGAAATGTATGGATGATGTATGTCCTGTTGATGCCGCTTTGCACGACAGGTTTCGGGAATTGCTCCATCAATATGCGATAGTAGGAGGAATGCCTGAAGTGGTCGATGTTTTTCTCAAAACAAAACAGCTTGGGAAAGTCCTCGCCGTGCAACGCCGTATTATCGATGAATATAAAGCAGATATGGTAAAGTATGCACCGGCTATCGATAAACCGAGAATACGAGAATGTTTTGAATCGATACCTGCTCAACTTGCTCGGGAGTATAAAAAATTCACCTATTCGGTAGTGAGTCCTAATCGTAGGGGAAGGGACTATGCAGGAAGCCTGCAATGGATTGAGGATGCCGGGATCATCCGAAGGTGCTATAACACGGAAATTACAGAACTCCCTCTTGACGGCAATAAAATATCAGGAGAATTTAAGGTGTATATGGCTGATATCGGATTGCTTGTTTCGATGCTTGAGGATGGCACTCAGTCCAGTATTCTTGGAGGGGACTTGTTTGGCTATAAAGGTGCCCTATTCGAAAATCTTGTTGCTGATTTTTTGGGTAAGATGGGTCGGAGACTTTATTATTTACACAAGAATGGAGGTATAGAACTTGATTTCTTGATGCGTTACAAAGGTAGATGTGTCCCGGTAGAATGCAAGGCTCGCAATGGCAATGCAAAATCCATGCGCACAGTCCTAAACCACCCCGAGAAATACAGGGTGGAAAGCGCGATAAAGCTTGGTGACTACAATGTAGGACTAACAGACAGTATGCTCACTCTCCCTTTGTATATGACCTTCCTGCTGACGGAAGTTTGAAAGTCCGTTTATTGCCTTGGCGTGAGGCTTAGGATTTCGGGGTGAGGGTGACGAGGGGTACGAGCATCTCCTGCAGGGAGATGCCTCCGTGCTGGAAGGTGCCGGTGTAGTACTGCACGTAGTAGTTGTAGTTGTTGGGGTAGGAGAAGAAGTCCTCGTTGGTGGCAAAGATATAGGTGCTGGAGAGGTTGGGTGAGGGGAGGCCAAACTTCTTCGGATCCTTTATTTCATATACTTGCTTCGGATTATAGTTGAGGTTCTTTCCTACCTTATAGCGAAGATTGGTGTTGGTATTGCGGTCGCCAACCACTTTTATCGGATTGTCGACACGGATAGTGCCGTGGTCGGTAGTAAGCACCACCTTGTAGCCAAGCTCAGCTATGCGGCGGAACATCTCTGCTGCAGAACTGTGCTTGAACCATGACTCCGTAAGCGAACGATATGCAGCATCGCTGTTGGCAAGCTCGCGTATCATCTTCGATTCCGTACGGGCATGGCTCAACATGTCGATGAAATTCATCACGATTACATTAAGCGGAATATCCTTGATGGAATTGAGTTTTGTGAGGAATTTCTCACATGCCTGAGAGTCGTTGAGTTTCGTGTAAGTGAACTTATCTTTCCTCCGGTATCGCTCAAGCATGGTGGCTATCAGTTCCTCCTCATGGTTGTTGAGACCTTCGTCTTCATCTTCCTCCACCCAGAGATTGGGAAACATTTCCTTTATTTTCAAGGGCATCAGGCCGGAAAAGATCGCATTGCGGGCATATTGCGTAGACGTTGGGAGGATAGTGGTGTATAGATCCTCGCTGACGTTGAAAAATTCCGAAAGCAACGGCTGCACAGAACGCCATTGGTCGAGACGGAAATTGTCGATAAGCACGAAGCAGACCTTCTCGCCTGCATCCAGCAACGGGAAAATACGGCGGCTGAAAATGTCAGGGCTCATGAGATGTTCCCTCCCGGGAGCAAGCCATGACTCATAGTTGCGCTTCACGAACTTCGCGAAGTTGGAATTAGCATCACGCTTCTGCATCAGCAGCATCTCATCCATATTGCTCTCAGAGTCAGAAAGCTTCATTTCCCAATATACGAGCTGCCGGTAGCAATCCATCCAGTCAGAGAGCGTGGATGCAGCATTGATATCGGAGGAAATCTTTTGAAACTCATGCATATATCCCGACGAAGTCTGCTCGGCGATTATCTTGGCGCTATGCAGGTTCTTCTTTATGGATAGAAGTATCTGCATCGGGTTGACAGGCTTGATCAGATAATCGGTGATCTTATTGCCGATAGCCTGATTCATAATGTTTTCCTCTTCTGACTTCGTGATCATAATGACCGGCACGTCAGGATGCGACTGGTTGATGCGCTGTAGTGTCTCCAGTCCTGATAGCCCCGGCATGTTCTCATCGAGAAGAACAAGGGATATATTGTCAGAATCGAGCGTGTCAAGGGCATCCTGCCCGTTGCTGACGGTCACGATATCGTAGCCTTTTGTCTTGAGAAACATTATGTGGGGCTTGAGGAGGTCAATCTCATCGTCTGCCCAGAGTATTTTGGTCATATTTAGTTTTCGGGTTTTCAGGTTGTCTGGTTTTCAGGAGATTCGGAGGACTCGGAGTTTTCGGATGGCTCTGAGGGCTCGGAGTTCTCAGTGTTCTCGGAGTTCTCAGTGTTCTCGGATGGCTCGGATGGATCAGAGTTCTCAGATGGCTCAGATGGCTCAGAGTTCTCAGAGGGCTCAGATTCGTCAGTGTCTTCTGAAAGCTCAGAGCCTTCAAGGGCCGTCTCTACGGCTTCTTCAGCCATCGAGTTTTCCTCGAAGCGGAAGTACTCTTCAAAAGAACGCCCTTCCTTAAGTAGAAGTTCAAAGTTATACTTCGATATCATGATGGGTCGAACTCCTTCCGGGAGTTGGAAATCTCTGTTCACCATTACCTTGCGGTAGTTTTCCAATTCTCGTAGATTGCTGAACCCTTTGATGACGAGTATACCGACGTTGTCAAAACTCATTGGCTCCAGGTCAAAATCCTTCACTACGAAACTTGAGAAGTTGAAGCGAGCTACGTCATAGAGCAGAAGATTGCCGTTGATTTCATCTCTCGGGTATGCAAGCACAAGATATTGCGGAGAATTTGGATCACGCTCAAAATTTGCCGGCTGCCCGTCGGCTGCAACGGGTGAGTCGGAAGCAGAGAGGCGTATATCCCAGATCATACCACGAGTGTTTGATGCCCCTGAATGAGGCTTCCTTCCTTCATTGATTCCCTTAAGCATAGCTCCTGCCACATCAGTCATATCTGTATCGGGCCATTTACGGAGCAGTTCAGTGAGCCGCTCCTTAAACATCTCAGAGTCTCCTTCCGTGAGATACGATAATGCATCGATGAAGACAAACTTTGGCATGATGGCAGACAGCGGATAGTCTGCTTCCATCTGCTTGGTGATGGCATGCACATCGGCATTGCGGTTGTCCAAATAGTCGGCATATGCATTGGCATACATCTGCTGCTCCACTTCATGCATGCGTTTCAGGCGATCGAAATAGTCGGGATCTGTCATAGCCTTTCCATAAGGGCTCTCAGGAAAATCAGCGATGATCTTGTCTCTCCACATCTCCATACCCTTTTGGTCGCCACTGCGGGCTGCCATCAGATACATGTTATAGTAAATGTCCAGCCTATAGACATTGTCAGGGTAGTCAGAGAGTAAAGTGTCAAATTCCTTTGTAGCAGCCGGGAAATCCTCCAGCTTGTCTTTTAGAATCACACCCATATTGTAGAGTCCCTCCTGGATCACATCCTCTGCAGTAGCTTTCTGCTCTTCCGACAGCGGAAGCTGAGCGATATAATATTCCGGGAAGTGCGGGTCTGTCTCGTGGTTTGGTTCCCCTTCCTTGCTTTCCTTAGAAGATTCTCCACCCTCAATTCCTTCAGCAGATACTTCCCCCTCTTCATCCTCTTCAGGCTGTTCGTCTTCAAAAGAGAAAGAAGTCTTGTTGCGGCGGCGCCAGTCATCTTCGAGTTTACGCGCACCCCAACGGCGCTGGAATTCGGTCTTTCCGGCAGACTTCGTGGTGTTGTTGTAGAAATACCATGACTTGTCAGAGTTGAATTGCATTCCGGTGTTGCCTCCTTGCTGGTCGATGGGGGAGTTGCCCTGCGGCCGGTTGGCCATCGCTTCTTCCCTTGCAGCGGCTTCAGCCTCTTCCTTTTCCCGTTGCTTCAGTTTCGCCACTTCCTCTTCAGCCCATTCCATTCGCTTTTCTTCAGAAAGCCCTGCAATTGTGAGCAAAGAGTCTTGCAGCTCCACGTTGCCGGCATAGACTGCGAGCTGGTCGAGCACATCGGAGCGCTTGGCTATCTGTTTATAGCCGGGGTATGTCTGTGGAAGCTGGGGAAGAGCTTCTGAATAGCATGGCTGTGCCTTTGTGTATTCACGGTCGTCGAAATATATTGCTCCAAGCGCAAGATTTGCCATAGCCTTGTCCACTCCATTTCTTGTTGACTTTTCCACAGCAAGCTGATAGTTGGCTTTTGCCTGGGCTGTGTCTTTCCTTGAAAGATAGAGGTTGCCTATGGCGTAATATATTTGGTCGAGATAGTCGTTGTTGCGCTGATAGTGTGTCATGCTCTTTAGAGCAGCCACTTCTTTCGAGATATCAGCTCCACGGAACACCTCGCTCTGCTTGATTCGTGCGTTGAATTTCAGGCGGTATGGAGTGGATACTCCGCTTCCGGCCTTTCGGAAAGCCTCATAAGCCTCGTCGTCTTTTCCTGCCTGTCGGCAAGCTTGTCCGAGAAGAAAATATAGGCGATGCTTCTGTACTCCTCCCGCTCCTCGGGCAGCTTCGCTTAGAAAGGGTATCGCTTCCCGGTAGCGGCCTGCCTTGAGCAGGTAGGAAGCCTCCACAAGTTCGTATAGTTGTCGCAGTGTTTTGTTTGTCAGATCTTTGTCTTTGATTTTTACAAGTATGTTCTCAGCCTCATATGTCCAGTCGAGGGCAGCATAGCACCTTGCTTGCCAGAGCATAGCTTCTGTGACCACTTCCGGAAGCCACAGGAAATGACGGGAAATATACATGAAGGTGGCAGCGGCTCCCATGAAGTCGCCGTTGAAATATTGCCCCTTGCCAAGCATAAGCCAAGCGTTGTGGAGAAAAGGATTAAACTCATCGCGGGCACGGAACGCCTTTTCTTTGGCAGACCCTGATTTCTTAGGTGGCTTTTTCTTGATGGAATGCAATTGTATTGCCTTCTGCATCTTTTCAATGGTTCGTTTGAAGTCTCCTTTGGGCTTGGGCATTGTCTCATCTGCCCTGGCATCGGCAGGATGGGTAAGGAGCATACGGGTGAAATCGTCTTCATAGCCCTCTTCCATAGCCTTAAGAGTCTCTTTGTAATGCTCGTTGCCATTGAAATAGACATTATATCGCGTGTTGAATGCCTGCCAGTTGCGTGAAATGGCAGTATTCTTCTTTGTCCCGCAAGCGGCAAGCGCCATAAGCATCGCAAAGAAGACCAATATCCGTATATGTCTGAATCCAGTGCTCAATTATTCAAAACTTTTAATCCATCTCCCCTCAACTCTTAACCCTTAACCCTCAACCCTTAACCCTTAACGACATATTCCGCAGCAATCTTTGATGCGTCGGTGGTGCCGAGACGTTTCTTCATATTGCGGTAGCCTGATAGTTGCCAGTCTCTTTGAGGTGAAGGCTGAAGAAGAGGTCCTAAGGCTCGGGCTATCCTGTCGGAAGTGCAATTGTGGAGAAGAAGCTCAGTGACGATGGCATTGCCTACTATCAGATTAGGAAGCGATACATATTTCACTTTTAGTACCTTCTTCATTATCTCGTAGGTGAGCCGAGATCCGTTGCCACGGTAGCATACCACTTGGGGTGTGCCAATGACGGCTGTCTCCAGCGTGGCTGTGCCGGATGTGACAATTGCTGCCGTAGAGTATTTAAGCAGAGTGTGTGTGGCTCCGAATGCGAGCTGCAAGCCTGTATCCTGAGCGATTGAACGGTAGAATTTCTCCGGTACAGAGGGAGCAGCGGCAATTATATATTGATAATCAGGAAATCGCTTGGCTGCCTCGATCATCAGGGGGAGGTTGTTGCGAATCTCGGCTCTACGTGAGCCCGGCAGAATCGCAATTATTGGTCGGGTGTCTGCGATTCCTTGACGCTCAAGGAAATGCTTTTTAGGCGGGATGTGGCCTAATGATTCCTCCACTTCCTTCACTGTGGGATTGCCTACATATCTCACATCCATGCCATGGCGCTTGAAGTAGGCTGTCTCGAAGGGAAGTATGCTGTATAGGTTGGTCAGGTATTTCTTAAGCTTTGGAATGCGCCATTCTTTCCATGCCCATACTTTAGGGGCAATAAGCCAATCTACTCGTATCCCATGTTTATGTGCGTATGCGGCCAGCTTCAGGTTGAATGATGGATAGTCTACCAGCACAAGCACATCAGGATGGAACTCCTTTACCAAGGCTTTTGCGCGCTTTAGATTTGACAGCACTGTCGGCAAAGAACGAATCACTTCAGTGAATCCCATCACGTTCATTTTTTCGATATGTATCTCCGGCTGGCGTCCGGCTGCGCGGGCCATCAGATCGCCCCCAAGAAACCGGAAGTCGGCATTGCTGTCTGCATTCTTTATTTCTTCCATTAGCCTTGAGGCATGGAGGTCGCCCGACGCCTCTCCGGCCACTAACATATACTTCATATAATAAATACGTTATAAAAGACGTTTTTCGTATATGAAAACAATGCGAATACTCTTTTTTTTCTTCATATCGCTTATAGGCGCGGCTCTATGGCAAGGGTGTATTTCTGATGATTTCACTGATTCACCATCCGACTTGCTGACATTTTCGACCGATACTCTGAGATTTGACACAGTCTTCACTGATCTCGGCACTCCTACGGCGCGCCTGAAAGTCTTCAACAAGGCTTCAAAATCAATCAATATTTCAAGCATCCGCATGCGTTCTGACGACGGTATTTTCTCAATGAACGTCGACGGACAGTCAGGTAAGGTATTTGAGAATGTCGAGATACGCGCCAATGATTCAATATTCGTGTTTGTGGAGTGCCTTATTGAAGAAAATGAGGATCCGCGTCCGTTTAAGGTGGAGGGTATGTTGGATTTTGTCACTAATGGCGTGACTCAGACCGTGGCTCTTGAGGCTTATGGCCAGAACGTAAGGCGTCTGCGTGGCGTCACTCTTGATTCAGATGCCACTTTTACCGACGAAATGCCATACGTAGTGTTTGATACCCTTAGGGTAGCTGCAGGAGCTACGCTTACCCTTCGCCCGGGCACGAGGCTACTTTTCCACGACAAGGGGATGCTTCAGGTAGATGGTCGGCTGCTCGCTCTTGGAGAGCCGGGGAAAATGGTGGCTATGCGGGGTGACCGACTTGATGATGTGCTTCCCGATACAGGATATGAGATACTTGCAGGCCAATGGCAGGGGGTGAGGTTCGGTGCCGGTTCTTTCGACAACCGCATGGAATATGTAGAGATGCAGTCTACGGTGGAAGGTGTTGTCGTCGACAGTTGTGGGGTGACCGATCGCAACAAGCTGACCCTCATAAATTCATGGCTGCATAATTCGCAGGGGAATGTGCTGAGGTCGGAGCATTCAAAAGTGGATGCATATGGGTGCTGCTTTTCTGATGGCGGAGAGGCTGTGGTATGGCTTAGAGGTGGGACGCATAATTTTGTGCAGTGCACGATGGCAAACTATTATCTATTTGCCATTTCTCCGGAATCAATACTCACGCTTTCTTATCTATCGAGGGAAGAAAGCTCAGGCATTTCGAATCCCCTGATGAAAGCTGATTTCAGCAATTGCATTATTTATGGAATTACGTCGCCTCTTACTCCCGGGGATCTGGTGGGTACCGATGTGTATCTGCGCAATGTGCTTCTTGGGGTGAATGGTTCAGACGATGATCATTTCATCTCGTGCATCTGGGGGGAAAACCCGGAATTTGAGACAGTGCGCGATGAATATATATTCAACTATCGTCTGAAGGAGGATTCTCCTGCCATCAGTGCCGGAAATCCGGAATACGTCACTCCGGAATGTCTGTTCGATATGGATGGGGTGGATCGTCTGGAATGGGGAAACCCCGCTCTTGGCGCTTATGCCAGATGAATTGTCAATATTCAGAGAAGAGCGTGGGGCGGATAAGGATACCGAAACGCAATCGATTGTGGAATTGCTTATAAGCGAGAAGTCCTTCTCCATATCCGTTGTAGAAATCCAGGAAGAAGTATTGGTTTGAAGCCTTGTGGATTCTCCATCCAAACTGAATGTTGGTATTCCAGTTCATATTCCACCCTTGCCGCTTGACGAAGGTGGATGCAAATGTGAAGCGATGGTCTTTTGAATTGAGCTGAAAGCCCATCTGGAAGATGCCACTGTATTTCAGGATATCCTTGTTGTTCTGCCCGTCTACGATTGGATACCAATATTTTGCATGCACGGATAGCCACTCTGTGACGTATGCGCTGCCGGCAAGCGAAACCTTATTCCATGATCGAGACGCTTCTCCGTCGCGTCCGTTGCTCTCATGCTCCAAAATAAGAGTCATTTTTCCGCAATAACGGTCTTTTATAAAGAATGGCTTCGACCATCCGATACCCGGGTTGAAGTTGAGGTCGCTCATTGGCATGGATTCCTGAAAAATCTCCCAGAAAACCTTTTGAGTGAAAAACAAATATAGATATGTCCCCCAAGGGAGCGTAGCGTTTGTAAGACGCTGGGATATCGACAGCTGGAATTTTATTCCGGAATTTGTTGCGTTTGGTCTATGAAAAGGGTCAGTGCCCAAGGCAAAATAATTGTCTTTATAAAGGCCAAAGAAAGGGCCGATATCCATCGATTTCTTGATGGAATCAGTATTTTCCGTCACTCCTTCAGGCACAAGAATCTGGGCTTTTGCGCTTGTAGGGCATAATATGAATGTAAGGAGGGCGACAAAGAGGATAAGAAATGAGTAGCGTTGAGTTCTCATATCGTGTCGAATCAGGATGTAGTTCGCTCTTTTTTGGATACAATATGTGGATATGCCTATCCACCCTGCAGCGTTTTTGCCGCAGGGTGGATTTTCATTTAGCATGAACATGGAGATTCATGCTGTGTTATTGTTTTAGTTAAGCTCACCGTTTTCAGCGGCTTTTACCATATCATCAGAAGGATAGATGTAGATTTCTACGCGACGGTTTTGTGCGCGACCAGCCTCTGTGTCGTTGCTTGCCACGTAGTCTGTCATCGGGAAGCCTTTGGCTTCGATGCGGTCGCCGGCAATGCCCTGGCCTTCGAGATATACCTTGACAGCGTTAGCGCGTGCATCAGCTACTTTTGTATTTGCTGCCATAGAGCCGGTGTTGTCGGTGTATCCGCCGATAGCAACGTCGGTGAGAGGGTTCTGTTTAAGCGATTCGGCGAATGATGTAAGTTCCGCCTGCGCTGCCGGCTGTATATTAGACTTGCCTGTAGCGAAAAGGATGCCACCCGGGAATGTCACCTTTATGGCCTGAGTCCCGTTTACTTCTGCTTTTTCTACAGATGCGGTCTTAAGTTCTTCTTCAAGCTTCTTCTGCTGGTTGTCCATATGCTTGCCGATGATTGCGCCTACAGCTGTGCCTACAGCGGCTCCAACGCCGGCACCGATGCCTGCGCCCTTTCCTTTGCCGATAAGTGCGCCGATACCTGCTCCTAAGGCAGCGCCACCGCCGCCACCTATTGCGGCACCCTTGCCGAGGTTAGTGGTGTTACATCCTGCCACGAGCATCAGCATAGCGAGGAATACACAAGATAATGCTTTGATCTTCATTGTCTTTGGGTGTTTTGGGTTATTGTTTGATATGTTTAAAGTGTTGTCTGAAAAGCAAAATAAACGACATTTTTAGAAATTTATGCTTTATAGTTATAACAATAAAAATTTGTGATTGTTTATAATTAAGTAATCCACTATAAATATCAAATACGAAAATGAGTGAAAATTCGCAAACAGCAGCCGTGAAGGGTCCGACTGATGAAAGATTGAAAGAACTTTCTTCAGCACCTATCGGAAAGATTCTGTGGAAATATAGCCTCCCGGCGGTGATAGGCACTGTCGTGATGGCATTATATAATATAATTGACTCAATTGTAATTGGTCATGCCATCGACGACCCTAATGTGGTGGCCGGTATTGCAGTGACCTTCCCGGTCCAGAATCTCGGTACTGCATTCGGTATGCTTATTGGTGCCGGTGCTGCCACGCGTATTTCAATCGTGTTGGGACAGAAAGACCATCACCGGGCTGCCGTAATCCTTGGCAACTCCGTGCAGCTTACCATTCTCATAGGCGTTCTTTACACCACGGCTTTCGCTATATTCCTCGAGCCTCTGCTTCGGTTGTTTGGTGCCTCCGATGCCAGTATGCCCTACGCCAAGGAGTTCTTGACATGGGTGCTGCCCGGTATGGTGCTGATGAACCTTACATTCAGCTACAACAATGTGATGCGAGCCTCAGGCTATCCGAAAAAGGCAATGTGGACCAACATGATTGGTGCCGGGCTGAACTGTATCCTCGCTCCGTTGTTCCTGTTTGGTTTCAAATGGGGCATTAAGGGAGCGGCTATCGCCACCGACATTTCTATGGTAATAACCGCCATTTTCGTAATGCAGCATTTCTTCAGAAAAGATGTTACCCTTCATTTCGAGCGTGGCACATTCAAGTTCAACTGGCGGGTTATTACCTCTATCCTCTACATCGGTATGTCCCCATTCCTCATTAATGTAGCGGGTAGCTGCGTCAATGCGGTGGTCAATACCTCTCTGTTGAAATATGGTGGCGATGATGCTATCGCGGCAGTTGTGGTGTTCAACCGTTTTGTGACCATATTCGTGTTTATTGTGATCGGCATATGCCAGGGCATGCAGCCAATCTTAGGATATAATTATGGAGCAAGGAAATTCGAGCGTCTTTTCCGTACGCTTAAGATGGCAGCCTTGACAGCTGTCTGTATCACTACCACAGGCTCAATCATCGGCGCAACTAATGCCGATATGATTGCCAAGCTGTTCATGCAGGATGCCGATCAGATCACGTGTGCCGTCAACTGCCTGCACATCACTACTGTCGGATTCTGGATGGTGGGATTCCAGGTAGTGGTCACTAACTATTTCCAGTCGCTCGGACAGGCTACTAAGTCAATATTCCTGTCGCTTACCCGCCAGGTGATCTTCCTTATTCCTGCCCTGATGATATTGCCTCCTATGTTTGGCTTGGATGGAGTGTGGTCATGTTTCCCCATTGGTGATTTCCTCTCCACTATAGTGGCGGGGTTCATGCTTGCTTGGCAGATAAAGCATATAAAAAAGACACAGGAGCTCCCTGTGCAAGCGAATTGACGCTTTATGACAGACAATACATATCATAAGATACTTGACTATTTCCGTAGGATAAGTGAGGGCACACAGTGGGATGGCCATCTGTATGCTGTTGGGGGATGTGTACGCGATGAGATACTCGGTGCGCCGATTCATGACGTGGATATTGCGGTGGATCTTCCTGATGGTGGCGTGAAGTTTGCCATGTGGCTTCTGCGGCATAAATATCTTGTAGAGATGCCGGTGCTCTTCCGCAAGTTCGGGACCGCGAAGCTTCGTCTCCGTAAGTTTCCTGAGGAGGAAATAGAGGTGGTGCAGACCAGGGCTGAGAAATATACTGACAAGACAAGCCGCTGCCCTGAAGTGGTCAATGGTACGATTGAGGAAGACTGTTTCCGCAGGGATTTCACCGTGAATACCCTCTACCGTAATATAAAGACGGGAGAGATTCTCGACATGACGGGGCGTGGAGTCCACGACATACGTGAGGGTGTGATACGTACGCCACTTGATCCCTATGAGACGTTTGATGACGACCCGGTGCGCATATTGCGTTGCCTTCGGTTTGCCGCCCGCTTCGGTTGGAAGATTGATGAGGCTACCATGGAGGCATTGCGGCAGAGTGTTGAAAGACTGGGAATCGTATCGAGAGAGCGTTGGAGCGCGGAGTTCAGAAAGATGCTTTTCGGGCGCAATGTCCGTGATTCGCTCGGGACCTTGGCTGAAATCGGCGGATTGAAATATATGAACCAGCTGATGCGCGAGATGTCAGAGACAACTCCTGAACCCGGCGACAAGACCCTTCTTGAGATGGGTGTAGATGCTGTATGCAAGCTTGAGGAAGAGGGAGTTGATGATGAGGCGCAACGTCTTGCCGCTTTCTTTGGCAATGTCGGTATGCTCCGCGCTGCTGTTCGCGACAAATCCGGCACGATGCGCTATCCTCGCCACGAGCATATAGGAGGACTCATGGCGGGGCGACTGCTTAAGCATATGGGTATGGACAAGGCACTTGCCGAGGAAGTGAAGTCAATCATACAAGGGAGGGGAGAGGTACGTCGTAAGAAGGAGAAGCAGCTCAAGCTTGCGATGCACCGGGAGCATCAGGATCAGCAGCAGGCAGAACGGGCAGAGCGTAGAAAGGAACGCGCCGCACGCCACCGCGCGATGCTTGAGGAGCACCGCAAGAGGATAGAACGTCGTCGCCGACGCCGAGCTAAGCAAGCTGCTCAGCCCGAATCCAATCAGCCGGAGTGTCCAGGTCTACCGACCGCTCCGCAGGCATGATGTATGGTCGGCGTACGGGAAATTCCGACATTGGCATACGTCGCAGCGATGCTGCGTCCATCACATATACAGCTCCGTTGTATTCCCACACCTTAGGTGCATCCTGACGGCGCGTATAGTGTCCGTCTCCTTTGCTTATATGCAAGTTTCCCTTCTCATCCGTTTCGAATGCATTGTAGTAAGGGTTTGTGGCAGCCTCGCATACGCTGACCACCATATCGATGCCCGGCTTCCACGCCTCTATGGCGCCGACGATGTCTTCCGGACGGCGTAGGGGAGAGGTAGTCTGCAGAAGCACCACCCGGTCATATTCTACTCCATGCTCCAGATACCATTCAAGAGCGTGAAGTATCACTCCGTAAGTCCCTGCAGTATCCGTAGCCAGGCTATCCGGACGCATGAAAGGCACTTTCAGCCCGTAATCCTCCACCACTTTCCGAATCTCCTCCGAATCCGTACTGACGCAGATATCCGCGTCATCCGCGCCTGCCGCCCGCGCCTGGTCGATGGTATGGCATATCAGCGGCTTCCCCAAGAACGGCTTGATATTCTTCCCCGGAATCCCCT
>JAIDTO010000054.1 GCA_029060625.1 Muribaculaceae bacterium | reverse complement strand
TTTTTTGCACATAAAACCGGCAGCGGTTATCGGAATGATGCCGGAGAATTGATCGCTCATAATGATGTAGGCTATTTCCGACTGCCCGATGGCAGAACCTACGCACTTGCCGTCTTCATAAGGGATTTCTCCGGAACAGAAGCAGAGGCATCAGGTATAATTGCCAGAATTTCGCGTGAAGTATATGATTACCTAATGAATGAGGTTGGGATGTCAATCCAATCTACAAAGTTCCCCCTTTAATATGAAATTACGTTTTTTCTCTTTGATGGTTGCTTTTACTTTTGCAGTTGCAGTTAAAGCCACCAATAATATGACCCAAACGGAAAAATATACATTAGCCTATGGCGATACCCTACGCACGTACAGCATGTATGTGCCGACATCGATTAGCTATGATGCCCCACTCGTAGTATATACTCATGGTTATGGATCCAAGACCCGTTGGCGCGATGACCTTAATGCAGTCGCCGACAGTTGTGGATTCGCCGTATGCTACCCCGACGGCAGCCCAGATTCCCGTGGCTACGACAGTTGGAATGTCGGTTATCCGACACAAAATTGCATGGATATTGATGAAGCTGACTTTTTCCGTCATCTTATTGATGAGGTGACTTCAAGGTTCAGCTTAAGCAAATCAAACGTGTTTATGGCAGGATGGTCTAATGGTGGTGACCTCTGTTATCATCTTGCCTATACCGCCCCGTCACTGTTCAGAGCATATGGCTCTGTAGGTGGTCTTATGTATGAGAATAGGTATAAGAATGATACGCTCACTCTTCCAGTACCCATTATTGAGATTCACGGTAACGCCGACGATATCGCCATGTGGCATGGCGACCATCTCAATACAGGAGGTTGGGGACCTTATATTCCTGTACCCCTTGCAGTTGCTACCGTAGCAGCACACAACCGCTGCACCACCATGGCAATTGATACAATCCCAAACAAGCGTGACGCAAGCCAAATCGTGAAATGTACTTCCTATAGTGGCTCTCCCTCAAATTGCGATGTGATTCTCTATGAGATTGAGGGTGGCAAACACTCTTGGGCTGAAGAGGAGGTGAATACGTCAAAAATACTGTGGGACTTTTTCTCACGCTATCTTGTGGTGGGAAATTAGAGGATATGAATGTAGAGGAACTTAGGGAATACTGCCTGTCGCTGGGCGAAGTAGAAGAAAAGATACCATTCGGGAAATTTGCCAGGCGGTATGATGCCACACTGGTGTTCTATGTCGAGGGACACATGTTCTGCATGTTTGACCTTGATGATTTCACTTGGGTGGCGATGCGCTCTACAGCGGATGAAATTGAGGAGATCGCACTTAACCATACAGCTGTGCTTCCGGGACGAAAGAATATGCGGTTGTGGCTCAACGTTGCTCTTGAGGAAGATATAACAGACTCAATGATTTTCGATCTCGTAAGACGCGCTTATGACATCATCAAGGATAAGTATTCATCAAAGAAGACACCATCGATCAAATGACAATATTTTGATGTGGTGAATTTACTTTCTCATTTCACCGGGTCGGTGCAGAATTGGCGGCGGCCGCAACGAGTACAGTGCTCACCGCGCCATACTCGGTCAAACTCTTCCATAGCATCTTCAATCAGATCCGGATCGTCGGTTAGAATTCCGGCTTCGAAGTTGCGGCGGTTGCTGCTCTTCATCCCTATGCCGGCACCTGTCAGATTGGCAGAACCAATGTAGGCGGTATGGAAGTCGAATATAAGCATCTTGAAGTGAACACGAGGACACAGTACCCGTTCCAAGGCTTTCTTCAGTATAGGATATCGGTCAAAATCCTCACGGAAGGCGGGTCCCGGTTCTTTGGCATGGATAAGGCGGATTTCAACGCCTCGGTTCAAGAGTTTTGCAAGTACAGCAAGAAACGGTTCTGTATCAGTACCTGACTTGACATAAAGGTCTTTAATGTCGGCCGTGCCGATCCAGAGCGACTTCCTCACGGAAGCCACTTTCGCTACTACCTTGTCATAGTGGTCTTTACCTGATATGAATTCTACTGCCATACGGATGCAAAGTTAGTAAATTTTCGCGATTTGTCAAAAACACTATACGACACATCTCTTTTCTCTATTCATTCCCAAAAGA
>JAIDTO010000053.1 GCA_029060625.1 Muribaculaceae bacterium | reverse complement strand
TTCTTCGAGAGCCTACCCCGTCCCCCGGCAAACCGTATCACCTGCTTCGGCAGTATAAACCGCCACACAGCCGCACATCTCACGATCGATTCCTCATCGAGTAGGGGAGTGCCCTCAAGCGGAGTCCCCTTTATGGGGTTCAGTATATTCATCGGCACCGAGTCTACCACCATCTCCCTGAGCATCAATGCGAAGTCCACGCGGTCTTCCACAGTTTCCCCCATGCCGATTATGCCACCCGAGCATATCGCCATCCCCTGCCGTCGCGCCGCCTCTATCGTGCGTCGCTTATCCTCCTGTGAGTGGGTGGTGACGAGCGTCGGCCACATCCTCTCGCTTGTCTCCATATTGCAATGGTATCGCTCTATCCCCGCCTCCTTTAGTTTCTCAAGCTGAGACTCCGTCAGCAGACCCATCGACACGCAAAGATGCAGGTTCGTCTCCTTCTTAAGCCTCTTTATGATGCGAATGAAATTCTCAAGATCCCGGTCTGATACGGTGCGCCCGCTCGTCACGAGCGAGAATCGTCTGATCCCCGTCGCCTCATTCAGGCGTGCAGCCTCCATCGTCTTGTCTTCATCAAGGAAATTATAGGTTACGCACCCCGTGTCATGGTGCCGTGTCTGCGCACACCACTTGCAATCCTCGCCACACATCCCGCTTCTCGCGTTCACGATAGAGCAAGAGTCAAACCGGTTGCCATGGAAAGCCTTGCATATACGGTCTGCCGCATCGCAAAGCTCATCGAGTAGGGGAGTGCTCATCAGCGCAAGGGCCTCCTCACGAGCGACCCCCTCGCCACACTCAATCACCCTTTGGGCTATCTCCTCAATCATTTCCTTATTCATAAAGCAATATTCCATATATAGACCGCAAATTTACAAAAAATTCCCCAATCCACCAAACCCCAATCCCCTCTACCGATTGTAGGGACGCACGGCCCGTGCGTCCGCCTATGGAAGGGAGGCATCCCAGCCTCCCAACCAAAGCACTCCCCAAAAAAAACTTTTCAAAAAAAATCAAAAATTTCCAATATTTTTTTGCCAATCATAAATTTTTTTACTAAATTTGCGCCCAAAATAACATCTAAATAAAACAATATAGGCATTTCAGATAGAAATACACATAAAAAAGCATAATAATAATCACTAATCATATTTCAAACAATGAGAAAAAATTATCTCCTTATGGCCGCTGCAGCCATGCTGCTCGCCTCCTGCTCCAACGAAGCAGACTCCCCCAAGAATCCTCAGGACGAAAACAAGAACGAGGGCGTTATAACCCTTACTGCTCTTAGCCCCCAGTCTCAGGCAAGCCGTATCCAGAACATTAACGGCACTCGTGACGGCGAGAAGAAGAAACGTCTTACCCTCACAACTAAAGTTGCTCCAGTTAATGCCGCAGCTCTTAATAATTGGTCTGCGACAGCTGTTGCTTTCGGTGGTGATGATAACGTTTATGTTACATGGCATTCTGATGGCCAAGCTCATAACCCCGGTACACCTGCTACAGCATGGGGTGGCGCTATTGATGTGATGACTTATGCACGTGGTGGTGGTGTTTCATTCAAATCAACACTTACAAGTGAGGAATCTAAGTTTAACAATGTTATTGCTGACGGTTCTACTACAAATCTTTTTGTATCTCTGACGTCAGGCAAAAACGGTGCTTCTGTAGGTCGCGTAAACATTCCTCCTGTAATAGAAGATGGAGTACAGATTGTTATGGATACTATCGTGGTTCCCGGCTCTTCTGTAAATTGCGTTGCTCTTGATGGCCAGACTGCATATGCCGTTTCCGGTTATAAAGGTGGTGCATTCAGCTTCTCCAAGAATTTTGCAAAGGGTGCTGAAATCAAGGCTATTTATCCTTATCAGGAAGACTTCGGTGGCAAGTATATCACAGATGGCTATATCCTCCGCACAGATGCTGAACACTGCTACATCGTTCCTCAGAATGGTGGTGAGGCTATCGTAACTGGTGCCCCTCTCATTTCTTCTGAGAAATATTCTGAAAGTTTCGATCCTGCAACAGGCAAATGGGAAGTAGGTGGTGACAATCAGACTCTTGCTAAGTACTACGGTAAACACACAATGGCTGTTGACGGTGACTACATCTACGTAGCTGGTGGTAAGGTTGACAAACCCGAAAATGAAAATGCAAGCAAAGAAAAGAATGGTCTTAGAGTATATGATAAGAATACTGGTAAGCAGGTTTGGGGCAACGCTACCAACACAACTGCTGTTTGCGTAGCTGGCGACTATGTTTACGCTGCTACAGGTGCTGGTCTCCGCGTTTACGAGAAATTCAATGGTAAGGAACTCAAGCTCTTCGCATTTGAGACTGTTCCTGGTAAGGATGACAAGGGTAACGATGTTCAAGTTGCAGGCACAGATGCTCACTCTTGCAACTTCATCGCTGTTGACGGTAATGATATTTACATGGCAAACGGCCAGAGCGGTCTCTACATCTTCACTCTCGACACAACAGCTCCCGAGCAGGAAGAAACTCCCGCAGAATAATAAACATCCAACCAATCCAAATACAAAAGCATCGGCTCCCTGCCGATGCTTTTTTTATGGAAATCATCCTTTCCTTAATTCGCTTCCGATTTGTTCCCCGCCAACGGCGCATGCGCCGCCATAAGTACCAAATAAACACCAACATCCTTGTATAATTACATAATTATTGGTAACTTTGCATGTAATAAATCTCCGTAATTATGCCCAGACATCCGAAACATGACTATAAGAGTCCTTGTATATATCACATCACCATTAGAAAAATCTCCTCAGTGCCGGATTTTTCCGTGGTAGCGGGTTCCATTGATTCATGTCGTCTGTCTCTTTCGCCTTTAGGTGAGAGTATTCTCACGAGTATCTCAACAATAAGTGATTTAAATACAAGCTTAAAAATGCTTCAATATGTCATCATGCCTGATCATGTACATATGCTGGTCAGGGTACTGGAATATCTGGATCGTCCGATAGGGGTATATATTGGAAAATTAAAGGTTAGGGCGTTACAGACAGCTCGTTTCAGAAATGTATATGATAGTTCTCTTTTTGAAAGTGACTTTCATGATAGGTTCTTGCGTCCATATCATTCGTTAAATATTATTTATCAATACATAAGGCAGAATCCTTATCGTTTGTTAGTCAGGAAATGCTTTCCGCATTATTTTCGGATGGTAAGCCGCTTGTTTTCTTACAAAGGCATCCAATGGCATGCGTATGGCAACCTTCAGCTATATTACAACCCATTCAAGGATGCTGTTGTGTGTCATCGAAGGGATGCCGGATTTAAGTCTGTGGAAAAGGCGCATCATGACAGTTGGATGCATACAGCCTCAAATGGAGGAGTACTGATATCAGCGTTCATTTCTCCCAAAGAAAAGGATATAAGGAGAGAAGTTGAAGAAATCGGTGGAAAGATTATTCTCATCTCCAATGAAGCCTTTCATGAAAGGTATAAGCCTTCCGGTAAAAACTTTGATCTGTGTGAGCAAGGGCGTCTTATGATTTTGGCTCCTGATTATGACTTGCCCGATTGCAGGCAAACATTCCTGCTCTTGAATGAAATAGCAGAGTCGATAGCCTCCGGAGGAATATTCTAAATGCAGCGCATGCGCTGCAAGCGTGGTACAAATCCTCCGTAAGCAGAGTGTTTCATATAGTTTATCCGATTAGTTCCCCGCATGAGGCTGTGCCCTATATAGCATGTAAGATTTGTTCCTCGCATAGGGCGCATGCGCCCGAAAATCCTTTTCCAAAATTTTAACTAAAAAATTCACAAAAAATTAGCTCATTATTTGCAAACTAAAAAAAAATGAATTATCTTTGCGCCAAGATTTAACCCAAAAGTATTTGACTTGCAATCCAAACATTACATCTCAAAGAAAATCTTAAATCTAAACCGATTATAAAAATCTGATAAATAATATAATAACTATAATATCATTTTTAATAACCTTATGAGGAACATCAAAACATCGTTGCGCTTCGTCCGCAACTCCGCTCTCCTGTTTGTAGCGGCCTCAGGTGTTACTTACCTGGCAGGATGTCAGTCCGAACACGGCCTGAACTCCGGAAACAATGAACCTACTCCCGAACCTTCCCTCTCCACTGCCTCCTACTCCGTATATGGCGCTGACCAGAACCGTATCCGCAACTATGGCAATGGCCTTACTCGTGGCGAATATGTAGAGGCTACCGAGACTTTCTCTATGCCGGAGTCCGTAGCGATCCCTGCTGACGCTCTTGACCTTTGTGAAAAAGACGAGTGGGGCGGTCAGCCTAATCTCAACCATGGCACTCCCAAGGCTGGTGGCATCTACTTTGTAAAGGCTGGAGACACTCTCGATAGTGGTCTGAATCTTACAGGTATTACTGTTTATGTGGCTGGTACTCTGAATATGGGGTATATGAACGCTTCCGGCGAGAACACCATCTACGTTCTCCCCGACGGCAAGCTCAAGTTCCCCGCTGCCATCAACCCCGGCGTGACTGTCTATAACTACGGTACTCTTCTCGGCAATGTCACTGTTGGTACGGATGCTAAGGTCTATTCTGCTGTTGACATCAGCGAGATCGAGGATTTCGGCGTGAACGACGGTGCGGACTTCTTCAGCAAGGGTTCTATCGCGGCTAAGAACGTCCGTCTTAACGGTAATGCCGTGGCTTGCGCGTTCATCGCTGAGGATGAAATCACTTTCAACGGCGAGGGTACTTTCAAGGCTTCCTACTTCAAGGCTGCCAAGATGACTCTTCATAAGGGTCTCGTGGTTCTTGACAACAACGGTCTCGTAGAGGCTGACGCTCTCGGTATCTCCAACGAGTCGACTAGATTCACTGTAAATGGTAAGAACGCTGTTGTTTACGCCAAGGCTTTCGATACCAACAACAAGATCTGGGCTCAGAATACGTTCTGCGAGGGTATTGCCTGCAAGTTCGACAAGTGCTCTATCGCAGGACAGGAAATTCCTTTCAATGAACTCGAGCTCCAGTATAGCTCGGCTGATCAGGTGGCTTACGTTCCCGCAGCCGGCTGCCATGGTGAGTTCGGCAACCCCCCGGCTGGAGAATCTGGTGAAGAACCCGGTGTAGGCACTGTTCCCGGTGACGCTCCCTCATACGATCTTCCTATTCTTGAAATCAAGAAGATCACCGATATCGATCATCTCGATCCGGTTGACAACGGTGACCACGATCACGGTATCATCTCTGCTACTTGCATCCAATTCGGTGAAGACGGTACTGCTTATGCTTCCTACCACCTCCGTGGTAATGGTAAGGATGCCAACAAGAACCCCAACTATATTTACGAATACGCTCAGAAGGGCTGTATCGAGGTCATCAAAGACAATGGTGAAGCTGGTATGGAACTCGGTAGCTACATGATCGCTCCTGACTGGGACTTCAACCACCTCATCGTTGACGGCAACCGTATCATTACTGTTGGTAACGCTAAGAAGATGAGCGCATTCATCGGTACTCTTCCTGTAGATTTCGCAGTTTCTGTAGGCACAGACCGCGAAGACTTTGAAGTTCGTGAACTTACTACAAACGAGCCTATCTATGGTCCAAGTAAGGATGATCCTAACAAGGAAATCAAGATTGGTTTCAAGAATGCAGGCGACGGTAACTGTGTAGTTCGTCAGGGCAACTACTACTACGTAGCTACTTACGAAGGCTATGGTCCTCTCAACCTTGATTTCTCTCGTGTAAATGATGCAAACGGCAACAAGATCTTTACCAAGACTAATGGTTCCGCTAAGCACATTGCTATCAGCAAAAATGGCAATATGGCTGTTCTCGCTCACGATACTTATGACAAAACTAGTTCTACAGCTTCTGTTATGACTTTTAAAGCTTCTGACTTCAGCTTCGCAGACCAGCTCAAAAAGTATGATGCAGTTGGAACTATTGAACCGGTTGATGGCAAGAACGTTATTGCAATGGATGGTGACGAAATCTACGTTTGCCTCAGCAAGGGTGGTCTCGTTCGCCTCAGCGACGGCAAGAAATTCCAGAGAGGTACTAACAAGCAGGTTCCTGTAAACGGTATGGCATTCGACGACAAGTACATCTACGTTGCTAACGGTTCATTCGTAAGCGTTCTCGACAAGGAGTCTATGAACGAGATCTGCTACTACCACGCTTCTTCTAAGAAGTCTGCTAACTACATCGCCCTCCGCAACGGCAAGATCTATGTTGCATTCGGCGAAGACGGCATCCAGGTATTCCAGCTCGTAGAAAAGGAAATTGCCCAGAACTAATCCCCAATCCCAACATAACCAAAAGCATCGGCTCCCCAGGAGGGCACTGAAAAAGTCCCTCACCGAAGCATAGGGCTAAATTAAATTGATTAAATCGGCACATAACGAGTAAAAG
>JAIDTO010000052.1 GCA_029060625.1 Muribaculaceae bacterium | reverse complement strand
ACTTTTGAGGATGCATATGCAGATATATGCGGCATCACGGAACGCGAGATGCTTGACAACCTGAAGCCAGGTATCGATAAACTTGCAGAAAAAAACGGGATCAGCAGCAAGGGAGCTTGTCAGGAGCTTAAACGGAACTATGACGGCTATCGTTTCTCCGAAAACGGGAGCGATATCTACAATCCATGGTCACTTCTGAATGCAATGAGCTACACCAAAATCGCCAACTACTGGAATGACACAGGGATGCCAAGGCTTGTTGCTGAGACACTCAAAAGAGTGCATGCGGATCTGGAGACTATGTTTGACAGCTACTGCACAGACGACGATCTGAAAGGTCTTGATTTGCTGACACCTCAACCTCTGGCTCTATTGTATCAGACTGGCTATCTTACCATCAAGAGCTATAACCAAAAAATTAAGAGGTATAAGCTCGGGATTCCGAACAATGAGGTGAAGGATGGACTTTTCAGGGTTCTTCTTCCTTATTATGTGAAATGCAGGTCGGATGAAGAAGTAAAGAAACTCGTATCCGACATTGTGATGTATTTTATCTTAGGGGAGGCAGATAATGCCATGAAGTGCATACAGGCTTATTTCGCAGGAGTCCACTTCAAGATGAAGATGGACAATGAGAACAACTTCCATAACGCATTTTATCTTTTGATGGACTTAATCGGTCTGGAGACAGAGACAGAGTCAGCCACTTCTGATGGAAGTATTGACATTACGGTCAAGACAGAAGACTATATATACGTAATAGAGCTAAAATATGATGGATCTGCCGAAGAAGCCCTTCAGCAGATCGAAGACAAGAAATACGACCGTAAATATCAGATGGATGGCCGCCGGATAATCAGAATTGGAGTAAACTTCTCGTCGAAGACACGATGCATCGAAGACTGGAAGATCGAGACAAAATGTTGAACAGTTGAGATATGCTGGCTATTTGGATGCTACCCTTAGCATTAGCTCTGTGAGGTAGGCTTTATAGACTGCCCAAGACACTATATTGCTGCCAGACATCGGGGGCACGAAGCGTCCGTTGTGTCGAAGAGCGACATAGGTGCGCTGAGAAGGGGATTGAAGGAAGATGATATCAAGGTTGGCACCTAATGGTACTATTTCATAGTCTTTCCATCGGGATGACAATGTCGGGAAGTCGGCGGAATCGTCATAGCAACCAGGCACACGCATTAGCGACAGAAGCGGCATCAGCGTCTCGGCATGTCCGAAATAAAAGTTGGCATCGTAGCGGTCAGGGGCTTCTGCCTGATTCATATCAGCTCCCTTTATCGTCATATCGACAAGCCGGGCATTGAGCGACGCATCGGCATCTGCAATTATGCGGGCGAGCAATGGCGAACTGGCCTTTCCTGCCAATGAGGAGAGAGGAGTGTCGGTGTTCCGGAGATAATGCTCAAGATTATCCACTTCCCAACAAGCCTTGTAATCAGCCTCTGACATAAATTCATCTGTAGGTGCAGCCATTCCAAATGCAGTGAGGGACTGAAGGACATCATACATTTCAAGGGTGAGTTTCCTATATTTATGATCATCAAATCCGGAAAGATTACCAAGTATTCTTCTTGCAGGCTCTGGAGAGACGATGGAATCCATCAATTTCTCCGACACCTTTTTCCATTCGCCATTGTCCCGATATGATGAATAGATCGAATCGGCAGTAAAGCAACGGAGAAGATAGCTATATTGCCTCCCTTCAGAAGCTGTGATATTAATGTCGCTTGACAATGCAGTGAGTTCATGGTTGAATTGATACATTGTCATCACTACCCTTGGCACATAGGTGGAAATGGCGTTGACACGAGCTTTCTTCATAAGTCCGGGCAGAAGAGCGTATAAATCTTTTGCCATGTTGACCTCTTCTTGACAGCCCACTTCTGAAAGTCGTCCCCATTGAGTCCCGGTATTATCTTCCACGCTCTTAAGCAACGCACTGAACCTTTGGCCCTCCTTTGTCAGAGTTCCGGCTGCCGACGCTTTGGCAATTGCTTCTTGAAGTTTCTCAAGTTTTTTTGGAGATGATATGTATCTCGCTCCGTGGCGCGCCACGCGTGCCACATAGACAGGGCTCAATGAATCTGCCCATATCGGCTTTGACTCAGTATAACTGAAATCATATGGCATCATCGACCCCTCCAGATGAGAAGGGAGCAGGGATGTTTTTTTCGCAGCAAAAACCGAAATAGAAATTACGACAAGAAAGAATGTCAGAAAACGTCGGAACATGATCATGAAATATTAAAGTTTTGTGGGAGCTTTCTGCTTACGCGCTTTATCTACCTTAACAGAGCGAGAATCCTTGATGTCGGCTGAAGATGCGGCTGCATGCCACTTGTATTCGCCTTTGTCAAGTTGCCACTCCCCTGCTTTCTCATTGTAGGATGACATTTCCATTAATGGCCATGTCAAAGTGATTGTCTCACTTTGCTGCGGCTGAAGAAGAGAGGTCTTGCCGAATGCCTTCAACTCCTTAGAAGGTTTGGGCAACTTGCCTTTAGGTGCAGACACATATCCCTGCACCACCTCGCGTCCGGGGACAGACCCGGTATTGGTGACCTTAACCTTCAGCTCGCACCGGTCACCATTTATGACAGCATCTTCGATATTCATGTCGAAAGTCGTATAAGAACCGCCATATCCAAAGGGATATGCCACAGGCTTACCATTGGTGTCAAAATCGCGATATCCCATGAAAATACCTTCGGGATATTCTGTGTAGTCTACATTTACTTCCGGCTCCTTAGGTTTCTGCTGTTTGTTTTTATTCTCAAAATTCGCGTTCGTGCCCATGGCGAAGTCAGGTGCCTGAAACTCATAGTCAGCCGGGAAATAAGCATCTGCAATTGCATCTCCATAATTGACCTCGAAAGTCATCGGCAGCCGACCGGATGGATTGACCTTACCGGTAAGCACATCTACAATGCTATTCCCAATTTCCTGACCGGGTTGGAAAGCACAAACGAGAGCGTCGGCATATTTACTCCACGAAGCAGTCTCAATCGGACTACAAATATTCAGCACCACAACGACAGGCTTACCCTCCTTACGGTATGCATCAGAAACAGCCTCCAACAGCGCTTTCTCATTATCAGTGAGATAAAACTCCTCACGTCTGCGATCTGCACCTTCACCACTTGTGCGGCCTAAAGTAATAACTGCAGCATCATTTGACTTAGCTTGAGCTTCAAGTTCGGAGGCAGACGGCACCAACTCACTCGCCCTCAGCAGAGGAGTAAGTGAAAATGAGGGAAGCCCTTCCGGGTAAAGACGCTTCTGCTCTTCAGCAATATGGCGAGTATGCTGCTTCACAAGATCCAAATCCGGAACGATTCCAGCATTGCGAAGAGCTTCCACCATAGAAACGGTGTAGTAGCCTCTGCCTGTGGCACCAAATCCCATTCCGGCAGGAATCATATCGTAAGACGTAACGCCATATAGCCCGACATTGTCAACGGTCTTCTTAAGTGGCAAGACACCATTATTCTCAAGAAGGACTATACCCTCTGCCCCTATCTTACGGACAGCGGCTGCATGCGCCTTCAAATCAGTTTCGTTGGGATACTGATGATCATTGTAAGTATGGCTCTTTACTACAAATTCCAAGATGCGTTTTACGTTCCGGTCAAGGAGAGCGGGGTCGAGCCGACCATCTTCCAATGCGGTCTTAATATCCTGAAACTGTTTTTCTGAACCGGGTTGCAACATATCATTGCCGGCGATCATCGAAAGGACTCCATCCTTACCGGCAGCCCAATCAGACATCACCATACCGTCATAGCCCCACTCGCCACGCAGAATATTCTCGGTAAGATCCACATCCTCGCATGTGTATTCTCCATTTATCTTATTATATGAAGTCATAACGCTCCAAGGATTTGACTCCTTTATAGCAATCTCAAACTGTTTCAAATAGAGTTCGCGCAGCGTACGCTGGTCGATTCGGGAATCGTTTTTGTTGCGGTTAGTTTCCTGATTATTTACTGCGAAATGCTTGATGCAAGCACCAGTGCCCTTACTTTGCAAACCGTTGATGTATCCGGCGGCAATCTTTCCGGCTACCACCGGATCTTCAGAATAATATTCATGATTGCGACCGCAAAGTGGATTGCGCATAAGATTTACTCCAGGAGCTAAAAGGACATCCATACCATAGTCACTTACTTCTTGGCCAATGAGCTGACCTATGGCAAAGGCGGCGTCCTGATCGAAAGTGGATGCCAATGTAGCGCCTGAAGGAACCTCCGTGGTATTATACACATGACTGTCATAAGGACGATTGGCTGCAAGGGAAAATCTATGTGGGCCATCGGCAAGATATACGGATGTAATTCCTAAGCGGGGAATCGCATAGGTCAATCCGGCTGTGCCAGGGAATTTAGCATCATCACTATATTGCATCCCACACCCAAGCACCAGATGCACTTTTTCATCAGGAGTCATTGCTGAAACTATTTCATCGATATT
>JAIDTO010000051.1 GCA_029060625.1 Muribaculaceae bacterium | reverse complement strand
TTCACCCAGAAACTGAAGCCTACAGCGGCCAGCTATTCGGTAGACGTAGAGATAAAGGGTCAGGCCTGCAACGATTCAGGATGCACCCAGGTGTTCGGGGCCAAGAGCCTATCAGGCAAGGCTCCGGCTGCGGCGGCAGCAGCCGTAAGCGAGCTGCCCGAACCTAAAGCAACCGCTGAGGAAGCCACGATAGAAGAGAAAGCCGAATCGATAGCAGAAGCCGTTGATTCACTCCACAAGGCTGATGGACCTCTCGTGCCGGGGGCACTCACACAGGGAGATGTTGCAAAAGAAGGCTGGTGGACAAATGTAGAAGCTGAGCTACGCGCTTTTGAGACAGACGCTCCGGAAGCGACGAGCAGCCTTCTCTACATCTTCATCGCCGGATTCCTTGGAGGTCTCATAGCTCTTGTGACGCCTTGCGTATGGCCTATGATCCCAATGACTGTCTCATTCTTCTTGAAGCAAAATAAGAAAAGCCGAAGGAAGGCTATTGGTGCAGCAGCCACATACGGAGGCTCCATCATAGTGATCTATGTAGTGCTTGGGCTTGCAGTGACGATCATCTTCGGAGCCTCGGCTCTCAATAACCTCGCCACGAATGCAATCTTCAACATTATCTTCTTCTTGCTCTTAGTGGTGTTTGCAATCTCATTCATGGGTGGTTTTGAACTGACGCTCCCCTCCAGCTGGACCAACAAGATGGACTCAAAGGTGGATACCACTACCGGTATGCTTTCGATATTCTTCATGGCTTTCACGCTCGTGCTTGTTTCGTTCAGCTGCACCGGACCTATCATAGGCACCCTTCTTGTAGAGGCAGCTTCTACAAGCAACTTCGTTTCTCCGGCAATCGGTATGTTCGGCTTCTCACTTGCCCTTGCCCTCCCCTTCACACTCTTTGCAATGTTCCCGACTATGCTCAACAGCATGCCTAAGAGCGGCGGCTGGATGAACACTGTAAAGGTTGTGCTTGGTTTCCTCGAGCTCGCCCTTGCCCTTAAGTTCCTCTCCGTTGCAGACCTTGCATACGGATGGAGAATTCTTGACCGCGAGGTATTCGTAAGCCTATGGATAGTGATATTCGCACTCCTTGGAGTATACCTTCTCGGCAAGATTACATTCCCGCACGACGACAAGGTAGAGAAGACAGGTGTGACTCGCTTTATGCTCGCATGCATATCATTCGCTTTTGCAATATACATGCTTCCGGGACTATGGGGTGCACCCCTCAAGGCCATCAGCGCATTCGCACCTCCTACGTATACACAAGACTTCTCTCTTTATGAAGGCGACGTGCATGCCGTGGTAGACGACTACGAAGAAGGAATGGAGCTGGGACGCAAGCTTGGAAAACCGGTAATGCTCGACTTCTCAGGCTATGGATGCGTCAACTGCCGTAAGATGGAGGCAGCCGTATGGACAGACCCGGACATCAAGGCAACCATCGACAACGATTATGTGCTCGTGACTTTGATGGTGGATGAGAAAAAGGCTCTTCCGGAACCTATCAAGGTGACTGAAAAGGATGGCACACAACGCACACTCCGCACCTACGGCGACAAGTGGAGCTATCTACAGAGGTCGAAGTTTGGAGCCAATGCCCAGCCTTTCCACGTATTGGTAGACAATGATGGCAAGCCTCTTGCACCTGCCTTTGTATATGAAGAAGACATACCGGGCTACAAGAGATTCTTGAAACAAGGACTTGACAATTACAAAAGCAAATGATACGACGGATTTTTATAATCATATTAATGGGGGCGGCTTGCGCGACAGCGCAGGCCGCTGCCTTAGATATCCAGGATAGTTCAACGCCCTACAATCGCTATCTTGAACTTGCTGACTCTGCACAATATTATATCAGCAAAGAAGATTGGGGCGAAGCAGCTCGATGCACACGGGAAGCCTTGCGTCTTGATCCCGGCAACGTGGGCAACGTGATGCTGTTCAATAATCTTGGACTCGCTGCTGGAATGGAGGGAAAAATCGGAGAAGCAATGCAATGTTTCGATATCGCTCTATCAAGAGCCCCCAAGAGCGTCCCGGTGTTGACTTCGAAAGCTAAAATCCAGATCAAGGCTTCTGATACGGAAGGGGCAATGGAAACTCTCAATTCCATCTTAGATCTTGATAGCGTAGCAGAATGGCCCTTACAGACAAGAGGACTCCTGCGCATGCGTAGCGGCGACTACAAAGGTGCATTCGATGACTTCTCGAGCCTTACGAAACACTTTCCGGAAAATACATGGGGTCCCGGCGGACTTGCCAAGTGCATGGAAATGCAAGGGTATCTTTCGGAAGCAGCAGGCTACTATTCAGATGCAATAAAACGCACTCTTCCTGATGATGAAGATAGAGTGGAGTTTCAATTAGGGCTCATTGAGAACCTCGGACACACGGGAAAACTCACTGAGGCACTTGACTCGGCAAAGGAAGCAATCTCCGAACATCCACATGACGGACGACTATATCTTCTGAGGGGATGGATCAAGAAACTCCTACTTATCTACAGGGAGGCAGAAGCTGATAAAAAACTTGCAATTGATTACGGTGTTGATTACCAAACCGTTGAGCGTTTTTTCCCAGAAAAACGCTGAAAAAGATATTGACATCACTTTTCGACATCGGATTTTTTTATTAATTTTGCATTCGCAAACAGGGAGAAATTGATTTTGCAAACTCCAAAAGCAAACCCAATACTCCCATAAATATACACTTTATTATTTCTATACGACATGGACATACTTCCACTTCATATTGAATATCTGCTTACGCGCCATGACTGCGTCATTGTGCCAGGTATCGGAGCTTTCATCGCAACCGAAACTGAAGCATTTATTGATCTTGAAAACGGTGTAATACGTCCGCGTCGTAGAGA
>JAIDTO010000050.1 GCA_029060625.1 Muribaculaceae bacterium | reverse complement strand
TTGCAGTGGTAACCCACTATCTTTTTGATAGTGCAAAGATAATATATGTTTTTCATCTGTACAAGAAGTTACCTGATAGAAATACGCTTACTTTAAAGTAACCAATATTGATTATGAATGCATTGCCATTGCAAGAAAATCTAAAAAAATTCACACATATCGAGGACTGCCCTATCCGCAACATCATTTCAAGATTTTCGGGTAAATGGACAATGCTTGTTATGTGCATCCTCGCAGAGAATCCTGCCACAAGATTCAACGCCATCGGAAAAGCCATTCCTGATATTTCTCCAAAGGTATTAAGCGATACTCTTAAGAATCTTGAATCTGACGGTCTCATCATCCGCAAGATTTATGCCGAGATACCTCCACGTGTTGAATATTCTCTGACCACCTTGGGAGAAAGCCTGATTCCCCTCATAGGCAATCTTATCTCATGGGCCATAGACAACTACGAATATTTTCATAAAAAATGTTGATCTGGAATCCTTGGCACGGCTGCCACAAGATTAGCGAGGGATGCGATCATTGCTATATGTATTTCCTTGACGGAAAGAGAGGTGTTGATACATCTATCATAACTAAAACAGCCAATTTCAATCTGCCTGTTCAAAGAGACAGAAAAGGTAACTTCAAGATGAAATCCGGCATGCAGATTTATGTCTGTCTCTCTACCGATTTCTTTGTAGAAGAAGCAGACGAATGGCGGCAAGAGATATGGAAGATGATGCGTCAGAGATCAGATATCGCTTTCAGGATCTTGACAAAAAGAGCGCATCGAATCAAGGAATGTCTCCCTGATGACTGGGGAAAAGGCTATCCGAATGTCATGCTGTCTGTGACATGTGAAAACCAAAGACGAGCAGATGAAAGGCTGCCTATCTTGCTGTCAATTCCTGCACAGCACAAGGGGTTCATGGCAGCTCCTTTTATCGGTGAAATTGACGCAGCTAAATATCTTATTACCGGTCAAATCGAAGAAGTATTATGCGGAGGCGAAAATTATGATGGAGCTCGCGTTTGTCGCTATGAATGGGTTGAAAGTTTGGCAAAGCAATGCATTGAGCATGAAGTGACTTTCAATTTCATTGAGACAGGCACCGTATTTGAAAAAGATGGGAAAACATATCGTATTCCATCAAAAAGAGTACAAAGCACTCAAGCCTATAAATCAGGTTTGAGCAAAAGCTTCGGAAAACCAAAATTTGAACTAAAGCACCCCTCAGGAACACTCTTCGAAGCGGAACCATACACCCCATTTTTCCGGGAACATTGCAATACTTGCGGCTCCCGCCTTACCTGTAACGGTTGCTCCAACTGCGGCAACTGCGACATCACCTACAATCCCCTAAATAAGTAACAAAGACCGGCATGAGATTTGCCGGTCTTAAAAAAAGATCTTGTCTATTATTATTTTTCGACTTCCTTTACCCATTTCTCTATATCTTCATCGGAAACATCATTCATAAGCAGTCCCTTGCCAAATGTCAAGTCCGGATACTGCTCGCGGAGCTTCTGCTCGCTGTTGATTATATTGCTTCCGCCGGATGTCATAAATGGAACGATTGTCTTCCCCTGAAGGTCATTTGACTCAATAAAGGTATTGATAATAGTAGGATGTGTGTTCCACCAGTTAGGATAGCCAAGGAAAACAACAGAGTATTCCGAAAGATCTGTGACAGAATCCTTAAGTGCTGGACGGATGGAGAAATCACGCATCTCCACAGAGCTACGGGAAAGAGAATCTCTCCAATCCAAATCAGCTTCCGTATAAATAGATTCAGGCACAATCTCATAAACCGGAAATCCGGTGAGATCAGCGATTCTCTGAGCTGCTTTGGCGGTCACGCCACTTGCCGAAAAATAGCATATAATCGACTTGCTGTCGGAAGCTTCCTCTCCCCTATTCTTTTTTGATTTTGACGAGCAGGCACATAATACCATCACTGCCGTCACTGCCATTATCATGGCAACCTTGAACGCTTTCATTTTCATATTGGCTTATTATTTATTATCGTTCTACAAATTTAACTAAAACCGTTCAATCAGACAAATGCGAAGTTCGAAAAATACAACCTTTTTATGATAAACTGAAAAATTGGTTAAAAATTCAGCAAAAAGAATAATTGGGATGACGTAGATTTTATTTAAATTTGCATGATTAAATCTTAAAAATAAGTGATTGGAAGTAAGATCTAAAGCCTGAACGCCGGGAAGCATTCAGGCTTTCATTGCAAGTAATATTATCTCTTAATAACATTCCAGTATCCTCCATTGTCCGGACCAATTCGCTGAAGCCGTCCTTCCGTTTTAAGCATCTTTAACTTATTCTATGGAAAATTAGATTAAACACATGAAGATTCTCCATCTATCTGATACTCACGGATATCATCGTCGGCTTCAGGCAAGTCCTGAAGCCGATATTGTCATTCACTCCGGAGATTTTTGTATGCCCCATCTTTTCGGTCACATTCACTCAAGTCATGGAATCGAAACAATTAATGGAATAACTTTCTCCAATGGCACCATTTTGTATTCGGATTATATACAACATTATTATCCCAACGTCTTAACAATTAATTAGATCATCAATTAGATTTCTTCGATGCCATGCATCCCAACAGGCATTTTGTTTTGTCTGCGAAACAATATGGGGTCAATTTTGTTTCGTCGACAAAACAAAATTGACCCAAGAGGCACAGCTGCGTGCTCCGCCTCTCTGCTCCTCAGCGTGAGCTTAAACTAAAGAGCCGTGAGTTTATTTAGATTTTTCGATCAAGGGAAGAATGATTTTCTCAAAATTATCGCGTGAGATTATTCTGTAATGGAAATGGACGGAGTCGTTGAAACGACGGCTGTGATGGGCGATATAGTTGCCTTCGGTAAACTGATCGGCAAGAGATTTCCTGTCGATATCCTCATCCGGAAAGTGCAGACCTTTAGCTATGATCACACTGTCGATTAGATTCCAGGTCTTCATCCATTCTTCTCCCGACGGAGGAATAATGCCCTGCACACTCTCCACAAAGACAGGAAAGAATGTCTCGTACGAAACAATACCGTCTTTGATAAGGGAGAGATTCACACGATAGAAATTACCCTTGAATCCGGTCTTTTCATAAAGAGGTCCATCAAAAGGACCCTCCTCCGCAAGTTCCTGACGGAGATAACGACCGGATGCAGCAGTGTCGGCAAGGATATGACCCGGCCCGAAGAAATCCTGCATGAAATTCTTATAGACATCCCGGTACTGTGATGATGGATAGCGACTGATCTGATAATCCAATGCATCTGAAATGGAATCTGTCACAGTCGGAGTTGATGACAACTCCGCTTCATTCATCTTGGATGATTTTTTGCCACATGCTGCCAATGATAACAGACAACCTAATATAATCAAAATCTTATTGTTCATTCCGTTTTTTTCTTTAGTCGGCGGACGCACGAGCCGTGCGTCCCTACAAGATAGTCTTCTTTCTGAAAAAGAGAAGCCACAATATCATAATAACGAAAGCATACGCCGCGAACATGCTCCAAGGATATATCCATTCGCCCATAAACAGGCGCATCGGCACTCCGGAGCCCGAGATACTGATCATCTCCCAATGACACCATCTGTTGACGATAGAGCCTGCGGCGATAGTGCCGAACGTGGCACCGATACCGTTGCTCATGAACATCATCAAGCCTTGGGCAAACCCTTTCATATTGGAAGGAGCAATCTGCTGGATATACAAATGTCCGGCTATCGTGATGAAGTTAAAGGCTATTCCATACACAAGCATCGAGCCTATGAGCAGCCATAGTCCATCATCCGGATTGCCAACACCAAGCATCAGAAACCTTAATGTCCACGCAAGAAGACCTACTGCATATACAAACCTTATGTCTTTCCATTTGAGTGAAATACCCACAAGCAAAATACATGCAGCTTCTGATATCTGAGACAGGGAAAAAAGCATTGTCGCATTTCCGGACGCAAAAGAATCCATATATTCAGTGATTCCACTAAAGTGGGTTATGAATGGAGTCACAAAGCCATTGGATATCTGAAGGCAAACGCCCGAAAGTATCACAAACACTAAGAAAATTACAATTTCACGTTTGCCAAACAGTATCTTTATTGAATCTTTCAATGAAATCCTTACAGAAGTATTGTTTTGACGATTGGTTTCCGAAGGCTTAAGAGATGGCAATGTCAATGAATATAAAGCAGCCAATATTCCCATTATACTGCTGCACAAGAGCTGCATAGCATTATACTGAAATCGCATTTGTCCTACGTTTCCCCCATCACTGAATGAAAATCCTAATGAGCCATCAAACCAATACGCACAATTGACAAACCACATGGCACCCACGAACCCGACAGTTCCCCAGATCCTAATAGAGGGAAAAGAAGTCACCGTGTTATGCCCGCTTTGAGTCAGCAGACCGAATGTAGCCGTATTTGCAAGAGCCATAGTCGGCATATACAATGCCAGAAAGAGGAGATATAGCGGATAAATAACCCCAAACTCAAGATGCTGATGGGTCATCCCATATCTCCACATTATAAACATTACTCCGGCCGCTAAAAGATGGCACAGTCCTAAAAGTCTCTCAGGACGTCCCGTCCGGTCGGCGAGACGTCCTAAGAGCGATGGGGTGATGATTGACACGAGACCGACAGCAGCGTAGAACCATGCAATCTTGCTGCCAATTCCTCCGGATCCAAGGAATTGTCCGAAACTTGTCAGATAGCATCCCCAAACTCCAAACTGGAGAAAGTATAGCAATGAAAGACGGGCTTTCATATCTGGTTTAAGAGGTTTAATAAGTGTAGAGACGGAATGTAACTGGTAACGTCAGAATTTAGAATTTGAACTCCAAGCCACCCATTATCGTGGTGCCCGGCATTGGACATCCGTAGATGATCTGGTAATGCTTATTGGCAATATTATCCACTTTTACTGACAGTGTTACAGGAACTGCCGACCCGGAATTGAGGGTATATGCAGCTCTGAAATTTACCAATGTATAACTCTCGGTTGATCCGTCAGGATTACCATTCTTCATGCTCCAAATGCTCTGGTCCTCAAGAGTGAAACTGAAATCACCGGGTGAATAGGTCAGTTCGGCGCAAAGCTTGTTTTTCGGCGAGTATAGGTTGTCCGAATCGGTGTGGAGATACGACCAGGACGCGCTTGCCTGCAGATTGGTCAGGATGTTATATGCGGCCTCAAGCTCGAATCCTTTGTTGTGGAACTTACCTGTATTTACGTTGCGCGGACGCCCGTCAACCCTCACTGTCTGAATCATATTCTTTCCGTCTATGTAGAAAATGGCAGCTCCAAGCATCAGGTTATAGTCAAGGAAATGCTGGCGGTAGCTGATCTCGTAGTTGAGCATATATTCAGGTTTGAGGTCCGGATTTGCCGGCGGATAGAGATACAGCTCGCGTATATTCGGAGAACGGAATCCTTTACTGAATGAAGCCTTTATCTGAGAAGCACGTCCGGGCTTAACAATTACACCAGCCTGAGGCACCCAGACATTACCGTATGTAGAACCATGCTGCAAACGTACTCCCCCATTGATATTCAAAATATCATTGAAAAAACCTTGCTG
>JAIDTO010000005.1 GCA_029060625.1 Muribaculaceae bacterium | reverse complement strand
TCAATACGTAGAAACAAACTCGGTGCAGAACCGGTCAAACCGATCCTTTCAAAGATTGAAGGCACATCAAAAGATGGTATGACCAACCTCCTCCTATGGATGCATAAGAACTACAGCAGTCCTCTCTTCAGCGGTGGTCCGCAGGAAGACCTTGCCAATTCTCAGGTATATGCCATGTATCTTGGCAGCAATAGTCTTGGACTTGGCGACCGCGACTATTATTTGCTCAATGACAAGCGTAATAAGGAAGTTCGCGATGCATATCAGAAGCTCATTGAGAAATATATGACTCTCGCCGGATATTCTAAGAAAGATGCCAAGAGAATCGTGAAGAGCGTGATGAAAATCGAGACTGCTCTTGCTGACTCAGCTCTTACACGTGAAGAAAGCCGTAACATACCGGCTCTTTATAACCCATTTAGCTACGAGGATGTAAAGGCCAAGTGGAGCAACCTTCCTCTCGATCGTTTCTTTATTGAGACAATGGACATCGAGGCTCCGGAGACTATTATTGTTACTGAGCCACGTTCGCTCAACGCAGCCAACAAGCTCGCAGCCGAACTTACTGACCGCGAACTTAAAGACTATTACGCATGGGAAGTGGTGCAAAGCTATGCTCCATACCTCAGTGATGATTTTGCTGACGCCGGTTTTGAATTCAGCAAGGTCATGAGCGGTGTGCAGCAGCAACGTCCTCGCTGGAAGAAAGCACTTGGAGCTACTGAAGGCTATCTTGGTGAAGCAATCGGTGAACTCTATGTCAACGAATACTTCCCCCAGAGCTCAAAAGACTATATGATCGGTCTTGTTGAAAATCTCCGCAACGCTCTCGGCAAACATATCATCCACCTCGAATGGATGAGCGACGACACTAAAGTTGAGGCTCTTAAGAAGCTCAATAAGTTTACAGTCAAGATCGGCTATCCTGACAAGTGGAAAGATTATTCTGAACTCACCATCGATCCGAATCTCAGCTATGCAGAGAACATCCACAATGCAAATATGTGGGCACAGAAGGAATATCTCAAGAAATGGGGCAAACCGGTCGACCGTACTGAATGGGCCATGACTCCTCAGACCATCAATGCTTACTACAATCCCCTTAACAACGAAATCGTATTCCCTGCAGGTATCCTGCAGGCTCCTTTCTTTGATCCGGAGGCAAGCGATGCAGAAAACTATGGCGGTATCGGTGTGGTAATTGGTCATGAGATGACTCACGGATTTGACGACCAAGGCTGTAACTTCGATGCAAACGGAAATATGATCAACTGGTGGCAGCCCGAAGATGCCGCTGCATTCAGTGAGCTTACTCAAGGTCTTGCCGACCAATTCAACAAAGTTGAAATCCTTCCCGGTCTCTTTGCAAACGGTCAGTACACTCTCGGTGAGAACATCGCTGACCAGGGTGGCCTCCGCATAGCAATGACTGCTTTCCTCGATAGCCAGAAGAAGAAAGGCGTCGACGTGAATAGCGAAGCTGCCCTCATCGAAGGTCTTACTCCTGAGCAGGTGTTTTATATGAACTATGCAAACCTCTGGGCTCAGAACATCCGTGAAGCAGAAATGCGCAACCTTACAAGCGGCGACGTGCACTCTCTTGGCGAAAACCGTGTGAATGTGACTCTCAAGAACATCGAGCCTTTCTTCAAGGCCTTCGGCATCAAAGACGGCGACAAGATGTTCCGCCCCGCTTCCGAGCGTGTAATCATCTGGTAAAACATGCATAATTGATATAAAAATACGGGACATGATTTTTGTCCCGTATTTTTTTGCTTTTCGTGTTGCTATAATCGAAAATATTGATTAATTTTGCATTGAAAAAAGTGAAGCTCCTAAAGGGGCACAAATATAATTGAGCTACTATGAGCAATACCCTACCGCCTATCAAAGTTTTTGCAGGCACAAAGAGCCACTACCTTGGCGAAGGAATCTGCAAGGATCTGGGCATAGAACTCGGCAAGATGAACATCGAGCATTTCGCCGATGGAGAATTTGAAGTATGCTTCGACGAATCCATTCGTGGTGCCGAAGTATATCTCGTACAGTCTACTTTCCCGAACTCCGACAACCTGATGGAGCTTCTCCTGATGATTGACGCTGCGAAACGTGCATCTGCAGCCAGCATTAACGCTGTAATCCCCTATTTCGGTTGGGCACGTCAGGACCGCAAGGACAAACCCCGTGTCTCAATCGCTGCTAAACTTGTGGCAGACCTCCTTAGCGTTGCAGGTATCGACCGTCTTCTCACAATGGATCTACACGCAGATCAAATTCAAGGTTTCTTCAACGTTCCTGTTGATCATCTTTATGCTTCATCAGTTTTCATTCCTTATATAGAAAGTCTGCATCTTGAAAACATGGTGATCGCATCTCCTGATGTTGGTGGTGCAAAGCGTGCTAACTCATATGCAAAGTATTTCGACGTGCCTCTTGTTCTTTGTCATAAACAGCGCGCAAAAGCAAACGTTGTTGCCAAGATGCAAGTCATTGGCGATGTCAAAGGTAAGAATGTCATTCTTGTTGACGATATTGCCGATACAGCAGGAACAATTACTAAGGCTGCCGACCTTATGATTAAAGAAGGCGCTAATTCCGTACGTGCTCTTATCACTCACCCTGTTATGAGCGATCCTGCAACAAATCGTATACTGGAAAGCGGCATCAGCGAAATAATTTTCACTGATTCAATTCCATACAGGAAAGACAACCCTAAAGCTACTATCCTCACTGTGACTAAGCTTTTTGCCGATACAATCCGCCGCATCCACAACAATCAGTCTATTTCAAGTCAATATCTCTTCAAACCTTAAGATATTGTCATACAACCATAAAAAATCCCGACAGCCTTGAAGCAGTCGGGATTTTTTTATAGTTGATAATCAGTTGTCACTTCACCCTAAGCACCACAGCATCCTTGCCATTAAGCCTTACACGTGTGCCGGAATCAGGACTGAAGTTCAAGAAAACACTACGTCCACAAATAAGATCGTCTGCCACAACATTTCCTTCCATCATTCCTGCCATTTCAAACGCAAGACGTGGAATCACAATATCCATCTCCGCAGGATTGTTGTCGAAGTTTACAGCTATCAGCAATACCGAATCTTGAGTATAACGAAGGAAAGCAAACTGACTGTGTGGATTGAAGCCCTCATGCCTCAAGTTGACATACATGAGGTCAAAGAAATTTCCTTCCCTTAGTGCTGCTTCCGAATTACAAAGAGTCAAGATCCTTTGATAGACTCCTCTTAGCCATTTTTCTTGAGGTGTAAGTTTTTTTAATGAAGGTTTTCCATTATTCCACCATCTGCGCAAAGTGTCATAGCTCCAATAGTCGAATATCGTACTTCTGTCATTATCCCCGGCAAAGCCCTCGTTATCTATCGCAGACTCACCTAATTCCTGGCCATAATAAATCATGAATGGTCCTTTTGAGATCATGGAGCTCACCACGAGTGATGGAAGCACATTGGCAGGATTTCCGGCATATGCCTTCGATCCGAAACGTACTTCATCATGATTCTCAAGGAAATTTAGCATCGAGTCTCCAATACCATCCACTGTCTGCCATGCCCCTGTGAGTCGTGCAGCCGAATGATTATGTATCTCAATGTCGACAAGAGTATCGTATAAATTCACCTTGTCATAGAGATAGTCGAAACAACCATATTCAAGAAATGGCCTGTATTGTCCCACATCATAAATCTCACCAATAAACATGACATTAGGATAATCCTTCTTTACTTGAGGTATCGCCCAGTGCCAAAATGGAAGTGGCACCATAAAGCACATGTCGCATCTGAAACCATCAATCCCCTTTGATGCCCAGAAGCGTAAAATGGCAAGCATCTTTATCCATGTGTCTGGCACCGGGTCAAAGTGATCACTCCAGTCGCCATAATCATGGCCATAATTAAGCTTGGCAGTCTCATACCAATCACATCTGCCGCAGAATGCAGTGAAGCAATCGTTGCCGGTAGCCTTGGCAGGGAATTCCACGTAAGGGGTATCTCCTTCCGCATCAAGGGGGAAGTCGGGTGAAAATTGCTGAAATGGTATGTAGTAATAATTATTGCTGTGAGAAAAGCCCATGGTGATGTCATCGTCTGCGCCGAAATCCTTTACTCCCCAAGGTGCAGAATCGCTGTGATAGACACGAGCTGTATGGTTTGGCACAAAGTCGATGATAACCTTCATTCCTTCCTTGTGGATTCGTTTCACACAACTTTCAAACTCTCCCATACGGTTTTTGACATCGACTGCTATTGCGGGATCAATGTCATAATAATCCTTGATCGCATAGGGACTGCCCGCCTCTCCTTTCACTACATTCGGATTGTCGGGCGTGATTCCATACTCAGAAAAATCCGTCTTTGTGGCGTGCTCAATCACTCCTGTCAGCCATATGCAATTGACACCAAGTTCTTTTATCGATCTCAGAGCTTTCGAAGTCAGATCATTGAGTTTTCCCGAACCATTCTCTTCCAGCTTGCCCCATGGCTTTGGATCCGATGTGGTATTACTGAAGATACGCGGAAACATCTGATAGATTATCAATCTCTCCATTAATTCTTTATTATTTTCTATATTATTCCTTTCTCTCCTCCCCAAATTACCCATACACATCCCCCTTTACTCTTAACCCTTAACCCTTTACCCTTAACCCTTAACCCTTGACTCTTGACCCTTAACCCTTGACTCTTGACTCTCTCCCCCTTATCCAAGCTTCTTCTCAAGAATCCTGCAAGCCGTCTCATACCCAAGATCAACTATATGGTGCAGCTTGGCAACATCAAATGTGCCTATAGCATGTGCTCCCCTTAGATTGATGAGAATATCACACATCTTAGCATCATTCACCATATTTGACTTTGACATCAACTGATAACTTCTCAATGCTATCTCTACGAGGTTATGTTTGGTGGGATCCTTCCATATATTATGGAAGGGAGAGCAATTGATGCCATAGAGGGTCTTGCAATATTTTCTTACCGCCCACGCCGGCAAATTCCTAAGCACACCGCCATCCACGTATACCCTGCCATTAATCTTCACAGGTTCGAAGACTATAGGTATTGAACATGAAGCAAGCACTCTCGGCACAATCTCTCCTTTCGCCCAGCCAATCGATTTACAATGTTGGAAATCTGTGGCACATACTATTGTCGGTATCTTGAGGTCTTCCAAGTTTTTCACGGGCAACCATGACTCAATCAGTTTCCCAAACTTGTCTATTTTCATCAGGGAATTGCCCGGTACTTTCCAACTTACGAATTCCCGCACTTTAGAAAGGTCTTCAAAGCAATGTGTCATGTCATCAGGAGTCAATCCAGCCCCATACATGACTGCTGCCACGCTTCCAGCCGACACTCCCGACATTACGTCGGGACGAATTCCAAACTGCTCCAGTGCTTTCAACACTCCTATATGTGAGAATCCACGGGCACCACCTCCACTGAAAGCGTAGCCAATTGAATTATTTGAAAAACCAATCTTTCCAAGAATTTCTCCTATACTCCAAATCATGTTCCTAATTATTTACTTGGTTTATTGAATCATTATTATTCACTCTATTCTCAGATTTTATATCTAATGACATTGTTGTGGAATCTCTCTCTTCTTCCCCCTCAGGTTGAATGATATCATCTTTCTTGCGTCTGAAAAGTCGGTCAAAATCACGTTGGAACACTACTCCGACACCCTGGGTGGTGAGGGCTGAGCGAAGATAATAATTTTGGTCATTAAAATGATTGTATGCCTTCAGACGCAAGTTCCCATTCTTACTTAGAAGATACTCGATATCGAAGTCTCCTACAAACTGAGTGTTGCTCGTATTCCTGTCTCTGTATCCGAAATTCCCATTGATGAGAAGTCTATTGTTGAGCAACCTTGAAGATAGGGCAAGATCAAATTCCATATCCGTAAAGTCACCCTTATCGCTCCTGAACGATGGTGCCACATCCAATTTATCAGTCATTTGGCTCAGTATATTGCTCAACTGCGATGATATGGTAGATGAAGCCATGCTCGACCATTCTGATCCATTGCTTTGTCCTCCTGTATACTCAGGAGTATAAAAGCGATTCAACGCTAATAGGTATATTATCTGCCTGCTCATCATGTCATTGGTAGAGACAATGCTCTTCACTTTTCGCTCTACGTCTGAAGTCAGCGAGGGCAATTCAATATCAAAGGTGATATCCGGATTGGTCATCGGTCCCTTCACAAGAAGCAGTGCATCCACCGGCACATTTGTGCGGTTGAGTTCCTTGTCAGTTGAAAAACTTTTATCAAGGTCTGTAAGATTTGTATTTACCCTATAAGTGGCGGCTATGTCAAGATTTGCGTTCATTGGGTCTCCGTCAAATTTTATAAGGCTCCCCTTTCGGATATTAAAGTTTTTTATGATGATATCCTGCAATGTAAAGTTGTAGCTGCCTTCATCAAGCACATACGTGCCTATCATCCTCAAGTCATTGCTCGCCAAGTTATAGTCCATCTGAAGAGCACCTTGTCCGCGTGCAATAATTTTGTCTCCTGCTTTTGGATCCATCACCAAGGTGACGAGTGCATTATTTGTGACAGTTCCCTTGAGCGATAATATCACATTGCTCGATCCTTCTTCCAAGTCTTCTGTATGCTTTTGGAATTTAAGAAGATAATCCGGCACAGTGTCAACGGCCTCCAATTCCTTGGTTTCTTTGCGTTTGTCAGTAAAAGTCAGAAAAGAGTATTGGTCTACATCCTCTGCATCACTTATGACATAATAGAACTTGGACCCTTCATCAGTGGTCATGTTCATATCAATATCTATTTGTCCCGGATACCCGTTGATCTGCGCATGTCCTGACCCATAAATAGTGCCATACCATAGAGGATTGATTTTCTCATTTGTATCGTAGCAAAGCAACGATTTGGCATCCTTTAGCCTGAAATTGAATACCGGATTGTGGAAATAAGTGTGACGCAACCATCCGCTGAATTCAGCGGAGTGCTTATCATCATCATATAGTGTGAGAGGCGGGATATCTATGACTCCATTGTAAAGATAGACGGAGTCATTTCCTGCATGATACCATGTATTTGTAAAATCAAGCTTCATCGAAAGCGTGTCGGCTCTTAGGCCTCCAACAAGGTCAATGTCTGAGAATGTTCCATACAGCTTGCATTTTCCCGAAGCCTTACCATATAGATCCGAGCAGAAAGCCGAAACGAACGGTTTCATTATACCGACATTGACCTTTTGGGCATCTATATCAAAACTCAGGGAGTCACGCGTCACCCATATTCCTCCATCCACGCTTACCCTGCGCTCTCTTGTCAGAGGATCCCTTATCACTCCATAGATGCCAACTTTCTGTTGAGAAACGTCGTAATCTGACGCAAGGTCACCATTTCCTAATACTGCCCCATTATAGCTCAAATCCTTCACATGCAGGAATTCAGTTCTGGCTTCAAGCTTTTTTGTCAGAAGGCGTCTTCCTATAACTTCTCCGGTAGCCATTCCACCAAACGACACATAATTGATATTAAGGACATTGAAGATATATTCAAGGTCTATATCATTTAGCTTGACCATTACGGCATCTTCCTCATTTTCAGATGCGGTTCCCTCAATCCTTACATATTGATCATCGTGGCTTATAAGGAAATTGCTTACGTCTATACGCTTTCCTGAATAATCTATCGCCCCGTTGGCAATCGACCATGCTTTATCGCTGATTGTAATTGTGGAAGGTAGAATGTCAACTCTCACTGCCATTTCTCCCTCCGGTTTTAAAGGATGTGCATAGCGGGCCAATGTTGCATCTAATGCGATTCCACCTTTTACTACACTTTCCATTGAAGGATTAAGACCGAGGTTGACATTGATCTTATCGCGCATGGCATATATATCTGATGCTATCTCTACATCCCCCTTCTTTGCAGGGAATATCAGACCGGCATTGACCTTTGCC
>JAIDTO010000049.1 GCA_029060625.1 Muribaculaceae bacterium | reverse complement strand
GTTGCGTATTCCAATCGGCACTTCACGGACATCGACTGTGTTTCCATCTTTTTTCAGCTCTACCCTCCCCTTATACAAGAAGGGATCGGAAGGGCCATCCCATAACCTGGGCTTATCAATTGAGACTGGAACTGTAATGGCTTCAGTGGCATCGTTAACTTTAGACATACTCTTTGAAATCAATCGATCACCATCCCAGACGGAAAACTCCACTTCATAGTTTTCCAATGGAACTGAGCCATCAGAAGAAATATGAGCCACTGCATCCAAGATCGCTTCCTTTTCATCTAACGCTTTCTGATAGTAGAAGACACCCGGAGACGCATAAAAGTCAGGAGCTATGCATACCGGATCCGTTACGATAAGCTCAACACCTCTCGGAAGTCCACCATATATATTGAAATCACCGCAAATTGGAGCCACATCCATGGTAGGTGCATTACTAACCCTTATCTCAAGTTTGCTCTCCTTTCCGGGATTAAGAAAATCTGTAATTTCTGTCACGAACGCAGTGTAGCCACCCTTATGTTGAGCAACGAAATGATTGTCGATAAATACATCAGCAACCGTTTGGGCTGCATTAACCTTCAAGAACACTCTTTTTCCGGGTTTCTTAAGGTCTGCCGGCAATTTTCGAGAGTAGTTGCAAAGTCCTCGGAAGTAATCTTTATTGCCGAACATCGCGTCTTTGCGATTCCACGTATGAGGAAGAGTAACGTCTGATATTTCAGACTCGGGAGCCTGGAATCCATAATGAAAGCGCCATTTATCATTTATCGGCCTTACCTCATGACCCTCAATATCTTGAGAAAACACACTGCTCGCCAATGCGAGCCCTAAAAAGAACGTATAACGATACTTCATAATGTCAGAATTGTCTATTTAATATCTTCATTTTACGCAGGCCCGAAGACCTTTCACCACAGCTCCGGAAAATCCGGCTTCCTCCATAGCGTTCAAGCCACGGATTGTCAGGCCGCCCGGCGTAGTTACCTTGTCAACCTCCTGCTCCGGATGCAGTCCGTTTTTCTCTATAAGCTCAGCTGCACCACGCATTGTGGCGGCAGCAGCCCGGAGTGCCGCTGACGCATACAGGCCGAGTTCCACACCCCCTTCTGTCATTGCCCTGAGCATCCTCATCATGAAGGCCATGCCGCATGAGGCGACTGCCATTCCGGCATCGAGCATTCGCTCCTCGACTATTTCAGTGAGACCGAGGGTTGAAAAAATATCAGAGACGATCCGGTCATTCACCTCGTTTGATTTCTCTCGGCTGACAAACGTAACTCCACACTTAAGACTGACCGCCGTGTTAGGTATAGCCTTATAAATTGCGATATCCTCCCCTGTCATAGCACGCAAAGCTGCTATATCTATCCCTGCAGCCATAGACACCAGGATAGGCATCTGATGAGAGTCCTCAGACCATATGGTATGCAGCTCATCAATCACATCCTTAACTTTCCACGGTTTTACACCAAGAATAATTACATCTGCTCCAAGCGCACACTCATAATTAGATTGAGTTGTTATGACATGTGGATAATCAGCCTTGATAGAATCAAGTTTTCCATAAGAGGGATTTGATACTCTCACTTCATACCTATCAGGGTCTTCCGCCAATCCTCTTGCCACGGCGCCACCCATATTGCCGGCACCGATTATGCTAACTTTTATTTTTGTATCCATTTCTTGTCTTTTATGCAAAATTAATAATTTCTATGAATATATCAAAAATTTCCAGCAAATGCGTTAAGATTTGGTCTGTTTCGCATCGGTTAGTGATCAAGATTTAATCGCAAGTTTGTAGCCTATGCCGCGTATGTTAAGGAGGTCGAGGGCGGTAGAGTTGGAGAGGTATTTTCTGAGTTTATAGATGAAGCCGTGTAGTCGGTTGAGGTTGTTGTAGTCATCGTTGTGCCAGATTCGGTACATAAGTGTCTTTGCCTCCACCACCTCATTGGGATGCCGGAACATCTCGTCGAGTATAAGAGCCTCGATATGCGTCAGTTCTATCTCCGATTTTCCTATGGACAACACTTGCGAAGCAAAGTCAAGAGAGCAATCCCCTACTGAAAGTAATGAATCCTCCACTACTCCTGAGCGGTTTCTATTCAACAGAGCCTTTATCCTTACTATGAGCTCGATGATCTGAAACGGCTTACGGATATAATCGTTGGCCCCTAATTCAAAACCCTTCACCACATC
>JAIDTO010000048.1 GCA_029060625.1 Muribaculaceae bacterium | reverse complement strand
AGAAACATTTTTTGCAATATATGGAATCGACACGTTTTCATACGGCAAAGTTATATAAACTTCACATATGATGCAATTCCATCGCTCCTCTTTTGGGAATTCTTGATTAAAATTAACTTATTTTATAAGGATTTTGCGTGTTTCGTTTCCTTTCCTGACGATATAATAACCATGTGAAAGTCTGTCTGTGGAAGATATTACCTTAATTCCTGAAAGAGTAAAGATCTCCAAAGGAGCAAAACTGTCATCAAGCGGGACATCTACGGCATCTGGTTCGGATACTTCCATATGGTTGAATTTACACCATGGCAAGATGTCCTTGGCCTTTTCGAGTCCTTCTTCAGGCATACGAAGCACAGCATTTTTATAAACATTGCTATCGAATAACGTGCCATAAAAATTGTCGTAGTCTGTAAATTCTATAGGATTAATGGTATTATATTCTACGATTTCTGTTTCAGTAGCATAGAACACAGATTCTCCTAACGATAGTATAGAAGAAGGAATATAAATATATTCAGTCTTTCCGCAGTCATAGAAAGAAAAAGATCCTATTGAGTTTACGTTATCCGGTATTTTGATATATGGAAGGCTTTTGCAGGAATGGAATGCATCTGAACCTATCGAAGTGAGAGATTCAGGGAGTTCCAAGTCTTCAAGACTTATGCAGTTGTACATCATTCTATCCGGAATCTCATTCAAATGTGAAGGTAACGAGATGTCCTTAATGTTTACGCATCCATAGAAAGCACTGTAACCAATTTCATTGACGGAATCTTTTACTTTGACAGATGTGACAGCTGAGCAGTTGATGAAAGCATATGCTCCAATTTTTACAACACTATATTCCTTATCATTGAATTTCACCGATTCCGGAATTTCCAGTTGTCCTTCTATATCGTTGAATGCTGCCACTCGGCAGGTAGCTGAATTATCATCGAGTACGGCATATCGGATACCTTCATATGTGAAAACTGTTCCATCGCCAGGGACTACGAAAAGCTGGCAGACCCCGGATGCATATGCATCTGTGTCGGTTGCCGATATAAGGCAACTTCCAGTACTTACAGCAGTTACAGTGCCATTAGCATCTACTTTAGCCACGTTTTCGTCAGTTGACAACCACATTAATGAATGGTTTTGTTCGTAATCTGGGGAAAGTGTGGCAGAAATGCTGAAGCTTTCTCCAGCCTCGCAGCTCCATGAGTGAGGGTCAAGTGTTATTCCCTCGATTGTGGAATTTGAAGGAACAAATGTCGATATTTTTTCGAAATTGCTCCATGGCTCATTCAATTTGTATTCATCGAGACACTCTTCCTTGACGTAGAGTGTGGCTTGTGAGTATATGGCATCATCGAATATCCTTTTTTCTGAGATAATTGGATTGGTCATAGACGCGCAATATATGTTCATAAGATTGTTACTGTTACAGAATTCATAGTAGCCTATTTCCTCCAACGATTCTGGAAGGAAGACGGTAGTAAGCTTACTGCATCTATTGAATGCTTGCCCTTCCAATATCTTCAGACCATCCGGAAGCCTGACGGAACATAGATTGCTGCAGTCCATAAATGCATTATACCCTATCTTTTCCAGTGATTTGGGAAAATGAAACGACTTGAATCCGCATCCTTTGAACATATCGTCAGGTATTTCTTTCATTGATTCGGGAAGTATGACATTTTCTAGTTTGGAACAATCAGCAAAGACGCTATAACCTAAATAGCCTGATTCTACCAGAGGTTCAGGGATTGTCATTGAAGTTAATGAAGAACAAGCTTGGAACGAATAATCGCCAAGAGTCTGTAGCGATACTGGAAGATTAATGTTTTCAAGCTCACGGCAATATGCGAATGCATAATTGCTTATTGAGGTCAATTCCAGCGGAAGGGATATGGATTTCAGACTGCCGCATGCTCTGAATGCTTCATATTCTATTTCAACTATTGTCGATGGCAGTGATATTGAGGTAAGTGCATAACATCCCTTGAAAGTACTTGACTGGATTCTGGTTATTCCTTCAGGTACTATTACAGACTCAAGGGAGGAACATTGTGCGAAAGCAGACGGACCTATGAAATTGACACGGTTTGGAATTTCAATTGAATTTAGACTTGAACAACGTGAAAAGACTGCTTTTTCTATGACATCAACACTATTGGGGATGCTGATTGATGAAAGAGAAGTACAGCCTACGAATAATCCACTTTCAAGAGTTTCAATATTTTTCGGAAGAATAACCTTTTCAAGTGCTATACATTCGCAGAAGGCTCTTGGACCGATTCTTGTAGTAAAAGACGGCAAAGAAACTGATTTAAGTGCCCAACAGTTTGCAAAAGCTTCTTCTCCTATTTCTGTTAAGTGGAGAGGAAATTCAATGTTTATTAGTGAATTGCAAGATGAGAAGGCATAGTGTCCAATCTTATCTAAGGATGAGGGTAATGTTATGGATATAAGTTCTTTACATCCACTGAAAGCTGATTGTGGGATTTCGGTAGCTGTCTCAGGCCATGAGATGTCTTTAATCGCGGTGTCGATAAAAGCCCCCATACCAATATTAGCGATTTTGGAAGGAAGGTTGATGTTTGAAAGCGATGAACATTCATAAAATGCATACTCACCTATTTCACGAATGGTATCAGGAAGCTTTATTGAGGTAATGCCATTATTTTCATAAAAGGAATAGCTTCCTATCCCCACTACTGTATATTCTATTTCCTCCTCAAATATAGATGATGGAATCACCAGGTCGCCATCCACGGAATTGCCAGGTTTGTAGCGACCACCGCTTTCTTTCCCTTCTTTAGTTAACACAGTCTTTGCCTTTTCGTCAATGACAGTGTAGTTGATAGTTTGGCCGGCAAACGTGAAGGATATATCTCTTGCTATTGTCTCAATAGATAGAGAGAGAAGCATTACAAAAATTACTATGAGTCGTTTCATGGTCATTTGTTTTTTTCAATATGCAAAGATAATAAAATATTTTTAGACGCTCTCTTTTTTATAAAATTTTATAAAATAAAATTGGTAATAATACTATTAAACTTGTTTTTATTATGTTACTTTTAACGCTTCATGTTTATTTCAGTTAAGAAGATTTAAAACGTCATTATTTGTTATCAATTTAGAGTTGTTGTTTTTGAATGACAACTTCAATAATTTATGATTATGGAAATAAGAAATCAGGATCTGACAAGATATATTACGCCGCTGCGGGAGGGTGGATCTCTTCCGGCACTTGCGGAGGCGGACGACGGCTTCAAATACGTGGTCAAGTTCCGGGGGGCAGGCCATCGGGAGAAAGCGCTCATCGCAGACTTTCTTGGGAGTGAGATAGCGAGAGCAGCCGGTTTCCTTGTCCCGGAACAGGTGTTTTTAAACTTGGATGAATACTTCGGTCAATCCGAAGGAGACGAAGAAATACAGGATTTGCTAAAATGGAGCCATGGCCTGAATCTGGGTGTGCATTATCTTCAGGGGGCAATGACTCTTGACCCTTATGTGAATCCGGTAGATGAACTTCTCGCTTCGAGAATAGTATGGCTTGATGCTTTTATTACAAACGTTGACAGGACTGTCAAGAACACCAACATGCTTGTGTGGCATTCAGAGACCTGGCTCATAGATCATGGCGCATCGTTTTATTTCCATCATGCCTGGAGCGACTGGGAGAAGAGTGCATTGACACCGTTCCCATATATAAAAGACCATGCCCTTCTGCATAAGGCAACCCGAATGAAGGAAGCGGATGCAATGATTCGGCAGAAGCTGACTCCGGAAAAACTATCGGAAATAGTTGATGCAGTTCCTACAGACTGGTTGCGATGGGATGAAGCCTCATTGGAAGAAGGGGAAGAAAGAAGAGAGGTTTACAGGAAGTTTCTCATCAAGAGACTCAATGATGTCGACATTGTAAAGGCTGTAGAAGATGCAAGAGTTAAACAAATATGAATATGCCGTGTTGCGATATGTGCCACGAGTGGAGCGAGAGGAGTTTATCAATGTCGGATTGGCAATGATGTGCAAGCGTCGTCGATGGATAAAGGTCGGTATCTTCATACCTGAAGGGAAATTATGCGCTATGTGTCCCGATACTGACAGGGAGATTCTGGCTCGTCAGCTTCAGTCATTCGTTGAGATTGCCGAGGGGAAGCGTAGCGCGGGACCCGTAGCCCAATATCCGGTGGAGGAGAGGTTCCGATGGATTTCTGCAGTAAAGAGCAGCGTAATCCAGACATCGCGCCCTCATCCGGGACTCTGTGAAGACTTGGACGCGACATTCTCACGTTTGTTTGAGGAGTTGGTATTATAGAAAAAAACGGTCTTACCCCCACGGGAGCAGACCGTTTTCCGTTTTTGTATAGCGGTTTTATTATTTGTCCTTCTTTTCAATCTTAGGAAGTTTATCCTGCTTGGCAGAGCGTTTTGCTTCCAGATCGGCTTTGTTTGCCTGATATTGCTTGAGCTGGTCTTTGTCGAGGATTTTTTCCACTTCCTTGTCAAACTCAGCGCGAAGCTTCTGCATCTCCTCTTTGCTCTTTGCCTTCATCTCGGCCTTTGCCTTTTTCTCGGCTGTAAAGTTTTTTTCTCGAAGCTCTTTCATCTTTGCCTTCTGATCTTCTGAGAGCGTTATGCCCTTGAACATTGGGTTCTCTCCACCTCTGCGGAGCATCTTGGCATCTTTGGATCCCTTCAATTTTCGGCCTTCGCCTCTCATCAACTTTCCGGAGTGAACTCTTTTTGCTTTTTTCCCGTTTTTGAAGTCAGGTTTACCGGCTTCCTTAGCACAAGCCTTTCCTTCCTTGCAGCATTCCTTCTTTTCCTTGCAGCATTCTTTTTTCTGTTCGAGCTTCGCATCCTGGGCGTTTGCTACGGATGGTATAGCGATCATCGCCGCAAAGGCGAGAGTGAGGGTCATAAGAATTTTCTTCATCGTTTTTGCTTTGCTAAAATGTTAGTGTTTTTTGATTGTTTACGTTTCTTTGACCCTTAGGAAAAAAGATGGTTTAAGCGTTATTCCGATTTTTAAATATTTTAACAACCGAGGAGAATTCTGACGAACGATTCCGGTAGACGGACATTGTAGAGTTTCAGGGCATCTTTGAAGAGCGGGGCAATCTCTTCATCCTTGAAGCCGGCAATTCCGCAGCCGATGCGGGTGACATAAAACGTGTTCTGGTCGCAATTGGAGGCAAACTCTATGAAATCATCCACATAGGGTTTGATGGTCTCTATGCCCCCCTGCATAGTCGGGATTGCATAAGACTGTCCTTGCAATCCGACTCCTTGACCGGGGATTGCGCCAAAACGCTGTCGTGCTACGCGTGCTGCACCTCCGGCATGGTGTCCGGCGAGATTGCTGCCGAATACGAATATATCGTCGGGCCCTAAGCTGGTGATGTTTTCAGGAGTGAACTTCATTCCGCTTATGAATTTCAGCCTGTCTTCGATACCGTAGGGATGATGCTGGGCGTAGCGTTCGTTCATTTGTGTCTCATCTGACGCTCCTGCGAGGTCGTCTGCCACAGAAAGTATCAGGTCATGCAGTTCAAGGTCTTTCCTGAATTTCTCAGGAATTCCGGTATATCCAAGGATTGTGCCTATAATGTTTCCGGCGACGGCGCCTGTTGAGTCACTGTCGCCGTCATGATTTACTGCCGCCACAAGGCATCCCTCGAAATCGCGGATGTGACGCATCACGCAGAAGATGGCTATAGCCACCGTCTCTTCCGCCACCCATCCTTCGCCCAGCTGCACGATTGCCTCCCGGTCTGGTAGGTTTGAGTTGGCGAGCGAAAGCGCC
>JAIDTO010000047.1 GCA_029060625.1 Muribaculaceae bacterium | reverse complement strand
CTGAGATTTTGGAGCTAAGGGAGCGTCTGAAAGAGGCAACGGGAAGCACGCTGTCGCCAATTCCACTGCGTAGCCAGATCGACATAGCCATCGACCGCGACCTATTGGCGCTTTACAATGTGGATTATTCAGAGGTGCAGCGGGCATTGCGCACTGCTTTCAAGGGAAATGAGGTCTCCACTCTCCGCTCATTTCAGGAATACACCCCGATTGAAATAGCAGGCCGAGATAAGGATATTCAAGAAACGATCGGCTCTCTTTTCGTGCGTAGCCATGCCGACAGACAGGGTAACCGCACGGAGATCCCGCTTCGCAACCTTATCAAGACATCGGAAAGCAAAGACCTCAAGACTATTATAGCCGGTGAAGCCGGTGAATATGTCCCTATTGGATTCAACACCTCCGGGAATGAGGAAAGCCTGATGGAGATGATATCCGAGACTGTACGCGGCGATGGAAAGCATGATGTGGACTTCGCGGGAAATTTTTTCAGCAATTCCAAGATGATGAAGGAGTTGACCGTGATCCTGCTCGTGTCCCTTCTAATGATGTATTTCATCCTGTGTGCACAGTTCGAAAGTTTCCTCCAGCCTCTCATCGTGCTTATAGAGATTCCCATTGACACGGCTTTCGCATTGCTCTCGCTGATGATATTCGGGCAGTCGCTCAACCTTATGTCGGCAATCGGCATCATCGTGACATGCGGTATCGTTGTTAACGATTCCATCCTGAAGATTGATGCCATCAACGAGCTGCGAAAGGCAGGGACTCCACTCGTTGAGGCAATCCACACTGCCGGCCACCGCCGTCTTAAGGCTATCATTATGACATCGCTGACCACTATATTCGCAATGCTTCCTGTGCTCTTCACCTCTGACATAGGTTCGGAACTGCAGCGTCCCCTCGCCATAGCCATGATCGGGTCGATGGTGGTGGGCACCGCCGTCAGCATTTTCATCATACCTCTTTTTTATAAATGCATAATCTCACCAATGCATAATTCATAATGCATAATTCATAATCATGATACATCGAAAATCGAATATTCGTCCAGTGGTGGTTCTTTTGCTGACACTTCTTGCTGCGCATTTGACTCCTTCGGCTTTCGGAGTGACTCTTACCCTTGGCAAGACAATCGAGCTTGCCAATGATTCCTCCCTTATGGCTTTCCGCTACCGAAACATGTACCAGGCAAACTACTGGCAATACATCAGTTTCCGTGCCGGACGCCTTCCGAGCCTTTCACTGACCTTCACTCCCGCTTCCTACAACCGATACATGACACAGCGCTACGACTTCGACCAAAACATCGACGTATTCCGTCAGCAGCAGATGTTCAGCGCTTCTGCAGGCCTTGAGCTGCAACAGAACTTCGATCTGTTAGGAGGTACATTCTATCTTGACACGGACCTTGAGTATATGCGAAATTTCGGGGCAAACACCTATACGCAGTTTTCTTCAGTCCCGGTCCGCATCGGCTACCGACAAAACCTCATAGGCTTCAACTCCTTCAAGTGGGAACGCAAGATAGAACCCCTGCGCTACGAAAAGGCGAAAAAGGAACTTATCTATAATATGGAGAGTGTGAGCGAGCAGGCTGTGACTTATTTCTTCAATCTCGCTCTCGCTCAAGCTGAATACCGTCTGGCAGAGGAAAACGTGGCTTCCTGCGACACTATGTATGTCATCGGCGAGCGACGTTTCCGCATAGCCTCCATCTCAAAGGCTGACCTTCTTACACTGGAGCTTGACCGGGTCAACGCCCGTAACACATTGGAAAACACTCGTATCTCATTAAAGCGGGCAATGTTCTCGCTCGCCTCCTTCCTTGGCATGGATAAGAATACGGAAATTCTTGTGGAGTTGCCCGGCAAACCGAGAGGCGTGATAATTCCGGCGGACCGTGCTCTCTCTTATGCAAAGGAAAACAACCCTACCCTTCTCGAACACCGGCAGAACATTCTTGAGGGAGAGAGGGAAGTAAGCCGCACTGTGGCTGAGTCTCGTTTCAGTGCTTCTGTAAACGCATCTGTTGGCTTCAACCAAGTGTCTGACCGTCTGCCCGAAGCCTACCGTTCATTGCTTCGTCAGGATCTCGTGAATGTCTCAGTCTCGGTTCCATTAGTAGACTGGGGTGTTCGCAAGGGGCGTGTGAATATGGCAAAAAATAATCTTGACGTAACGCGAATTGCTGCGGAGCAAGAGGAACTATCGATAGAAGAAGATATTCTTATGACTGTCAGTGACTATGAGATTCGTAAGGATATGATAGCTTCCGCATCTGAAGCACTCGACCTTGCCGATATGGCATATGCCCAGACACAACAGCGCTTCATGATAGGCAAGGCTGACGTCAACGCTATGACTCTTGCCCAAAACCGCAGGCAGGAAGCCTCCAAGAATTATATCTCGGCTCTCCAGAATTTCTGGCTCAGCCACTACAAAATCCGTCGCCTCACCCTCCACGATTTCGAGATGGATCTACCCCTCACCCGAGAATTCGACCTTCTGTAGCAATGCACAATGCATAATGCACAATGCATAATCATCCGCTCTTGAAAGAAAAAAATTCTCTACAGATATAAGTTTTTATCTATAAAATAACTCATTGATTTCGAATAGTAAATCAATTATGAATTATGCATTATGAATTATGCATTAAAAAAAGGCTCTTTTTCCATAATAGTGGTCTTCATCGCCCTGTCTATAGCGGGATGCGCCCTGCTCCCTCTTCTGCCGGTGAAACTTGCCCCGTCGCAGACGCTCCCTTCAATAACGGTAAGTTTCTCGATGAATGGGGCATCATCGCGTACGGTAGAGCAGGAGGTCACTTCACGAATCGAGTCAATCCTTGCCAGAATCAACGGGGTTAAGGGTATCGATTCTAATTCTCGTGATGGCGGAGGACGGGTAACAGTAAGTCTCGACCGGCATGCCGATATGGACAATGTGCGGTTTGAGGTGTCTACACTCGTGAGGCAGATTTGGGGCCAGCTTCCGGAAGGTGTCAGTTATCCTTTCATTTCGCTGCGTCAGGCAGACAGCGATGCCTCACGCCCTTTTATCACTCTGACTCTCAACGCTCCTGCCAATCCGTCGGAGATAATGACATATGGGGAAGAGAACCTCAAGCCCTTGCTCTCAAGGATTAAGGGGGTCGGAAGCGTAGAGTTGAGTGGAGCGCAACCGATGGAGTGGAAACTTCACTACGACATTGACCGGCTTTCGGCTCTTGGCATAACTCCGGCTGATATCCGCAATGCCATAAATGAGCACTATAAGTCTGAATTTCTCGGTATTGCACCTATAGTCGGGGACAACGGCATGGAATGGCTTCGCATATCGATGAGCTCGGTAAGCGACCGGGATAGCTTCAATCCCGCCGACATATCACTGACTGCAAAAGATGGAAATATCATATCGCTCGACAAGATAACTGAAACCACTCATGAGGAGGCTGAGCCTACCGGTTACTTCCGCATAAATGGACTTAATTCCATCTATGTCAATATCACTGCCGATGAATATGCCAATCAGCTTAATGTGGCGAAGGAGATAAGAGAATCCTTATCGGAATTCATACGTAATATGCCGCAAGGCTTTATGATAGATACTGCTTACGATGCCACCGATGAAATTCACAAGGAACTCGACAAGATTTATTTCCGTACGGGACTCACGATAATTAT